>JADLEF010000323.1 GCA_020846295.1 Acidimicrobiales bacterium
GCCGGCGGCGCTGGCCCTGTGCGTGGTGGCCGCGCTGGGCGGCCATGCCCAGTCGGGCCGGTGGGCGGCCGTCGGGTTCGTGGCGACGGTGGCGCACCTCGTCACCGCCGCGCTGTGGTCGGCCGGCCTGGTGACCGCGCTGCTGTTGGTGCTGCGCCCGCCGGCAGCGGGGGAGGGGCCGACGCCGTTCGTGCGGTGGTTCAGCCCGGTGGCGCTGGTGGCGGTGGCCGTGCTGGTCGCGTCCGGGGTGCTCAACGGCGTCCGGCAGGTGGGCGACGTGTCGCTGCTGTCCGACACCGACTACGGCCGGTTGCTGGTGGCGAAGGTGGTCGTGGTGGTGGCGCTGGTGGCGGTTGCGGTGCGCAGCCGGCGGGAGGCGCAGCGGGGACGCGTCGATGGCGTCCGCGGGCCGGTGCGCGCCGAGGTCGGCCTGATGGCGGTGGTGCTGCTGGTGACGGCGGTGCTGGTCAACCAGCGGCCGGCCATCGCCGAGCAGACGGTGACCGAGACGGGCATCGCGGTGGTCGGCGAGCGCACCGCGCAGATCGTGCTGGACCCGGCCCGCACCGGGGGCACCGCCCTGCACGTCTACCTCACCAGCCCGCGTGGGTCGCTCGACCGGGCCGAGGAGATCACCGTCACCGCCACCCTCGACGAACGCGACATCGGCCCGATCGAGCTGGAGGCGTTCCCGGCCGGTCCCAACCACGTGACCAACCCGGATCTGGATCTGCCGTTGCCCGGCGTGTGGACGATCGAGGTGGCGGCCCGCTACTCGGAGTTCGAGCTGGTCACCTTTCGGGCCACGCTCACGGTGCGACGCTGACGGGCGCCGGTTAGCGTGCCGGTATGAGCGTTCCGGTGCCGTTGGACGAGTTGGCCGCCGCGGTCGAGCGGTTCGGGCCGATCGGGTTCCTGATGTCGGGCGGTGGCGACGGCCGGCCGCGCATCAACCATGTGCGGTTGCGCTGCGAGGGTCCGGTGCTGCACACCGAGGTCGGGTGGGGTACGGCGGCGGCACTCCGCGAGCGGCCGTTGGTGTCGTGCCTGTGGCCGGCGGGCGATGCGGAGGAGCTGAGCCTCATCGCCGATGGGACGGCGGAGCTGGTGGACGGCGGCGAGCCGGGCCCCGACGGGCGGATCCCGGCGACGATCACCGTCACCTGGGCGGTGTTGCACCGCCCGCCCGACACCGCCCCCTGCTGAGGCGGCCCGGGCGCAGCAGGGCCTCGGACGCGGCGCGGGACCGGTGGGCGCGCCGCCCATCGGTCCCGCGCAGGGTTCGACGCCGGGCCGACCTCGGTCAGCCCTGTTCGGTCTGCTCGCTCAGAGCTGCCCGGAGTCGGCGATGGTGATCTTGGCGCGGGGCTGGCCGTTGCGGGTGCCCTGCTCTTCCATCTTGGTGACGATGTCCATGCCGTCGGTGACCTTGCCGAACACGACGTGCTTGCCGTCGAGCCACGAGGTGACCACGGTCGTGATGAAGAACTGCGAGCCGTTGGTGTTGGGCCCGGCGTTGGCCATGGACAGCAGCCCGGGCTCGGTGTGCTTGAGGTTGAAGTTCTCGTCGGCGAACTTCTCGCCGTAGATGGACTTGCCGCCCGTGCCGTTGTGGCGGGTGAAGTCACCGCCCTGGCACATGAACTCGGGGATGACCCGATGGAAGCCCGAGCCCTTGTAGCCGAAGCCCTTCTCGCCGGTGCACAGGGCGCGGAAGTTCTCCGCCGTCTTGGGCACGACATCGGCGAACAGCTCGAAGGTGATGCGGCCGGCCGGCGCGTCGTCGATCGTGATGTCGAAGTAGACCGTGGGGTTGGTGGTTGCGTCGCTCATGCGCCGTCCACGGTAGTGGGCGACGATTACGCAGGAGGTCATAGCGGCCCGTCGGCGTGTCGGACAGACTGCCCCCATGACCGACGCCGATGCGACCGCGATGCTCCACCAGACCATGCCGCTGTGCGCCACGCTCGGCATGCGCGCCGAGCAGTTCACCCCTGAGCTGATCGTCCTCGCTCTGGACTGGGCGGAGAACCTGTGCACGTCGAACAACATGCTGCACGGCGGCGCGGTGATGGCGTTGGCCGACTCGGCGGGCGGGGCGTGCGCGTTCCTGAACCTGCCGCCCGGTGCGG
This sequence comes from Acidimicrobiales bacterium, assembly GCA_020846295.1. Classification (GTDB taxonomy): domain Bacteria; phylum Actinomycetota; class Acidimicrobiia; order Acidimicrobiales; family CAIXPF01; genus CAIXPF01. Next base: position 2,133 of record JADLEF010000323.1, read on the forward strand.
CCGGGACCTCGACCATCGAGTCGAAGACGAACTTCCTGGGCGCCGTGCGCGGTGGCACGGTGCGGGCGATCTCGAAGCCGCTGCACGTGGGTGGGACCACCATCGTGGTGGAGACGGAGGTCCGTTCCGCCGAGGACAAGCTGGTGGCGAAGGTGACCCAGACGCAGATGGTGCTGCGCGCCCGGTAGGGGTGGTGCTGCGCGCCCGGTAGGGGTGGTGCTGCGCGCCCGGTAGGGGTGCTGCTGCGCGCCCGGTGGGCAGCTGGCGGGGCGTGCGTCTGCGAAGGTGTCACGCGGGATGGCGGGGCGGTAGGTTCCCGGTCGTGGAGGTCGTCATCGTGGGCGCGGGCGGAGGGGTAGCGGCGCGGCGTCGGCATCGACACCGGTGTGGGGACGGGCTGCGGCGTTCCACCAGCCGGGCCATGCCATACCGTACGGGACCTTCGGTGTTCCGGGCCGGGACGCCCGTCGCCTGGTGGGCGCCCTGCTCGAGGGCGACGGGTTCGACGCGGCGCCGGCCGGTGCGAGGCGCAGCGGCGGCCGCCGTGGCGGCCATCGTGCTCGCCAACCGAGCCGAAGGGTCCGACATCGTGTTTGATTGGGCCGGTGCGCGTGTTCCCGGAGGGGTTCGGGGACGCGCCGGAGGTCTGCTCACGGGGGCAGTCGGGGTACCTGCCCGCTTCGGGCAAGGCGGTGGCCCGGTCTCGGAGGCGGCAGTACAGCAACGCGTGCATCGCTGAGCGATGGCGCAGGGGGAGGTAGTCGAGATGGCCGGTGCCGTGCAGTTCGGCATGTTCGACCAGTTGGAGCATCCGGGCGGCGACGTGCCGCTGCACCAGCTCTACAAGGACCGGCTCGGCCTCGTCCAGCGGGCAGAGCAGGCGGGGTTCTGGGGCTACCACAAGTCCGAGCACCACATGATCCCGCTCGATGCGGCGCCGAGCATCAACCTGTTCCTGGCCGCCGCAGCGCAGCTGACCTCGACGATCCGGCTGTGCTCGCTGGTGCACCTGCTGCCCTTCTACCACCCGCTGCGGCTGGCGGAGGAGATCTGCATGCTGGACCACCTGAGCGAGGGACGCTTCGAGTTCGGCTTCGGCAAGGGGATCAGTGCGCCGGAGCACCGGTTGTGGGGGATGGACGACACGGAGGCGGACGCCCGCACCGAGGAGGCGCTCGAGCTGATCCTGCAGGCGCTGCAGACCGAGGGGTGGTTCAGCTTCGAGGGACGGTTCTGGCAGTTCCGGGACGTGCCGATCGAGGTGGTGCCGTTCCAGAAGCCCTACCCGCCGTTGTGGCGACCGGGCACGCTGGACACGGCGGCGCGCCTGGGTGTGTCGACGATGGCGGGCGGGCCGACCGCTGCGGTGGCCGCTGCGGTGCAGCGGTACGGGGAGCTTCGCCAGGACGGCGTGGCGGGTGGGCATCCCGCCCGGATCGGGGCGGTGCGCAAGTACTTCGTGGCGGCCACCGACCAGGAGGCGGAGGAGCGGGCGCGGGCCGCGTGGGTGGCGTTCACCGAGCATCTGAGCCGGCTGTTCCGCCGCTTCGAGATGACCCCGCCGAACGATCCGACCTTGGGCGGTGACTTCGATCGGGCGCTAGCGGTGCAGGCGGTGGTGGCCGGCTCGCCGGCAAAGGTGCGCGAGGCGGTGCAGGAGCTGGCGGCCAACGGTGGCACGGACTACCTGGTGGGTCAGTTCGCCTGGGGTGATCTGGCGATCGATGAGGTGTACCGCTCGTTCGACCTGTTCGCCGAGCACGCCATGATCTGACGCGGGCGGCCGGGCGCGGCCGGGGCGCTACGAGCCCTGGCGGCCGGGCCACCCCGCCCCGGCGGCCGGCCACCCCGCCCCGGCGGCCGAGCACCGTGCGTGTTCCGCAACCCCGTAGGCACGAAATCGAATTCGATCTCACGTACTCCCGACGCCTCGGGATTCGAATTCGATCTCACGCACATCCGACGCCTCGGGATTCGAATTCGATCTCACGGGGTAGCGCAGCTCCACCTTGGACCTCCGGCGAATCGAATTCGATCTCATGGCGGCGTCGGGTTCCGGACAATCGAATTCGATCTCACGCATAAGGGCTGGAAATCGACCGTCGCTTCCGACCGGCGCGGTGCCGAGACCGGCCTCGACCCCGCCTTCGCCGGGCGTCGCAAGCACCGCCCGGCCCGGCTGGGCACCGTTCCGACGCGCCCATCCTGCGCCCCTGCGAGGATCGATCCGCTCCGCCAGCATCGCTGTCACACCCGCTGTGCGAAGGTTGCGACCCAGCGGGCCCCGGGGCCGGCCCCGCTCGAATCGGCCCCTGCCAACCGGTCACGTCCCCTCAGGACCAACCATGGACCACCGGGTCGATCCCATCGCCACCCGTTCCCGCGCCCTCGGGAAGAAGCGCCTCGCCCTCGAGGCCGAGCAGGCCGATCTCCAACGCCGCGTCGAGGACATCGATCGCCGGATCGACGGGCTGCGCGCCGAGCGCACCACGCTGACCCGCCGTCGCTCGGACATCGAGGCCACCTTGGCTCCGACGTGGAGCGCCCGCGGTCGCCGTCCCCAGCCCGACGGATCCGTGGCGCTCCCCGCCGTCGCCGAGGACGCCGTGAGGCTCTACGGCCGCCGGCTCCGCTCCACCTGCCTGACGCTGCTCGAGGAGCGCGGGCCGCTCAGCCTGATCGAGCTGCACAGCCTGCTCCACCTGCGCGGCTACGTCGTCGATCACGCTCATCCGGTGCAGGCGCTGTCGGCCGCGCTCGCCTACGAGACCGACCGGGGTCGCGCCACACGACGCGCCCGCGGGGTGTACGAGCGAGCGCCGAAGCGACCACCGCGACCGGCGGCCGCGGCCGACCGATCGCCGAGCTCGTGGTCCTAGTGTGCGGCGAGCTCGTCCTTCTTGCGGGCGGTCCAGTCGTCGACCGCCGCACGAGCCACCGCGGCGTAGCGGTCGAGGTCGCCGGGCCCATGGGTGCGGGCCGCGAGCTCGAGCCGGTGCCCGTTCGGGTCGAAGAAGTAGATCGACTGGATGAACCCGTGGTCCACGGGCCCGAGCACGTCGATCCCGTGCGCCACCAGCGCGGCCTTCTTCTCCTCGAGGATCTCGAGCGATTCGACCTCCAGGGCGAGGTGCTGGGCCCAATCGCGCTCGCGCTGTTGCGCGACTTCCGCCTCCGTGGCCACGTCGAAGAACGCCACCCAGCTGCCATCGCCGAGCTCGAAGAAGATGTGGGCGTGCGGCGTGTACTCCTGGGTCGAGGGCACGAGGTCCTGCACGATGGTGTGGACCAGCTTGAGGCCGAGCACGTCGGCGTAGAACTCCGTGGTCTCCTTGGCGTCGCGGCAGCGATATGCGACGTGGTTGAGTCTCTGCACCGTCATCTGGAGCCCCCTCGGTCCGGTCGACCGACACTGTTTCGCGATCCGACGAACCGAACCGTCGGCACTAGCGTCGAACGTGAGGAGCCCAAGCGTTCCACAAAGAGAAGGGGCACGGATGCTCGTCTATCTCATCAGCGTCGCCATCAGCGGTCTCATCGTCGGCGCCCTGGCCCGAGCTGTCATCCCCGGCCGCCAGCAGATCGGCATCTTCCCGACCATGGGCCTCGGGATCGTCGGCTCCATGCTCGGCGGTATCGTCGGTGCCCTGATCTTCGGTGGAGCGGCCCGGTACTTCGGGCTGATCCTGGCCGTCGGCGCTGCCGCTGGGATCCTGTGGCTGTGCATCAAACAGGGCTGGGTCCGCACCACGTGAGCGCCGTTCGATCGCATCGCGCCGAACAGGTCCTAGCCTGCACTGCTGATGACGACTGCTCCGCCCGGTAGCCCCGCCGCCGCGCCGCTGCCACCGTCGGTGACCCCGGCGGGAGTCGGCGCGGCTGCGCTCGGCGCCGCCAACGCCGCCCGAACCGGGCGCAGCACCCCGGCCCGCATGCGGGCGATGCAGGGTGTCCTCGCCGTCGCCGCCGTACTGCTCGGGCTGGCGCTCGTGCTCGGCGCCAACGGTCGTGCCGCCAGCATCGATCGCGCCGAGCGTGCCGCCGGCCTGGTGGTCGCCGGCCAGGAGCTGCGCGCCGCCATCGGACGTGCCGACGCGGCCTCTGTCGGCGCGTTCCTCGCCGGCGGGGTGGATCAACCCGAGCAGCGGGCCCGCTACAGCGCCGCCATGGACGATGCCGCCGTCGCCCTGGCCAACGCCGGGCGCGTCGCCGACGAGGAGCCCACCCGCCAGGCGATCCGTGATCTCGGCCGCCTCCTGATCGACTACAGCGGCCTGATCGAGACCGCCCGGGCGGACAACCGTCAGCAGCTGCCGCTCGGCGCCGCCTACCTGCGCAGCGCCCAGCAGCTGGTTCGAGACGACATCACCACCCAGCTCGACGCCTTGCGCGACTCGGCCGACGGATCGTTCCGGGACCAGGTCGGTCCGCTCACCGGCGGGCCGGGCATCGCCGTCGGAGTCCTGGCCGTCACCGTGCTCGCCCTGTTCGCGCTGGCCGGCCGCTGGATGGCCGCGCGCACCCGTCGGCTCCTCAACCCCGGCCTCGTCGCCGCCGGCGCCATCCTCGGCGCCGGGCTGCTGTGGGCGTTGAACGCCACCGCCGGTTCCGCCACCGAGGGAGCCGCGGCGGTGCGCAACGGCTACGACCAGCTGTCCGCCCTCTCTGCCATCCGGGCCGATGCCTACACCCAGCAGGCCAGCGCCACGTTCGCCCTCATCGACCGCGGTGCCCGTGACAGCTTCAACGCCCAGGCCGAGACCGCCGCCCAGAACGTGCAGGCCCGCCTCGATGCGTTCGACGATCGCAGCGAGCTGCCCAACCTGTGGGACGTGTACCTCGAGCGGAGCCGGGCCGCCGCGGAGCTCGACGCAAGCGGCGGGTACGACCTCGCTCGCGCGGCGCTGAACGCGCCGAGCACGCAGCCCGATTCGGTGGCGGCCGGGTTCCAGGCCTTCGACGATTCGGTCAGCGGGCGCGTGGAGAGCGCGTTCAACACCCTCTCGTTCGACCTGCTCGACGCCAAGGCACCGGTGGACCGGGTGCGCATCGCCGGCCTGATCATCGGCGTGGTCGCCGCCGCCACCGCCGCGTGGGGCATCCAGCGACGGATCAACGACTATCGATGACGGGGCAACGATGACTGCGCCGATCCCCAACCACCGCGGAGCGCGACGGCCCCGCCCCACCCGCGCCGCGGCCACCGTGGTGGCCGCGCTGCTGCTCGCCGCGTGCGGGGCCAGCTACACCGCACCGCAGGAGGTGTCGCTGCCGCCCGAGGTCACCGTGTCGACCCTGGCGCCGGTGCAGACCGAAGCGTGCGACAACGATGACCCAGCACTGCTGGCCATCAGCTCCTACGCCCCCGACACCACGGTGACGCCCCCCGGGCAGTTCGCCCCCGGGTCGTACATGGCGACCATCCAGCAGTCGGGCAAGCTGCGGGTCGGCACCTCGATCGACACCCAGCTGTTCGCCGCGGTCAACCCCGAGCGGGGTGAGATCGAGGGCTTCGACGTGGACATGGCCAAGCTGGTGGCGCTGGCGATCTTCGGCGGCTCGTGGGATGCCATCGGGGAACGGCTCGACCTGCAGGGCATCACCTACGCCCAGCGCATCCCCAAGGTGGCGGGTGGTGAGGTGGACCTCATCGCCCACACCATGACCATCAATTGCACCCGCTGGCAGCAGGTGGCCTTCTCCGGGGTGTACCTCTACGCCGGTCAGCGGCTGCTGGTGGCGCGGAACTCCGGCGTGCAGGACATCACGGAGCTGGCCGGTAAGACGGTGTGCGTGTCCGCCGGCGGGACCTCGGCCGACGAGATGCGCAGCCTGGCCGTCGACCCGCCCATCGAGGTGGTCGAGGTCGACAACCAGACCGACTGCGTGGTGCTGTTCCAGCAGGGTCGGGCCGATGCGATCCGCTCCGACGACACGGTCCTCGCCGGCTTCGCCGCCCAGGATCCCTACGCCCAGCTGGCCGGACCGCTGCTGACCGAGGAGCCGTACGGCATGGCGATGAGCCTCGAGCACCCCGAGTTCGTCAGCTTCGTCAACGCCGTGCTCGAGGACGCCAAGCTCAGCGCCAACCCCTATCCGGTGGCCGGCGACAGCGCCGCGCCGGCACCGGGCTGGCGGGCGATCTACGACCGCTGGCTGAGCGGTCTCGGTCAGCCGGTCGAGAAGCTGAGCGGGAACCCCGACGGCAGCATCGACGCCCCGCGCGGCAGCTTCCCCCTGGCGGTCTACGGCCGACCGCGGCCGCAGGGCTGAGGGCCGACACGCGCCATGGTCGCCGCCGATCTCCTCGACTGGGCGAGACGGGTGCGGGCCGATTTCGATCGGCTCAGCGCCGACCTCGTCGATCTCGACGCCGACCCGACGGTCAAGCTCGTCCAGGTCGGAGGGCTCGCAGGATCGTCGGCCGCGCCCGCCCGGGCGGCGGCGGAGGCGCTGGAGCGGCTGTGGTCGTTGCTGCCGTCGGTGCGCAGCCAGCTCGACCAGGTCGACGAGGAGGCCGGCAAAGGGCGCAAGGCCGACGACGCCCGCGTCCGCCACCTGCTCAACGACCCGATCATCTCCCTCGACACCGCGACCGTACCGGCCAGTCTGCGCGTCGCCACCGGTGCGGCCGGTCGCGCCGGGGCCCTCACAGTGGCCGATGCGATGAACCTGATGGTGGCCGATTACGCCGTCGCCGCCGACGTGGTGGGGCGCATCGGCGCCGCCTGGCGCGAGGGGCTGCCCCTCGTGGACTCGGCCCGCTTCCAGATCGATGCGCTGGTGGCCGATATCGGCCCGTTCCCCGAGGCGGACGCCGCCCGTGCTGCGGTGGAGGCCGCCACCGCCGCCGCGGCGACCGACCCGCTGCAGCTGGGTTCACTGCTGCCGCCGTTGCGCGCAGCGCTGGACGCCGCCGAGCGGGCGCAGGCGACGTTGCAGGCCCGTCGCTCCGGCCTGCGGGCCGAGCTCGATGCCGCAGCGGAGCAGCTCGCACTCATCGACCGTACCGTACGGGATGGTGCGGTGGCGCTCGACGCCGCCCGCCAGAAGATCGCCGATCCGCAGGGCCTGCTCGCCCCGCTCGACCCGGTCTCGGTGCTCGACGCGCCGCCGCGCGGCCTGCGCCCCTGGCTGGAACGGGTGGGGGCGATGGCGCACGCCGACTGGCGGGCGGCGGTGAACGGGCTGGTCGCCTGGCGGGCGATGGCGGATGGTGTGGAAGCGAGCGCGGTGCAGATCCTCAGCGCCAACTCGGCTCCGGTCACCCGTCGCAACGAGCTGCGCGGCCTGCTCGGCGGCCTGGCCGCCAAGGCGGGTGCGGCCGGGCGGGCCGAGGATCCGAACCTGTCGCGCCTGCACCGGGCGGCGCGCGACCTGCTCTCGGTCGCCCCGTGCGACCTGCCCGCCGCGGCGCAGGCGGTCGACGCCTTCCGGGCCGCGGTCAATCGACAGGAGGACAAGCGATGAGCCCGTGCGCCAGAGCAGGTTGTGGGGGCGCCATCCTCGACGGGTACTGCGATACCTGTGGTCTGGCCCCGATGCCGGCCAGCCCCGTACCTACTGGTACGTCGGGCGCAGTTGCCGGTGCCGGTGCCGGTGCGGCGCCGCCGACCGGGCGCCAGACCGGCACCACCCAGCTGGGGCACGGGGCGTCGAGTGCCAACCCAGGTTCCTCCCGGGTGTCGGCTCGCGCCGCGTCCTCGGTGTCGCGCGGTTCCCAGGCGGCCGCCGGCAGCCGCCGCACCGTGCGCAGCGACACCTCGCGCACCTCCACCTCGCGGCTGGGCGCCGGTCTGGTGGCCATCCCGCCGGTCGCGGTGACCGACGCCCGCAAGGCGGTCATGGCGGTGGCTGAGGTCCCCGAGGACAAGCGCTACTGCTGGAAGTGCGGTCAGCCCGTCGGTCGGACCAAGGGCGATCGAGCCGGCCGCACCCAGGGGTTCTGCCCGAACTGTGGCTCGGCGTTCGACTTCAACCCCCGCCTCGGCCCGGGTCTCGTGGTCGGCGGCCAGTACGAGGTGGTCGGCTGTCTCGCCCACGGCGGGTTCGGCTGGATCTACCTGGCGGTGGACCGCAACGTGTCGGACCGTCCGGTGGTGCTCAAGGGCGTGTTGAACTCCGGCGACACCGAGGCGGTGGAAGCCGCCATCGCCGAGAAGCGCTTCCTGGCCGAGCTCGAGCACGGCAACGTGGTCGAGATCTACAACTTCGTCGAGCACGGTGGCGCCGGCTACATCGTGATGGAGTTCGTCGGCGGCAAGAGCCTCAAGCAGGTCCTCAAGGATCGCATGGTGGGCAACGGCGGCCAGGCGAGCCCGCTTCCGATCGAGGTGGCCATCGGGTACGTGCTCGGCATCCTGCCCGCCATGGGGTACCTGCATCGCCGCGGCTACCTGTACTGCGATTTCAAACCCGACAACGTGATGCATTCGGGCGAGGACCTCAAGCTGATCGATCTCGGCGGCGTCCGCAAGATCGACGATCACGACGCCGCCATCTATGGCACCGTCGGCTTCCAGGCCCCCGAGATCGCCACCGACGGGCCGTCGGTCAGCTCGGATCTCTACACGGTCGTGCGCACGCTGGCGGTGCTCACCCTGGACCTTCCCGGCTACCAGCGGGACTTCAAGCACAGCCTGCCCGATGTGGCCGCCGAGCCGCTCTTCGCCCGCTACGAGTCATTCTACCGGTTGCTGCTCAAAGGCACCGCCCTCAACCCCGACGACCGCTTCCAGTCCACCGACGAGCTGGCCGATCAGCTCCTCGGGGTGCTGCGAGAGGTGGTGGCGGTCAACACCGGCCAGCCCCGTCCGGCGGTGTCGACCCGGTTCACCACCGACCGCTGGCACCCGAACACCGGCGCCGTGCTGAACTGGATGGACCTGCCGGATCTCAAGCCGAACTCGGAGGACCCGGCCGCTTCGTTCCTCAACGAGATCGTGGCGCTCGACGCCACCGAGGCGCTGGCCCGCATCGCGGCCGAGCGGCAGGCGGACCGGGTGCCGGACACGGTTGAGCTGAAGCTGCGCCAGGTGCGGGCGTGGATCGAGCTGCCGGCGCCGGACAAGGCCCGTCAGGGCCTCGCCGCCATCCGCGCCGAGGACCCGTGGGAGTGGCGGGTGTCGTGGTACGAGGGCCTGATCGCCCTGGCCGGCCGGGACGGTGCGTCGGCGGTGAGCGAGTTCGATCGGGTTCGGACCGACGTGCCGGGCGAGTTGGCCCCCAAGCTGGCCGCAGCGATGGCGGCCGAGCTGGCGGGCGACCCGGCCGAGGCCGCCATGCTGTACCAGCTGATCGTCACCGTGGACCCCGGCTCCGTGACCTCCGTCTTCGGGCTCGCCCGGTGTCGGGCGGCGATGGGCGACATCGACGGCGCAGTGGCGGCGCTGCAGACCATCCCACCGGCCTCGGCGGCGCGGAGCGCGGCGCTGGAGCAGCTGGCCGCGTGGTTGATGCACCGCTCCGCCGGCACCGGCAACCTCGGCGATGTCGCCACCGCAGCACAGGCGGTGGAGAGCGCCTCGGTGGACGCCCGCCGCCGGGGTGAGCTGGCCGCGACCATGTTGGAGCAGGTGCTCGACGGCCTGAGCTCGGGTCGCCTGCAGCCACAGCCGCAGCTGCAGCTGTTCGACCAGCCGGCCACCGAGCCGGGGGTGCGCGCCGCGCTGGAGAAGACGTTGCTCGGCCTGGCCCGGGCGTCGAGCGACCGGGGTGAACGGGTTCGACTGGTGGATCGGGCCAACGCCGTGCGGCCGAGGACGCTCTGGTGAGCGGGTCGGCCTGCCCGGCCTGCGGTGAGGTGGCCGAGGAAGGCGACCATTTCTGCGAGCGCTGCGGCGCTCCGCTCGACGCGGCATCGGCATCGGCATCGGCATCGGCATCGGCATCCGGGCCCGTCCCGACCCCGACTCGGGCGGGCGATCCCGTACCCGTCGGTACGCTCCCGCCGGGCGCAGCGCGGCAGGAGGTCGGCGCTGACGCGGTGGTGTCCACCGCGTCGCCCCCGTCGGGTGCCTGTCCGAGCTGCGCCTCCTCCGACGGGTTCGACGTCGACGGGTTCTGCATCAGCTGCGGCGTCCGCCCGGTGCGGCCTCGCGACCACCTCGAGCTCGACCTCGGGGCGCTCGCAGTGGTGAGCGCCAAGGGCCCGCGCAAGGTCCGCAACGAGGATTCCTTCGCCGCCGCCGTCCTGCCCGACGGCGGGTTCGTCGTATCGGTGTGCGACGGGGTGTCGAACATCCCCCGCTCCGACGAGGCCTCGCAGGGTGCGGCCGACGCTGCGGTGGCCACACTGCTCGCCGCCCCGTCCGACGTCGCCCCCGGCCAGTCGCTGCAGGCTGCCGCGGTGCGGGCGTCCGCCGCGGTGGTCGGCCTCGCCCCGATGGCGGTGGGTGGCGAGCCGCCTTCCTGCACGTTCCTTGCCGCGACGTACCGTCCGGCACGGGGGCTGTCGGTCGGCTGGCTCGGCGACTGTCGGGCCTATGTGCTGTCCACCGCGGGGATCCGCCGGCTGACCACCGACCACAGCTGGGGCACCGAGGAGGTGGCCTCGGGCCGGCTCACCCAGGCCGAGGCGGACCGGGACGAGCGCAGCCACGCCATCACCCGATGGCTGGGCGCCGACGCCGGGCGCGACCCGGTGGCCGACATCGTGCACTGGCAGCCGGAGGTCGACGGAGAGGAGGCGGTGCTCGTCTTCTGCTCCGACGGGGCCTGGAACTACTTCGACCTCGACACGCTCGCCCGCCTGGTGGCCGACGGCGCCAGTTCGGTGGAGGAGATCGAACCGATGACCGTCGCCCGCCGTCTCACCCAGCACGCCATCGACGGCGGCGGCCACGACAACATCACCGTCGCGGTGGCCCTCGTGACCCCGATGATCACCCGGGTCGCGCCGCCGACCGCCCCGTCCACCCCGATCCCCTGCACCCCCGCCCCCCCCCCCCCCACCCCCGCCAC
>JADLEF010000324.1 GCA_020846295.1 Acidimicrobiales bacterium
ACACCGACGGGCATGACACCGACGGGTATGACACCGTCCAGGCCGTTTGGTGCCGCGATCGACATCGAGGAACGCCGCGCCGCCCTACAGCGGTTGGTCACCGAGTTGGGTGGGCTCGCCGTGGACGGCACGGCGGACCATGAGCTGTTGGCGGCGTTCAGCGATCCAGCGACCGCGGCGATAGCTGCCGTGCGCGCTCGCAGGGTGGTACGCGGACCGGCCGCCGCGGGAACGGTGGTCCTCGAGGCACAGCTCGCGGTCCACGCGGGGCTGGGTTCACCGGCCTTGGGTGCCGATGCGCTCGCCGCTCACCAGACGCGTCGGGTCGCGGCCGCTGCGAACCGAGGCCAGATCGTGTTGACCCGTGACGCGGCCCAGTTCGTCGGTCGGATGTCGGACGTGGAACTCGAGTTCGCCGGCCGGTTCCCTGTACGTGACTTCGAGCGCCCGGTCGAGCTGTACGTCCTGCACGACGGCATCGAGTCGACCGCCGTCGGTCCACTGCGAATCCCCACCGCCACCAGGCACAAGCTGGTCGCACCACGAACAACGTTCGTCGGCCGTGTCGAGGAGCTCGACGACCTTGCCCTGCGCCTCGGGAGCGCGAAGCTCGTCACGGTCACCGGCGTGGGCGGCATCGGCAAGACCCGACTCGTCTCGGAGCTCTGCCAACGCCATGGCGCATCGTGGTTCGACGGCCTCTGCTGGGTGTCGCTGTCGCAGGTGTCGGATCCCAACCTCATCGAGCAGTCGGTCCTCGAGTCGATCGAGCCGCTGGCCCGGGAGGCGGCACCGTTCGTCCAGTCGGATGAAGATGCCAGTCGGTTCGGTCGGGTCCTGCTCGACGACGTGCTGAACCTGATCGCCGACAAGGAGCTGCTGCTCGTGCTCGACAACTGCGAGCACCATCGCGCTCGGATCGCTGCGCTCATCGACGCCCTGCTCCGCCACTGCCCGGCGGTGCAGGTGGTAGCGACGAGCCGCGAGCCGCTCGGTCTCCTCGACGAGTCGGTCCTCCGTCTCCGACCGCTCGAGCTCGGGGACGCAGCCAGGCTGTTCCTCTTGCGCAGCGGCGCAGTGACCGCCGATCGCGCTCCGAACGCTGAGCTGTTGGAGCTGTGCAACCAGCTCGACTGCCTCCCGCTGGCCATCGAGCTCGTCGCCGCGCATGCATCGAATCTTCCACCGCAGGAGATCACGGCCATGCTGCGACGGTTCTGGTTCCCCAGCTCGGCGGACCCGTCCCTCGATGCCCGCCAACGAACGCTGTCGGGCATGATCGGCTGGAGCTATGCGCTGCTCTCGCCCGCCGAACAGCTCGCGCTCCGGCGCCTGACCGTCCTCGCCGCCGAGTTCACGCTCGACACCGCGACGGCAACCATCCGAACGGACGACGGCAACATCGACGCCGAGGAGATCGTCTGGGCGCTCACCCGGAAGTCGTTGCTGGAGCCCACACCGTCGCAGGGCACCCAACGATTCCGGCTGCTCTCCACCGTTCGATCCGTCGCCCGCAGCATCACGCCGAACCCTGAGCTTCTCGACGCGGCGATGGCAGCTGCGCAGCACCTGCTGGCTTGCGTCGGGCCCGACGTCCACGCAGTCGACCACGCCGTCATCGAGCGGCGGCAGTGCGAGCTACCCAACCTGCGCCATCTGATCGATCTGCTCGGCTGCTCCGATCCAGCGGTCGCCGACGACCTCGCGTGGACGATCGCCACGCAGCAGCGCATGACGTCCGCCGTCGCTGCGGCGACGGAGCTCTACGGCTACCTGACCCGACACCCCCGCGCCGGCTCGCGACGGATCGGGCTGCTCGTCGAGGCCGGCCGATGCGCCATGGAAGGCGGCGCAGTCGAGACCGCTGAGCGATTCGTCGATGACGCCCGAACGCTCACCGAGGCGTTCGAGACCCCTCTGTGCTTCGACATGGAACTGGAGACGTTGACGGCCGAGCTGTACATCGTGCGAGGTGCCCCGAACCTCGCCCGGCAACGAGCCCACTCGTTGCTGGCTCGTGCGCGCACCACGTCCGGTCGAGCGCGCCTGCTGCAGCTCGCAGGGACCGCCGCCTTCGAGGCGGGAGACCTTCGGGAGGGCCGCCGACTCCTCGCCCAAGCTCTGGACCTACAGCAGGGGATCGGCGACCTTCCTGCGATCACGGCGCTCCACGCGCTGCTCGCCCGAGCGGCGCTGGGTGACGGCGACCTCGCTGTGGCGGTGAGCCACGAACGGGCGGCACTCGCCGGGGCGGTCGGCGCACGGGACATCGGATCGATGGCGTCGGCCGCCGCCTTCGCCGCCCAGCTCGCGTCCGAACGAGGACAACACGCCACGGCAGCAGCGCTCATCGGGGGTGCCGACCGGGTGCTCAGCACGGTTGGGAGACAGTTGGTCCCGGGCGAAGCCGATCGGCGCTCGCAGCTTCTCCGTCGTCTGCGCACCGCGCTCGGGTGCGGCTTCGCCGAGGCGCTCCAGGCCGGCTCCGAACTCGATCTCGAAGGACTGGTCGTCGCGACACACTCGGTCATCGAGCGCAGCGGCTGAGCAGCCGCGCCGGCGTCCGGTGGACAGCTTCAGGGCTGACCTCGCACCGGCGGCGCGAGGTGCGCTCGTCGCCCGGTGGGCTCGCCCGCCCGTCGCAAGGCTTGGCGAGGTACGCCCGACCCCAAGGTCGCCCCGGCACACTGCCTAGGGAGCGTTGATGAAGGAGGCAAAGGTGGCGAGCGAACTCGAGAGGCTCAGGACTCTCCTTGGCACGATCGTGACCGGCTGGGACGTGGCTGTTCGACGGTCAGCGCAGGGCTCGGTCATGATCGATGGCGTTGGAAGCGTCGGCACCACCGCAGTGCTGCTCGTCGATCACAACCACCCTGATCGCATCTACCTCGACACGACCAGGACCGAGCAGAGCGAAGCGATGCAGGCGGTTCTGATTCGATGGCTCGAAGAGTTTCACGATGACCGGGATGCCACCCGTGCCCGGAAACCGCCAGCGATGATCGCGGATCTCGTTGAGCGACCCGCCGCCCTGTCCAGCATCCTCGATCAACTCTTCAAGCGCCTTCCGATTGAGTCGAATCAAGTCAAACTCGCTTAGCAGGGCGCAGAAATCGGTCATCTGATCGAACGGCGGTCGACCGAACGTGTTCGTCGTTGCCGCGGACGCCGCGGTGTTCGAGCGAGCGTGGCGGGTTGTGCTGTCGCCTTGCTCGTTGCCTCATGAAACGATGCCGGTCAGGCCGTCGTGCGGTCGGTGGGGTCGGTCGTTGCGCCTGCACAACCCGCCACTTCTGGTGATGCGTGACGCCCGAACCATACCCATCGGTACGATCAAGCCAGCCCGCACTGCGCCTCGCCGTCGGCACGCTCAGGCAGCGGGCAGCGGGCAGCGCAGTGGCGGTCTACGGATGGTGGCGGCGGTGCAATCGGCCTGCTTTGGCGACCACCGAGCCGAGCCGCCCAGGTGAACAGTGCTAGAGCGAGCAAACGGGCCGGGAGTGCCAGCCGAACAGGACGCTCGACCTGGCGACGCTCGACGTCCACGGCAGTGCCTCGGGATCCGCCGGCCGCCACACCCCAGAGCTGCAGTTCAGCGACAGCGGAGCCGGATCTGCGGAGCCCTCCCCGAGGGCTGCAACGCCCTGACCAGGGCAAACACCGGTGGGCCGTAAGGGAATCGAACCCCTGACCTCTTGCGCGTCATGCAAGCGCTCTAACCAACTGAGCTAACGGCCCGAAGGCCGACCAAGCTAGCACGAGAACCGGCGGACCGGCGAAACCGTTGCCCGAGCCTGCGCTCACCGGTCGGCGGGCAGGGCCCGACGATCAGTCGTCGTCGTCATCGTCCTTCTTCTTGTCGTCCCGCGTGTCGTCATCGCGGTCCCTGTTGCCGGGGCCCTTGTTGCTGCCCGAGCCCGCCGCGACGGTCGGCTTGGTGATGGACGGCACCGTGATCACCAGCTTCGTGGTGGTGGGCGGTGCGACGGTCGTCGGTGCGGCCGTGGTCGGCGCCTCGGTCACGGCAGGGGCGGCGGTCGTCGGCGCCGCGGTCACCGGCGGTGCGGCCGTGGTCGGTGCCTCGGTCACCGCGGGGGCGGGGGCGGGGGCGGGCGCCGGCTCCGTCGCGGGCACCGTCTCCTCGAACTGCTGAACGATGGCCACGGTGGGCTCC
>JADLEF010000325.1 GCA_020846295.1 Acidimicrobiales bacterium
GACCGGCGCCGGTCAGTTGACCTGCTTGGTGAAACCCTCCCAGTACGGCGCCCGCAGCAGGAACTTCTGCAGCTTGCCGGTGGCCGTCCGGGCCAGCACGTCACGCACCTCCACCGAGGTCGGGCACTTGTAGTGGGCCAGCTTCGAACGGCAGTGGTCGATGAGCTCCTTCTCGGTGGCGGTGGCGCCCTCGGCCAGGACCACCAGGGCCTTCACCGTCTCGCCCCACTTCTCGTGCGGGACGCCGATGACGGCGACCTCGGCCACCGCAGGGTGGGAGAACAGCGCGTCCTCGACCTCGATGGAGGACACGTTCTCGCCACCGGAGATGATCACGTCCTTCTTGCGGTCCGAGATGGTGACGTAGCCCTCGTCGTCGATGATGCCGCCGTCGCCGGTGTGGAAGAACTCGAGCTTGTCGTCCTGGCTGCGGATGGCATCGGCGGTGGCGTCAGGCTGGTCCCAGTACGACTTGAGCACCACGTTCGACCGGGCGATGAGCTCGCCCTGGTCGGTCACCCGCATCGTCACGCCCAGCGCGGGTGCGCCGGCCCGGGAGAGCTTCTGGGCCCGCTCGTTGGGGGTGAGGTCGTCCCATTCGGACCGGCGGCGGTTGATGGTGAGCAACGGCGCGGTCTCGGTCAGGCCGTAGATCTGGATGAACTCCCACCCGAGCTCGGTCTCCATCCGCTCGATGGTGCGGGTGGGAGGGGGAGCGCCGGCGACGATCATGCGCACGCGGTCCCGGCCGGGGATCTCACCGTCCCAGGTGGCGGCGGCGTCGAGCACCATGGCCACGACGGCGGGTGCGCCGCACAGGTAGGTGACGTCGTGCTGCTCGATGCGCCGCAGGATCTCGGCGCCATCGACCTTGCGCAGCACCACGTGGGTGACGCCCATGGCGGTGGAGGAGAACGGCTGACCCCAACCGTTGCAGTGGAACATCGGCAGCGTGTGCAGGTACACGTCGCGGTCCGACACACCCGAGTGCCAGCCGAAGGTGGCGGCGTTGACCCACAGGCTGCGGTGGGTCTGCTCGACGCCCTTGGGTCGGGCGGTCGTCCCCGAGGTGTAGTTGATGGTGGCGGTGGCGTCCTCGTCGGGTTCCCACGGCATCGGTTCGCGGTCGAACAGGTAGAGCTCCCGGTCCGATTCGGCCCCCATCACGTACTTGCGCGGGTGCGTGACCGAGGCGAGCTGCTCCTCCAGTTCGGGATCGATCAGCAGGATGTCGGCACCGCAGTGCCCGACGATGTAGCTGACCTCCTCGGCGGAGAGCCGGAAGTTGATGGGCACGAAGATCCGACCCCAGTTGCACACACCGAAGAACGAGGTGAACAGCCGGGCGGAGTTGTGCGACACCATGGCGACCCGGCCGCCCACCGGCACGCCGAGCGCATCCAGCGCGGCGGCCTGGGCCCTGGCCCGACGGTCCACCTCCCGCCAGGTGAGCGAACCCCACGACTCGGCCGGCTGGTCCGGTTCGTCGATCAGCGCGACACGGTCGGGGTACACGGTGACCGCCCGCTGCAGGTGGTCTCGGAGGGTCAGGGCAACTTTCATGGTCGGACTCGTCGCCTTTCGTTCTGGACGGGCAGCTCGCGGGCCGCGGCGGCGGCCGTTTCGCCACAGCGTAGGTGCAGGCGTCGGCCCAGGGTGCAACGATCGCCCGCCGTCGGCGAGGGGAGGCTCGGGCGGGCGGGCGTGGGTCAGGCGTCGACGACGTCCACGGCGCCGTCGAGCGGCCCGAAGTTGGCCAGTGCGTCCTCGACGGCACGGTGCTGCGCGAGGGCTCGTTGCAGGCGCTCCGCGTCGCCGGCCGCCTCGGCTGCCTCGACATCGAGCCTCGTGACGTTCAGGACGCGCTCGAGCCGGCGGCGAGCCTCGTCCCGCAATGGCGGGGGGCGGCCACCGGTCTCGCCGTGCACCGCGATGTAGCGGCGGTCAGCGGGTCGCTCAGCTCCGGTCATGACGAGCGCTCCGCTATCCGCCGGCGGTCGCCGCCAAACCTGTGCCGCCAGGAAAATGTCCGCCGCCCACCGCGAGCGCTCCGGCGCCGGGTCGATCAGCTGCGCCGGGAGGCGAACGCTTCGTCGAGGAGCGGGCGCAGCACGTCACGCATGGACACGAGGCCGACGACGTCGCCGCCGTCGTCGACGAGCACGGCGTGACGGATGTGGGCGTCGGCCATGAGTTCGGCCACCGACAGGATCGGCTCGTCGAGGGAGGTGCTGAGCACGGTCCGGGTCATGACGTCGGCGGCCCACGCGTCATCGGGTTCGGCACCCTCAGCGAGGGCGCGCACGATGTCGCGCTCGGACACGACGCCGGTCTGGTGCTCGCGGGCGTGCACCAGCAGGGCGCCGCAGTTGGCGGTGTGCATGGCTTTGGCGAGGTTGCGGAGCGTGTCGCCGGGCTTGGCCCACACGGGGTCCATGGCGGCGATGGTGCGGACCGCGGCGTCTGGAGTGGTCATGGCCTCATCCTCGCCGAGGGGCGGGTGGCGCAGGCAGGGTCGAACGGCAACCGGATCGACCGCGGTCGGCCCCACTGGCTCCGGGCCTGCCGCCCTGCCGCCCTGCCGCCCTGCCGCCCGGTCGACCCTTGCCGTGCTCAACGACAGTTGTTACTGTCGTTGACGATGACGAATCCCGAGCACGACGAGACGGCGCAGGCGCGGCTGACCATGGCCCAGCTGCTCGACGCGTGCGGCCACGCAGTGAACGCCCGCACCGTTCGCTACTGGATCAGGGAGGGTCTGCTCGATGCCCCCTCGGGCGGGCGCGGGGTGCACGCCCGCTACGGGCCGTCGCACACCGAGCGCATCCTCGAGATCCGCCGCCTGCAGGAGCTCGGGCTCAGCCTGGCCAACATCGGCCTCCTCTTGCGGGCGCCGCAGCCCGCTCCGTCGGCCCCCGACGTTGCCGACGCGCCGTTTTGGCGGCAGCCGCCGCGCCAGCGCGAGCAGCCGGTCCCGCTCGCCGCCGGCGTGCGGCTGCTGCTCGACCGATCCCTCTACCCGACCCTCGACGACGACGCGGTCGAGGCGCTGCGGCGCGCCGCGGGCCCGCTGCTGACGTTGCTCTCGTCGCTTCCCCAAGCCTCGACCTCTGCTCGACCTTCACCCTTGCTTGCGCCCGCGGCGGACCGCGGAGGCGCCGGCGATGAACGCTGAAAGGCACTGCCCATGTCCCATGACCTGCACGAACCCACAGAGGCCGGCCCGATGACCAGCGAATCGCTGCCGCCGTGGGGCGCGCTGTGCGACGCCGACGGGTCGATGACCGGTGTCGTCGAACACGTGGCGGTCGAGGTCGAGGTCGATGGCCTCGCGGTGCGCTCCCGCTGGCGGGTACGCGTCCGCAACCGCTCCGCCGGGCCCATCGACGCCATCTACCTCGCTCCCTTGCCGGCCGGTGCGGCGATCGTCGATGCCGTCGCCCGGTTCGGCGACCGCACCTTCCGCGCCGACCTGGCGGAGCGCGCCGCGGCCCGCGCCGTCTACGAGGCCGCGGTCGCCGACGGGCGCCGGGCGGCGCTGTTCGAGGCCGACCGGCGCGAGGTCTTCACGATGACCCTCGGACGGGTCGCGCCGGGGGAGCACCCGGAGCTGGAGCTGGTGCTGGTCGGCACCCTCGACGTCGATGACGGGATCGGCGCCGTGCGCCTGCCGCTCGTCGTCGCCCCCCGGTACACATCGGGGCAGGGCGGGTCCGCGTCGGGTGGGTCGGTTCGGGGCCCGTCGCACGATCCCGACGGGTGGCGGGTGCACGCGCCGCGCACCGCCGACCCCGCCCGTCAGGTTCCCGTCGAGCTCGCGCTGGCATGGTCAGGATCGGTCGCCGCTCCCCGGGCCAACGTCATCGGCGCCGACGTCGAGCTCGTCGAGGGCCGCTGGACGGTGCGCTGGGCCGGGCCGGCGGCCCGCGACGTCGTCGTCCGCGCCCCCGTCGGCGGCGCGCCCGACCGGGCCCTCGCCATCGCCCGTCCCGGCGGCGGCCACCTGGTGCGCGTGGACCTCCTGTCCGATGCCGCCATCGCGCCCATCGCGGCCGTCGGGCCCACCGCGGCCGCCCCGCTTGGCCGGCCGCGGGATGTGGCGGTGCTCCTCGACCGCTCGGGTTCGATGGGTGGTTGGAAGATGGCCGCCGCCCAACGCCTCGCCGCCCGACTGGTCGACGCGCTGAGCGCCGCCGACCGGGTGGTCGTGATCGGCTTCGATGACGCGATCGAGCGGTCGGACCCGGCGTTGGCGACGGCCGACGCCACCGTGCGGCGGCGGTTGGGTCGCTTCGTGGAGTCGCTCACCGCCCGCGGCGGCACCGAGCTCGATCGTGCCGTGATCGAGGCGGGATCGGTGCTGCACCACGACGGGGTGGGCCGGGACAAGGTGCTGGTGCTCGTCACCGACGCCCAGGTCAGCGCCGAGGCCGCCACCCGCAATGCGGTCGCCTCCGTGCTCGGCGACGCGCAGCTCTACGTCGTCGGCATCGACGAAGCGGTCAACGCCGGCCTGTGCCGCGACCTCGCCGCCCTCGGCGGTGGCCGCTTCGATCTCGTGACCAGGCCAGAGGAGGTGACGGTGACGATCGAGCGGATCGTGCACCGCGTCGGCCGGCCGCTGGCCCGGTCCCTGCACATCGCCGGGGCGCCCGCCGGTGGGCTGCTGCCCCGACACGGGGCCGATCGGTACGCCGGCGCGCCGACCACGCTGTGGGCCGCCGTCGATGCCGACCCGACCGGGGCGACGATCGCGGTCGAGGGGGAGACGCCGGACGGGCCGTGGCGGCGCTCCCTCACCGTCGGCACGGCCTCCGACGGCCTGCTCCACCAGCAGAGCTGGGCCGTCGCCGAGTTGACCCAGCTGGAGCTCGAAGCCGACCTCGGCGCCGTCGATGCGGCGGAGCGGGCGGTGGCGATCTCCCTCGCCGCTCGCGTGTTGTGCCGCTACACCGCGTTCATCGCGGTCGACCACGCCGGCGAGCGGGTGCCCGGTCCGAGCCGGCCGGTGGTGCAGCCCCTCGCCGAGGTGCACGGCTGGGCGGGCGGGGCGATGACGGTCGCCGCCGCGTCGGCCCCCTCGCCGGTCGCCGCGGGCCCGGCCACCGCTGCGGCGCGACCGTCGCCCAAGCGGCGCGGTGAGCACCACGCCGCGGGGCCGCTGCGGGTGGCGTTCACGTCCGCGGCGACGCCCGAACGCTCCGGCCCCCCGATCGTCGCGATACCCCCGGCGCGCCCGCCGGTGCCGGGCTCGATCAGCGCGGCGCTGCGGCGGCGGGTCCTGGCCGTGCTCGACGAGCTCGACGCCGACCGGGCCCGGGGGCGCTGGTCGCTGGCCGAGCTGCTCGAGGACCTCGACACCTTCGAGGTGCCGGAGGCGCTGCGCGAGGCACTGGAGCGACTCACCGCGGTCCTGGCCGACCCCGCTGCGTCGCGGCAGGGCGTGACCGCCTCGATGGCGGACGTGCGGGCCGCGCTCCAGGGCTGACGATCAGTGGGTGTGGGGCGGCACGGCGTCGCCTTCGGAGGGCTGCACGATGACGATGCCCTGCCCGGAGAAGGCGAGCTGGGCCGCCTCGCCCGAGCCCTTGCCGATGAGCGCCTTGGCCTTGAAGGTCCGGTTGATGCTCGTCGTCAGCCCTGCGCTCCAGGCCACCACGGCGTCGGTGTCCACGAAGGTCGGCTGGTCGGTCCGCAGCACCACCGGATCGCCCTTGGTGGTGATGGCCACCCAGCCGGTGCCCCGCAGCCGGGTGTTGAACAGCCCACCGGCCAGCATGCTGGCGCCTTGGACGCGCTCGATGTCCCACTCGAGGGACGGCTCGAAGGCCAGCACGTTGCGACCGTTGACGGACAGCCCGGAGTTGTCCAGCCAGATGATGTGCACGTTGCGGGCACCGTCGGCGAGGAACAGCTCGCCCTGGCCGGTGCAGCGCATCAGGGGCAGGCCCTCGCCGGTGAGCGCCTTCTTGAGGAAGCGGGCGGCGCCGGCACCCTCGTGGTCGAAGTCGATCGCACCCTGGAAGGCGACCATCGAACCCTGCCGGGCGAGCACCTCGGGTCCGAGCACGACCTTCAACAGGCGCCCGTTCTGTCGGGTGACCCGCTCCCCGGAGCCGACCTCGCCGTAGCGGGGGTCGCTCAGCAGGTCGGTGCGAATGCCGCCCACCCCGTCGGCCGGGCCGTACTGCGCGGTAGGTTGCGCGCCCTGGGCCGCCGCTGCGTAGGCGGTGGGCGCGTACTCGGCCGGGGTTGCCTGGTAGGCCGCGGCGGCGCCGTAGGCAGCTGCGTCGTACCCGCCGTTGGCGGCCGCGTCGTACCCGCCGTTGGCGGCGGCGGGATCGACCGCCGGCGCCGGGGTCTGGTACCCGCCGGTGTCGGCCCCCCACGCGCCGGGTGCGGTGACCACCGCCGGTGTGCCGATGTCCACCGCGCCGGCACCGGTGTCCACCGAGGTGAACGACGTTGCCTGTGCCGCTGCCTCTGTGGCCGAGGGTTGCCACGCCTGCTCACCGGCCGCAGCACTGCCCCAACCGTTGGCGTCGGACCCGCCGGTGGCGGCGCCGGCCGTGGCGGTGGCGTCGGGTGCGAACCCGCCAGCCCCCGCAGCAGCCGGGTCGACCGCAGCGTGCTCGGCACCCTCCGGCGGGTGCACGTGCTCGGTCCACTGGGCGCCGTCCCAGTAGCGATACCGGGCGGGATTGCTCGGGTCCGTATACCAGCCGGCGGGTGTCGTCATGGGTTCAGGCTAGGCCCGCAGCTCCGAGCAACGTACCCGTGCTAGGGGATTTCGGCTCAAGTGGCGCTCGATCGCAGCGCGTCGACCAGTTCGGCGAACCGGCCGGGCGGCGGGACCTCACCGGGCCGGTTGAACCGAATGCGCTGCGCGAGCCCGCCGTAACGCCGTGCGAGCTCGGCGGCGACCTCGCCCGGCGACCCGATCACGCACATCGCCGACAGGACCTCGTCATCGACCAGCCGGACCATGTCGTCCCACCGGCCCTGCTTGGACAGGACGTTGAGCTCGGCCTGCAGATCGCCCCAACCGTGCAGGTCCAGTACCGGTCGGTATGCCGGGGTCGACCCGTAGAAGGAGATCTGCCGGCGCACGGCCTCGACGTCGGCGTCGTCGAGCGCGACGAACGCCGAGAGCCCGATCTCGAAGCCCTCCATGGTGGCCCCCGCCTTGGCGCGCCCGCGCTCGACCGCGGGCCCCACCACGTCGCGCAGGTAGTCCACCGTGAGGAAGGGGTGGGCCAGCAGCCCATCGGCCACCTCGCCGGCAACCTCGGTCCTGAGCGGGCCGACCGCGGCCAGGTACACCGGGGGCGGCCCGTGCGGGCTCGCCGGCGGGCTGAAGTGGGGGGTCATCAGCGTGTGGCGGTAGAACTCGCCCTCGAAGCGCAGTGGTTCGCCCTCGTCCCAGCAGCGCCAGATGGCCCGCAGGGCGAGCACGAACTCGCGCATGCGGGCCGCCGGGCGCGACCACGGCATGGAGAAGCGCTTCTCGATGTGCGGCTTTATCTGGCTGCCCAGCCCGAGCACGAAACGGCCCTCGGTGAAGCGCTGCAGGTCGGCGGCGAGGTAGGCGACCGTCATCGGCGTGCGCGAGAAGGCGATGGCCACCGACGGGCCCAGCTCGATCCGGCGCGTGGCGGTGGCGGCGACCGCGAGCGGCAGGAAGGCGTCCGCTTCGTTCTCGCTGCTCCACGCGCCGTCGAAGCCGGCCTCCTCCGCCTCCCGGGCGTCGGCGGCGGCGAAGGGCAATCCGTTGCGGAGTCGGGCGTCGAGCTTCATGGCGGCACACGCTACGTTCTGCGGGCCGGTCCGGCTTCCCCTCGGCGAAGCCCGGGGCTGGAAGGATGTGCCCCATGTCCTTGCTCGACGAGCTCGCCGCCCGCCTCCCGGCCGAGTGCCTCCAGACCGACCCCGACGTCATCGGCGCCTACGCCCAGGACCGGGCCATCTTCGAACGGGGTGGCACGGCCGCGGTGCTGGTCATGCCGCGCCACACCGCCGACGTGGTGGCCGCGGTGGAGGCGGCCCGGGCGGCCGGC
>JADLEF010000326.1 GCA_020846295.1 Acidimicrobiales bacterium
ATCCGAGGTCGTCGGCGAAGGCAATCGCCTCCTCGAGAGTGTGGGCGATGTGCGAGCGCGCGACGTCGGCGCCGGCATCCAGCACCAGCTGCTTGAAGATCTGGCGATCCTCGCCCTTGTTGATCGCCTCGAAGTTGGCCCCGATCAGCTCGACGCCGTGGGCGGCGAGCACGCCGCGCTCGACGAGCTCCATGGCCACGTTCAGGCAGGTATGCCCGCCCAGGGTGGGCAACAGGGCGTCGGGTCGCTCGCGGGCGATGATGCGCTCGAGCACGTCGGCGTCGAGCGGCTCGATGTAGGTGGCGTCGGCGAACTCCGGGTCGGTCATGATCGTCGCCGGGTTCGAGTTGGCCAGAATCACCCGATAGCCCTCGGCCCGCAGCACCCGGCAGGCCTGCGTGCCGGAGTAGTCGAACTCACAGGCCTGACCGATCACGATCGGGCCGGAGCCGATCACCAGGATCGACTTGAGGTCGTCACGACGCGGCACTGACCCCGTCCTTTCCGTTCTGGTGCTTCCAGTCGTCCATGAGCGTGGCGAACTCGCCGAAGAGGTAGCGCGGGTCGTGCGGGCCGGGGCCCGCCTCCGGGTGGTACTGCACCGAGAAGCACCAGCGGGCGCGGGCCCGCAAGCCGCCGACCGTGCCGTCGTTGATGTTGCGGTGGGTGACCTCGACCCCGTCCGGTAGCGACGCCGGATCGATTGCGTAGTTGTGGTTGTGCGAGGCGATCTCGATCTCCCCGGTCGCCTCCCGGCGGATCGGGTGGTTGCCGCCGTGGTGGCCGAAGGGGAGCTTGAACGTGGTGCCGCCCAACGCCTGGCCCAGCAGCTGGTGGCCGAGGCAGATGCCGAAGATCGGCACCCGGCCGACGAGGCCGTCCACCGCCTCCACCGCGTAGGGCAGTGCGGCCGGATCGCCAGGACCGTTGGAGAGGAACACGCCATCGGGGTTGCGGGCCAGCACCTCCGCCGCCGGCGTACCGGCCGGTACGACCTCCACGTCGGCGATGGTCGCCAGCTGCTCGATGATGGAGGTCTTGATCCCGAAGTCGTAGGCGACCACCCGGCGGGCGGCGTTGCCCGCACGCCGGTACGGCGCCTGGCAGGTCACCTCACGGACGAAGTCCTGGCCGTCGGTGCCGCCTGCGGCGCGCGCCGCCTCCAGCAGGCGATCGACCGGTGCCGAGCCGAACGCGCCGGGCATGGCGCCGCGGTCGCGCAGGACCCGGGTGAGCCGGCGGGTGTCGACGCCGGTGATGGCCGGGATGCGGAAGTGCTCGAGGAAGTCCGCCAGGGATCGCTGGGCCCGCCAGTTGGAGGGGCGGCGGGCGAGGTCCCGCAGCACGACACCGCGGCAGTACGGGCGGGTGGCCTCCATGTCGGTGAGGTTGGTGCCGTAGTTGCCGATGTGGGGATAGGTGAACGTGATGATCTGGCCGGCGTAGGACGGGTCGGTGATGACCTCCTGGTAGCCCGACAGCACGGTGTTGAAGACCACCTCGCCGGCGGCCACCCCATCGGGCGGGGACCAGCCCGCCGCCTCGCCTTCGAAGGTGGTGCCATCGGCCAGCACGAGGTGCGCCGGTTCGGCGCCGCCGCCGGGGGGTGCAGTCATGGTTGTGTGCTCCTCAGCAGGTCTGCTCATCGTTGGGCCACCCCGTCGAGCACCATCGGCTCGCCGCCGACGATGGTGTGCCGGACCCGGCCGCGCAGGCTGCGACCGGCGAAGGGGGTGGTGCGGCTGCGGCTGGCGCCGGCCGCCGGATCGAGGATCCAGGTCGCGGTGGGATCGATCACGGCGAGGTCGGCCGCGGCGCCCGACTCGATGACCCCGTAGGTCAGCGCCGTACCGGCCGGTACCGTGCCGTGAAGTATGGAGGCGGGTTTCCAGGAGAGGGCACCGATCAGCTCGGCCAGGCCCACCGCGTTGGCCTGCGGGCCGCCCTCACCGAGGGTCAGTTCGCTCAGGCCGAGCGCCAGCGTCCACTGCAGCATCGACGCCCCGGGGGCCGCCTCGTCGAAGGGGACCTCCTTGTCCTGCACCGAGTGCGGCGTGTGGGCGCTGACCACCGCGTCGAGCTCCCCCGCGGCCAGGCGACCGACCAGCGCCCGCCGGTCCTCGGCGCTGCGCAACGGCGGCCGGAACTTGGTGGCCGGGTCGAACCCGGCGCAGTCCTCGTCGACGAGCAGCAGGTTGGCCATCGCCACCTCGGCGGTGACCGGCAGGCCGCGGCGCCGGGCGGAGTGCACCATGGCGAGCGACGCCGCCGTGCTCAACGTCCGGAAGTGCAGCTGGGCGCCGGTGAGTCGGGCCAGGGCGAGGTCGCGCATGACGACGACCTCCTCCGCCTCGGCCGGGATGCCACCGATGCCGAGGCGGGCCGACCAGGGGCCCTCGTGGAGGTGGCCGCCGGCGGCGAGCGACGGCTCCTGGGCGAACTGGCAGATCACCACACCGAGGCCGGCGGCGTACTCGAACGCCCGCCGCAACAGGCGGGCGTCGTGGATGCCGACGCCGTCATCGGCGAACAACCGCACGCCGAGGGCGGCGAGCTCCGCCATCGGGGTGAGGCGCTCGCCTCGGGCCCCGACCGTGATGCTCGCCGAGGGCAGCACCCGACAGGCGGCGCCCTCGGCCAGGGCGCGCAGCTCGCGCACCGAGGCAGCGCTGTCCACCACTGGATCGGTGTCGGCCCGGCCCACGATCGTGGTGTACCCGCCGAGCGCGGCGGCCCGCGCCGCGCTGTGGACCGTCTCCGCCTCCTCGGCGCCCGGCTCGCCGAGGCCGGCGTTGAGGTCGACCAGGCCGGGGGTGATGATGCACCCGGCGGCGTCGAGCACCCGGGGGGCGTCGAGCCCCTCGCCCACCGCGGCGACGAACCCGTCGCGGACCAGCACATCGGCGCTGCGACGGCCGCTCGCATCGAGCACCGACGCGCCCTTGAGCACGAACGTGTGCAGGTCAGCCATCGGAGCCTCCCGACCGGATGGGTCCCCAGGCCTCATCGCCGACGGCGTCGTGGGGATCGGCGGCGGAGCCGGCGAGCAGCTTGTACAGCACCGCCATGCGCACGGTGACGCCGTTGGCCACCTGATCGAGCACCAGGCAGCGGTCCAGATCGGCGACCTCGGGAGCGATCTCGACCCCCCGGTTCATCGGGCCGGGGTGCAGCACCACCGCCCGGTCGGCCAGCCGTTCGGCGCGGTCGCGGGTCAGCCCGAAGCGGGCGGTGTACTCCCGCAGCGACGGCACCAGCGCCTCATGCTGCCGCTCGCGTTGCATGCGCAGCAGGTACACCACGTCGCTCGATCCGAGCACCCGGTCGAGGTCCTCGCTGACCTGCACCGGCCAGCCCTCGAGGCTGGGCGGCAGCAGGGTGCGCGGCGCCACCAGCGTCACCTCGGCGCCCAGCGCGGTGAACGCCCACACGTCGGACCGGGCCACCCGGGAGTGCTTGATGTCGCCCACGATGGCGATGCGCAACCCGTCGAGCGAACCGAAGTGGCGGCGCAGGGTGTAGCAGTCCAGCAGCGCCTGGGTCGGGTGTTCGTGCCAGCCGTCGCCGGCGTTGATGACCGAGCAGTCGAGCCAGCGGGCCAGCTGCCACGGCGCACCGGAGCTGGCGTGGCGCACCACGATGGCGTCGATCCGCATCGCCTGGAGGGTGAGCGCGGTGTCCCGCAGCGTCTCCCCCTTCTTCACCGACGAGGAGCTGACCGAGAAGCTCAGCGTGTCGGCCGACAGCCGCTTGGCCGCGGTCTCGAAGCTGAGTCGGGTCCTCGTCGAATCCTCGAAGAACAGCGTGGCGACGGTGCGGCCCCGCAGGGCCGGGACCTTGGGGATGGCACGGGCGTTGACCTCGGCGAAGGAGTCGCTCAGCTGCAACAGCTCCTCGAGCATCGCCCGCGGCTGGCCGATCACCCCGAGCAGGTGCTTCATCGGGCCTCGCTCCCCGTGACGGCGCCGCGGTCACCGGCGACGCCGGTCGTCCGGCGGCGCAGCTGCACACCGTCGAGGCCGGCCCGGACGTCCTCCTCCCGGGAGGTGGGCAGGTTCTTGCCGACGAAATCGGGCCGGATGGGCAGCTCGCGGTGGCCGCGGTCCACCAGCACGGCGAGCTGCACCGCCTTGGGGCGGCCGTGGTCGTTGAGCGCGTCGAGCGCGGCGCGCACGGTGCGACCGGTGAACAGCACGTCGTCCACCAGCACCACCACCCGTCCGGTGAGCTCGACGGGGATGTCGGTCACCGCGTGGGGCATCACCCGGCGCAGGGCGATGTCGTCGCGGTAGAAGGACACGTCGAGGCGACCCACCGGTGGTGCCGCCGGTTCGATCTCGGCGAGCCGGGCGGCGAGCTCCTCGGCGAGGACCACCCCGCCGGTGACCAGGCCGACGAGCACGACGCGCTCCACGCCATGGTTGCGTTCGGTGATCTCATGGGCCATGCGACGCAGCGCCCGGCTCACGTCGCCGGCGTCCATCACCTGGGTCGGGGCAGAAAAAACGCCCCCGTCGGGGGGCGTGGGAGGGCCTGTTCTCGATTCGTCTGGCGTCGCGGCCATGGTGCTCCTGTCCGTACGGGCCTCACGGGACCCGCTTCACGGTCAGAGCGACACCTTAGCCGCGGCACCCCGGCCGGCACGAAGCCCAAAGGCCGCCGGCCGGGTGGCCGATCAACCTTGATCGTCGGGCAGCTCGAGCAGGCCCAGGTCGTCTAGGTCGTCGAGATCGTCGAGGTCCGGATCGTCGAGCAGGTCCAACTCGCCGAGCTGCTCGGGGGCGAGCGCCGAGGTCGATCCGGGGCGGACCTCCGCCGCGATGGAGGACAGCACGCCGTTCACGAACCGACCGGACTTGTCCGTCGAGAACCGCTTGGCCAGCTCCACCGCCTCGGAGATCACCGCCGCCGTGGGCACATCGGCGCGGTGCAGCAGCTCGAAGGTGGCCATGCGCAGCACCGTGCGGTCCAGCATCGGCATGCGTTCCAGCCGCCAGCCTCGGGCGAACCGGCGGATCAGCTCGTCCAACTCGTTGCGCTGGGCGTCCACCCCGGTCACGATGGCCACGGTGAAGCCGTCCGGGGGGACGGGCAGCGCGCCCAGCACGCTGTCCATCGACTCGTCCTTGGCCTCGGCCTCGTACAGCAGCGACAGGGCCCGCTCCCGAGCGCCGCGCCGTCCACCTGCGCCGGCTCCGCTCATGCGCGGGTGAGGTACTCCCCGCTGCGGGTGTACACCTTCACCTTCTCCCCCGGGTTGACGAACAGCGGCACCTGGATGACCAGCCCGGTCTCCAGCGTCGCGGGTTTGCGGGCACCCGAGACCCGGTCGCCCTGCACGCCCGGCTCGGTCTCCGCGATGGTCAGCTCGACCGCGGCGGGCAGCTCGGTGCCGATGATCTCGTCCTCGAACATCACGAGGATGGCGGTCGAACCCTCGATGAGGTAGTTCGAGGCGTCCCCCAGCGCGGAGGGGCCGACGTTGAGCTGGTCGTAGCTCGAGTTGTCCATGAAGACGTAGTCCCCGCCGTCGCGGTAGAGGAACTGCATCTCGCGCTTGGCCATCACGGCCCGGTCGAACTTCTCGCCGGCGCGGAACGTGCGGTCCACCACCTGGCCGGTCCGCACGTTCTTGAGCGTGGTGCGCACGAAGGCACCGCCCTTGCCCGGCTTGACGTGCTGGAACTCGACCACGTTGAACAGGCCGTCCTCCAAGTTGAGCGTCATCCCGTTGCGCAGATCGCTGGTGGAGATCATCGCCATGGTTGGCATTCCTTCCCGGTGCGGGGCGTGGAGCACCCGCGTCGTTCACAGTTCAGGGGCGAGCGGTCACGGGCGACCGGCGTGCGGTGCCCGTCACAGTTCGAGGTCTTTGGGAAACCGGGTGAGGCTACGACATCCGCCCTCGTCCACGACAACCGTGTCCTCCACGCGGACCCCGCCCAGCTCGCTCAGGTACACGCCGGGCTCGACGGTCACCACGCTGCCGACCTCGAGCTCGCCGGGCGTGGTGCGGGACAGGAACGGGGTCTCGTGGATCTCCAGACCGATGCCGTGGCCGGTGCCGTGCGAGAACCGCTCCCCCCACCCGGCGTCGGTGATCACCTGGCGGGCGACGGCGTCGATGTGCTTGGTCGCCACGCCGGCTCTCACCGCGTCACGGCCCGCGGCCTGCGCGTCGCGCACGACCTCGAACAGGCGGCGCTGCTGGGGGCTGGCGGGGCCGATGCACACGGTGCGGGTGGTGTCGGACCGGTACCCGTCGAAGGTGGCGCCGAAGTCGAGCACGACGAGATCGCCCCGCCCGATCACCCGATCGCCTGGCCGGGCATGGGGAAGCGCGCCGTTCGGCCCCGACGCCACGATGGTCTCGAAGGAGGGTCCCTCGGCACCGAGGCGCCGCATGGCCTCGTCGAGGGCGTTGGCGAAGGCCCGTTCGGTCGGGCCGTCGTGCAGCAGCCCGATCGTGTCGTGCAGCGCCTGGTCGGCGATGGTGGCGGCGATCTCCATGCGGGCCAGCTCCCCGGCGTCCTTGACGACGCGGAGCCGCTCGACCAGGTTCAGCGTCGGGACGAGCTCGGCCGCCGGGCAACGTTCCGCGTAGCGACGCTGCGCGGCCCAGGTCACCGAGGCGGCTTCGAGTCCGACGCGGGCGGCGCCATCCAGCAGCTCCGCCAGCGCGCCGTCGAGATCGACGCTCTCGATGCGCAGCCCTGCCGGGACGCCGGCCCGGTCCAGCTGGGCGGCGGCCTGGTCCTGGTAGCGGCCGTCGGTGAGCAGGGTGACCGACCCGGGGTGGACCACCAGCACGCCGTTGGAGCCGGTGAAGCCGCACAGGTAGCGGATGTTGATCAGCTTGGTGACGACCAGCGCGTCGATCGGGCTGTCCTGCGGTCCGGCGACGGGCAGCGCGGCCTGCACCGCGGCGAGCCTGCCGGCGTGCTCCAGCGGCGCGAGGGACCCCACCGGGGCGGCGACCGCGCTCACCCGGACCGTCCGAGCAGCTCGAGCACGGCCAGCCCGGCGAGCCGGTAGCCGGCTCCGCCGAGACCGCAGATCATCGCGGTGGCGACCGGTGCCACCACCGAGGTGTGCCGCCACCGTTCCCGTCGCTGGGGGTTGGACAGGTGCAGCTCCACGATCGGCGCCTCGAAGGCGGCCAGCGCGTCGTGCAGGCCCCACCCGTAGTGCGTGAAGGCGCCGGGGTTGATGACGATGGCGGCGGCCCGACCCCGGGCGGCGTGCACCGCCTCGATCAGCACGCCCTCGTGGTTGGACTGCACGTGCTCGATGACCATGCCGGCCGGTTCGAGGACGCTGCGCAAGGTCACGGCGTGGTCCTCCAGGGTGGCCGTGCCGTAGATGGCCGGCTCCCGCTGGCCGAGCAGGTTGAGGTTCGGGCCGGACAGCAGGACCACGGTGCTCGACTCGCTCCTCCCAGCCGCTCCTTCTCGTAGGCCACCATGGTGGCCAGGGCCGCTCGCACCCGCTCGGGGTCCACCCCGTCGACCACCTCGACGTCGTAGCCCCGCTCGGGCGAGCCTGCCTCCAGCACGAAGGTCAGGCCTCGCAGCGCCTTCTTGTCGCGGGCCATCAGCGCCAGCAGGTCCTCCGCGTCGACACCGGCGGGCAGCCGGTCGGGCAGACCGTAGGCGGCCAGCACCCGGTAGTGCTCGTCGACCCG
Organism: Acidimicrobiales bacterium; assembly: GCA_020846295.1. GTDB lineage: Bacteria > Actinomycetota > Acidimicrobiia > Acidimicrobiales > CAIXPF01 > CAIXPF01. The sequence goes on from JADLEF010000326.1 coordinate 7,685, forward strand.
GGCGGCGTCGATGCGTCCCAGGCCGTGGGCGAGGTGGGCGGCGAAGGGCAGGCCGATGGCCACCGCCTCGCCGTGACGGAGATCGAAGGTGCCGGCGATCTCGAGGGCATGGGCCAAGGTGTGGCCGTAGTTGAGGATGGCCCGACGGCCGCCCTCGCGCTCATCGCCCGAGACGACCTCGGCCTTGATCGCCACCGACCGGAAGACCCGCTCGGGCAGGCTGCAGGCATCGAGCGCGCCACCGCCGAGGAAGTGGTACTTGGCCAGCTCGCCCAGCCCGGCGCGGTAGTCGCGCACGGGCAGGCCGATGAGCACGTCCGTGTCGCACAGCACCGCGGCCGGTTGCCAGAACGAGCCGACGAGGTTCTTGCCCTCGGGCAGGTTCACCCCCGTCTTGCCGCCCACCGCCGCGTCGATCTGGCCGAGGAGCGTGGTCGGGACGTGCACCACCGGGATGCCGCGGTGGTAGACCGCCGCCGCGAACCCGGCGACGTCGGTGACAACGCCGCCACCGACGGCCACCACCGCGTCGGCGCGCGACACGCCCCATCGGGCCCACTCGCGGCACAGCTGCTCGACGGAGGCCAGGGTCTTGGCCTCCTCGCCGTCGCCGAGCGCGAACGTGCGGTGCTCGACGGGCAGGTCGACCTCGACGCCGATGGCGGCCTGGGTGACGACGGCCACCTTCCGGGTGCCGGCGGGCAGCAGCGAGGGCAGCTCGGCCAGCGCCCCGGCGCCGACGACGACGGGGTAGCTGCGGTCCCCCAGGGCCACCACGATCCGCTGCGACGGCTCGCCGTCCAGCACCGGCTGCGCGCCGTGGCGCAACGCCCGCAGCACCGCCTCCGCCACCTGCTCGGGCACGCCCCGGCCGGCCTCCACCCGGTGGGTGGCGGCCGCGGCGTAGGCGGGGGCCCGCTCGGCCTCGAGGCGGGTGAGCGCCTCCACCGCGCCGGCGGCGAGCAACGGGCGGTCGGCGTCCTGTCCGACCCGCTCGGCGAGCACCGCCGGCCCCGCGTCGAGCCAGACCACCGCTGCGCCGGCGCGGCGCAGCACGGCGCGGTTGCGTTCGGCCAGCACGGCGCCACCGCCGGCGCCGATCACGGGATGGTCCGGCCGGCCGAGCAGCTGCTCGAGCACGTCGGATTCGATGGTCCGGAAGGCGGCCTCGCCGTCGGTGGCGAAGATGTCGGCGATGCGCCGGCCGGTGCGGGCTTCGAGCGCCGCGTCGGCATCGACGAAGGGCCGACCGGTGCGTCGGGCGACGAGGGGACCGACGGTGGATTTCCCCGCCCCCATCAGGCCGATCAGCACGATCGGCGCGGTCGGAGGTTGTGCGTGCATGCGCCGCTCAGCGTACCGAGCGGGCGACCACCGGCCCGAACGACCGGCCAGAACGACCGGCCCGCCGTCACCGGGCGACGACCTGCTCGGCGAGCAGGAGCACGGCCACCGTGCCCGCCACCAGCGACGGCCCGAACGGGTAGGGAGCGTTTCGACGGCGGCGCACGAGCAGCACCAGACCCACGCCGGTGCCGGCCACGCTGGCGCCGAAGAACGCGACGAGGACCAGGAGCACCGCGTCGCTCGGACGGCCCGACACCCAGCCCAACGCCAGACCCAGCACCACCGACAGCTTGACATCCCCGCGGCCCATGCCCCGCGGCGACAGCAGGTGGGCCAGCCCGAGACCGCCGAAGAACAACCCCGCGCCGAGGAGCGCCGCGAACAGGCGTGGCCCGTCGCCGCCGACGAGCGAGGCGATGACCACCACGACGGCGGCCACGAACATCGAGGGCAGCGAGATGCGATCGGGGATGCGGGAGTGCTCGATGTCGATGACCGACACCACGAGCAGCATCGAGAACAGGGCGAGGAACGCCACGGTCTCCGGGGACGCTCCCCAGCGCCAGCCGGCGGCTGCCCACAGCAGCGCGTGGGCGACGCTGCAGCCGAGCGTGCGGCGGGAGCCGGGCCGCAGGCCGCGCCTGGCCTCGGGAACGGCGATGGCCAGCGGCTCACGGGTGGCGAGCGCGCTGGCCATCAGGGCCACGATCGGCCCGAGGACCAGACCGACGCCACCGAGGAGGGCGGCGACGGCCGGGCTGTCGATCAGCGGCGACCGCGGCCGTCGTAGAGGCCGCTGGACTGCTTGACGGCCTCCCTCGCCCGGGGGCTGAGGTTGAACAGCTGCCGCTCGATGTCATCCGCGTCCTCGGTGAGGTCCGCGGCGGTGGTCGACGGGTTGTCGGTCAGGGTCACCGCACCGGTCAGCAGGGTCGGGCTGACCGACAGGGCCGGATCGGCCAGGCCCTGCAGCGCGGTCGCCACCGGCGGGGGCGGCGGCGGGGGCGGCGGCGCGAGCCGCTCCGGCAGGTTGCCCGCCTCGAACAGCGATGCCGGCGAGGACCACGCGCCGACCGGCGCGGGGGGCGCCGGGGGCGGTGGCGGCACGGTGATGTCCGCCACGATCGGCGGGGCCGCCGGTGCCGGCGGAGCGACGGGATCAGGGCCCGACGTGGCCGGCGCTGCCGACGGCGTCTCGCCCGCAGGGGTGTCGGCCTTGGCGATGGCGTCGGCCAGCGGGCCGATCCACGTGTCCGGCTTCGGGGGCAGCGGCGGCGCGATGTCCGGCACGGGGCTGAGACCGGCGTCCCCCTTGGCGACCGGAGCGTCGGCCGACCCGTTGGCCTTGGGCTCCGCGGCCGACGACCACGACGGCGGCGTCGGGGGCAGCGTGGGGACGGCGCTCGACGTGCCGTAGACCGGCGGCAGCGGCGGCGGCAACGGTGGGTAGCCGTTGTCGGTGGTGCCGGTCCCGTTGGCGCCGAGCTTGTCGGCCGACGGCTCCCACACCGGCGGCGGCTCAGCCATCGGCGGGTAGCTGTAGACGTCGCTGCGATCCGCGCTCGGCACGTAGCTGAACGGGTCGGGAGCGGTGCCGTCGAGGTCGGTCTCCGGCGGCGGGAGGAACTCCGCCTCGCCGGCCGCTTTGGGGTTGAGCAGGCCGGCCTCGGCGCGCAGGGCGTCGGACAGGACGGGCGCCGGCGGGGCCGGCTCGGGGGGCGGGGTCAGCGACGGGAAGTCCGGCGAGGACCACGCGGTGGCCGCCTGCGCGGAGGGCGACCACACCGGAGCGACCGGGGGCGCAGGCGGCGCGGGCGGGACCGGGGGTGCAGCGGTGGTCGGCGTCAGGGAGATCACCGAGCCGTTGGACGGGGCGGACGGTGGCTCGGGCTGCTCGGCCTCCTCGGCCGGCGGCTCGACCGCCGGGGCCGGCTCCGCCGGTGCTGCGGCGCCGGGCTCCTCGACGGTGGGCTCACCGGCGGCGTCAGCCTTCGGCGCGTCGGGCCCGGAAGCGATGCCCGCCGTGTCCGCCCCACCCGGATCGGCCGGCGCCGTGGGATCGTCAGCCACCGGCGCATCAGCCCGTTCGACCGCGCTGGCGACACCGTTGCGCTGCTCACCGCGCGCCTCGACCTCGACGGTGGGTGTGCTGCGCACCGGCGTGGCGCTGATGACCGATCGGGTCGAGCCGGCCGGGGCCTTGGCGCTGATCTCGATCAGCGAGGCGTCGAGGAGCCGGGCGAGCGCCTGCGCCGTCTGCAGTTCGCCCACCTCGAGGACATCGCCGACCTCGGCCACGGTGCGGCCACCGGACACGGCGACCAACGTGGTCCAGTCCGCCGCCTCCAGCGTGACCGATGGGCCGGCCAGCCGGGGGGCGAGCTGCACCCAGGCATCCGGCGAGACGATGCGCGGCTCGAGCTCGCCCCACTGCACCACCATGGCCTCGGCCTCGGTGAGCGTGGTCTCGATGTCGAGCGGCTCGCCCGGCTCGGCCGGGTACTTGTCGAGCTCGAAGCGGAACGAGCCGCGGCTGAAGCGCAGGAGCTGGAAGAGGATGTCGGCCGGGCCCGCGGCGTGCGGGGTCGACGGGCTCTCAGCACCCAGGATCCGGGCGTTGTCGACCCAGACCGTGCCGGCCCGCGATGGGCCCTGGACGTGCAACCGCCCGGACTTCGACGTCGCAGCCAACAGCCGAAGTACATCGGCGATGGCGAACGTCTCGATCGATCCCTGCAACGACACAATGGCCTCCCGTCCTCGGGAACCCCCGTGGTCCGGTGAACTTGACAGATGGTGCTGGCGGCTACGAGCAACTGTACCGGGATGTACGCCAAGCGACGCCTGCCGCGCAGCGCAAGGAGTGTCCGGCCTCCAGTTTCCCTCAAAGAGAGGAGAATCGACATACAGTTGTCATGGATGACGTTCGATATGGGGAGTCACTCACCGATCAACGCGTCAACCGCACCACGCATCGCGGTGACCGGCGCGGCGACCCCGGTCCAGTGCTCGAACGCACGCACCGCCTGGTACAGCAGCATCCCCACACCGTTCACCGTGCGTGCTCCCCGCTCGGCGGCGGCCGTCAGCCACGCGGTCCGCAACGGCTGGTAGATGAGGTCGGCCACCACCTGGTCCGCACGGAGCAGCTCGACCGGGCACGGGACCACTCCGTCGACCGCCGGGCGGCCCATGCCGATCGAGGTGGCGTTCACCACGATGTCCGCGGTCTGCACGGCCGACATCGCGCCCACCGTGGCCCGACGACCGACCAGAGCCGCTGTCCGCTCGGCCTTCGTCGTATCCCGGTTGATGACGGTGAGCCGCCCGACGCCGGCCTCGGCAAGGGCGACGGCCACGGCTCGACCCGCCCCGCCGGCACCAAGCAGCGCCACGTGCGCGCCTGCGGGGTCAACCCCTGCTTCCAGGCGCAGCGAGTCAACAAATCCGCCACCGTCCGTGTTCTCACCCCAGAGGTCTTCGCCATCCCATCGCACGCAATTGACCGCGCCGAGGAGCCGAGCGTTCTCGCTGAGTCGCTCACCCAGGGCGACGGCGATCGCCTCCTTGTGCGGCATCGTGACCGACAGACCACCCAGACGGAACAGTCGGACCGCGTCCAGTGCCGCCGCCGCACCACCCGGTGGTACCGGCAGCGCCACGTAGACCCAGTCCAGTCCGGCCGCCTGGAAGCCGGCGTTGTGCAGCACCGGCGACAGCGAATGACGGACGGGCTCTCCGATCACCGCAGCGACACGGGTGGCGCCACTGGGCAGCCGACCGTGACGCAACGCGTCGATTCCAGCACCGTTCATTGCGGACCGAGCGCGATCTGACTCACCCCAGCAGGCCCTTTTCCTCGGCCTCGGCCACCAGGATCTCGAACTCATCAGCGCTGTCGGTGAAGGCATGACGTCCATCGGCATCAGCGAGCACGTAGTAGAACCACGAGCCGTCGGCCGGCGCCAGCGCCGCCTCCAGCGACGCCCGGCCCGGCGCCGAGATCGGCCCCGGTGGCAGGCCCGCCTGCTTGCGGGTGTTGTACGGCGAGTCGCTGTCGAGATCGGACAGCGTGAGCGTGTTGCCCTCCTTGCCGACGGCGTAGAGGGTGGTGGCGTCGATGTCGAGCCGCACCCCCTGCCCCAGGCGGTTGTAGATGACCCTCGCGATCTTGGCGCGCTCGTCGTCGATCTTCGCCTCCTCCTCGATCATCGAGGCGATGGTGACGATCTGGTAGGGCGTGTACCCCAGCGCTGCAGCCCGGTTGTCGAGGTCGAGCTCGGCGGCCACCGCGTCGAACTGGGTGGTCATCAGCGAGAGCGCCTGCGCCTCGGTCATGTCGTTGCCCACCTGGTAGGTGTCCGGGAACAGCAGCCCTTCGAGGGTGGCGCCCGGCGGCTGGTAGCGGGAGGTCACCTCGCCGCTGGCCGCGGCCTGCGCCAGCGAGTCCGGCGTGAAGCGCGGGATCGACTGCGGGACGGAGGCGAAGATCTCGGTCAGGCGGAGCCCCTCCGGCACGGTGAGGTCGAGGAACCCGATGGGCGCCGGCCCGGCCTCGAGCACCTTGAGCGCCTCCCACAGCGCCATGTCCTTGTTCATCTGGTAGGCGCCGGCCTTGATCAGGCCGTTGCTCTTGAAGCGCGCGTACTCCTGGAACAGGCGCGAGCTCGAGATCACCCCGGCGTCATCGAGGACGTCGGAGATCATCGCCACGTTGGCACCGTCGGGGACCTCCACCACCACCGCCTCGCCCGGATCCCCGGCCGGGTTGACCTGGTGGTAGGCCCACAGGCCGGTCAGGACCA
>JADLEF010000327.1 GCA_020846295.1 Acidimicrobiales bacterium
CGCAACCCCTCGTTGCGGGCCGAGCCGAGACCACCGTTCGCCTTGCGCACGACGGTCACCGGCCGGTTGAACTGGCGCGTGGCGAACTCGTCGAGGGTGGCAGCGGCGTGAGGATGCGTGCTGCCGTCATCGACGACGATGATGTCGAGCGCCGGCCACGTCTGCACGAGCAAGCTGTCCACTGCCCGTCGAACCATGTCCGGCCGGTTGAAGTGCGTGACCACCGCGGTCACCGTCGGCGACGCGCCGGCAACCGCATCGAACCGTCCGACCAACTCGCCCGACGCCCTTCGGACAGCATCGAGCGCGGCATCCACATCGGCCGCGTCCACCACCTCGGTGTGCGGCCCGCAGCGGGGCGCGCACCACGCGGAAACCTGCTCCTCGATCGTCACGATCAGATCAGCGTTCTCGAGGAGGTGGTCGTCGATGCGTTCAGCCAGCGCGGCGTGCAGATCCAGCGCTCGATCGAGGCGTTCGGTCCGGGTTCGTTGCCTGGGACCGGCGACAACCGCGACGACGACGCTGCCGCCGTGGGCAAGGCCGCCGCGGCGAGCCTCCAGCACCGCCCAACCCGCGTCGCCGTCGGCCAGCACGATCACGTCGGCACCCGCACTGCGCTGATCGCTGCGCAGCGCGGCGTGCAGGCGAGCACCGGCGGCGAGCGGCGCCGGGCCGACGGGGAGGGTGTCATCGATGCGCAGCAGCGCATCTGCCCACTCCGGGTTGGTCGGGAGGGACGTCGCCGCGACCACCGCTCCCCCGGCCGAACGCCAGCCGGCCAGGAAGGAGCGCAACCACGTACCGGCTGCGCTGGCGACGTCGGACCACACCGGTGCGTCGTGGACGACGCACGTCTGTCCGCTCCAATCGGCCGTCATGACGGTTGCGACCTGAGCGCTGCGGCACCGGCGCCTCTGACCTTGCCGGCGATCGCCGCAGCCCCCGGTGAGCTCGGCGCAGCACCGTGAACAGCTCATCGCCCCCGGGTGGACGCCCGGCTGAGCACCCGTTCGTAGAGCGTCTCGTGCGCCGTTGCCATCGCGGCGAGCGGGAACCGTTCCAGCATGCGGCGGCGGGCGGCGGCACCCAGGGCCCGGCAGCGGTCGTCGTCGTCGGCGAGCGCGGCGAGCGCATCGGCGTAGGCGCCGACATCGGTCCGATCCGCGATCAGGAAGCCGACCTCGCCGTCCACCAGTTCTGCGTTGGCGTTCACATCGGGCACCACGACGGGCAGGGCCATGGCCAGCGCCTCGAAGATCACGTACGGGATGCCCTCGAACCGGGAGGTCATGAGCATGGCATCGGCTCGCTGGTACCAGTCGGCCATGTCGTAGCGCACCCCGTGGAAGCGGATGCGCTCTTGGAGCCCGGCGGCGGCCACCCTGGCCTCGAGGGCGGCGCGCAACGACCCGTCGCCGACGACATCGACGATCACGTCGGTGCCGCGCCGGCGCAGCTCGGCCACCACGTCGACCATCAGCTCGGGGTCCTTCTGGTCCTCGAGCCGGCCGGGGAACACCACCTGCAGCGCGGTACCGGTCGCGCGGGCCGGACGCCCGGCCGGCACCCACTCCCCCTCGGCATCGATGCCGGTGTAGATGACGGTGATCCGCTGCGGATCCACGCCGTGGCCGGCGATGCGCCGCTTCAGGTCCTCGCTGGTGGCCGAATAGGCGTCCACCAGGTGCCCGTAGCGCGACGCCACATAGCGCACGTACAGCGAGGCGTCGTGTTCCTCGGCGTGCTGCTGCACCACGATGGCCACCTGCGGGAAGCGCTCCCGTACGAACGGGATCAGGTCGAACCCGAGCTGGCTGTTCATCACGTGCAGCACGTCGATGCCCCAGCGTTCGATGGCGTCGAGGACGAACCCGGCGTGGAACCGCTCGTCGAGCAGGTCGGGCAGGTTCCACACCTGGGAGGCGTGCGGCTCGATGTCGACCACGAAGGCGTTGTTGTCCGCCCGGTTGGTGGTCACCAGGTGCAGCCCGAACCGGTCGCGGTCGATGGTCCGGAACCAGTCCACCGTGCCCTTGTCCGAACCGCCCGGTATGACCCAGGGCGCGACGTAGAGGATGTTGAGGCGGGCGGTCACGATCGGCCTTTCCGTCGCGCCGCGGCCGCGCTCGCCGCGGCTTCGGCCTTCGCCGCCGCCAACCGGGCGGTGCGGGCGCCGGCGCCGGCGGCCCGCAGCCCCAGCCGCCAGGCGTCCTCCCGGGCGTAGGGCCACCGTTGCCGCGCGTCGGCGAGCCGTCCCGCCGCCGGCGCGGCGGGCGGGTGCTGTGCCACCAACCAGGCCAGTTCGTCGAGCCCGGCGGGCGGATCGATGTACCCGACGACGGTCCGCACCGCGGCACCGCGGCTGCGCCACACGGCGGGGCTGACCGTACGGGTCGGTTCGATGCCCTCACCGTGCACCAGGAACACCGGCCACGCCCCCGGGAAGGGCTGCGGCCGCGCAGTATCCAGATCGAGCGCAGTGTTCAGATCGAGCGCAGTATCCAGATCGGGCCACGCCGCCGCCTCCTCCATGATCCGCAGCCAACCCGCCAGCGGCTGCGCTGCGCTGCGGTGCTCAGCGACGGCGTGCAGCACTGTCTCCCCGCCGGGCCGTACCGTGCGGTACAGCGCGACGTGGGCCACGGTGGGGACCGGTTCCAGCCCGCAGATGACCCGGGTGTGCCGCCACCCACCGGAGACGCCTTCCTCCGCGTCGCTGCCGTAGCGCCAGCGGCGCTGGTGCGGGTGGTACCACTCGTGCACGGCGGCCGTGCGGGGCGTGCCGGCCCGCACGGCCCAGCCCAGGGTGTGCACGAAGCGGGCGGTCGGGTCGACCGGCCCCCGGGCGGTGCGGGGCGGGCCGCCGGCGGTGTAGCGCGGGCCCTGCGCGGTCTCCCATGCCTGCAACGGCACTGCGAGGGTGTCCGGTGCCAGGCCGTACCACCGGGCCCGGCGCCGCCCTGCCACCGGCCCGGCGCCGTCGCCCGGACGCGGCCGTACCCTGCCGTATCCTACGGTGCCGAGTGGGCCGTCCACCGTGCACCGCTGGGGGTCGGCCATCACGGCGAGGCCGGGTCCGAGGCCGGCGAACACGCCGATGTCGCCGAGGTCCTGGCGTTCGGCGACGGCGCCGAGCGCGTCGGGATGGCGCAGCACCACCGTCGTCGGGCCACCGTCGCCCCGCCCTGCCATACCCGAGCGTACTGGCGGCATACCTACCAGTACCGTGGTGGGCTCGACCGCGACGGTGCCCGGACCCCGATCCTCGATGGGCGAGGGAGCCCGGTGCACGAACAGCCCGCTGTCGGCCCCCGGCACGTCGTAGCCGTCGAGTCGGATGCCGATGCGCCGGCCCAGCTCGGCGCGGCCCAACTCGGCTCGGCGGTACAGCGACGAGCAGTCGTTCAGCCCCGCGGTCGGGCAGAACCCGACGACGCCGGCACCGGGCTGCGCCACCAGCGGCGCCGACCCCGGGAACGGGACCACCTCGACGCCGCCGATCACCACCCGGCTGGGGAACGCCGCGGGGTCGAGCGGGGCCAGCTCGCTGGCCAGCAGCAGCCTCCGGGTGGCGCCGTCCCACACCAACTCGAGCGCGGTGACCGCCCGGGGCGCCCACCCGGCGGCGGGCGCCCGGCCCGCGGCGTCGGGCCCGGGCCGATTGACGTCCGCGCCGGTCACGCCGGCACCACCGGCATCGGCGCGCGCCGCCGGCACCGTCAGCGCGATGACGGCCGGCACCGGCCCGGGCGCCAACCGGGCGGCGGTGCCGGTCCCGACGTCGTGGAACGACACCGATCCCGCGGCCGATGCCGTGCGCACCACAGCGGCCGCGACGTCGCCGATCGAGGCCACGTCTTCGGCGAGGGCGGCGCGCAGGTCCTCCCGCCGGCACACCACCACGACGACGTCCAGGGCGTCGCCCAGCGCCGGTTCGAACCGCTGCCAGCGGGCCCGGCGCTCGTCGGATCGGCAGAGGAACACGGCGGAGGCCCCGCCACCGACCAGCACCGTGGTCTTGTCCTGCAGCTCCTGGCGGCCGAGGGCATCCAGCCAACCCGCCGCCCCGAAGGCGAGCCACGGCGCGCCACCCACCGCGGCGCCGGCCATCGACCCGGCGGCGTCGCCGCCACCGGTCAGCGCCACCACCGCCAGATCGAGCGGCTCGACGACGGGCGTGGGAACGGCGACGAGGGCGGTCGGCCGCGCCGCGAGACCGAGGGGGGCGAGCGTCGCGGCATCGAGCTCGATCGTCGCCACCGCGGTGGCCGAACGCGGCGGGTCGGGCGCAGCAACGCTGCGCAGGAAGCGGCTCGCACCGCGGCGGAGCAATAGCCGGCTCGCCCGGGGCGGCGAACCCGCCGAGAGCACCAGGTCGATCCACAGCGCGTCGACCGCGACGCCGGTCTGCGCCTCGCGGGCCCGCACGACGGCCCCGGCCGCGGCGCGCAGGGCGGCCACGCCGCCGGGGGCGACCCGATCGCTCTCGCGCAGCAGCAGCAGCCAGGGGGCCGAGCCTGGCCACCGGTCGGCCCCGGGATCGGCCCGCCACCATGGCGCCTGACCGTCGAGGCTGCGTGCGAGGCGCGGCATCGCCGGGTCGTCGGGATCGTCGACGACGACCACATCGAACGCTTCGAGCACGGGGGCAGGTTAGCGGCGCCCCCACGGCGGCTACGATGCCCCGGCGCGCCGCAGGGCGGGTGGTCCGCCCGCACACCGTCGGTTGCCGGCCAGCCTCATGTCGTCCCCCGCTCCGCATCCCGATCCGGCGTCCCCGAACGCCCCCGCCGGCGCCCCGCCGTTCCTGACCGTCGTCATGCGCACCCAGGGGCGACGGCCCCGGCTCCTCGCCGACGCGCTGGCCGGGCTGTCGGCGCAGACCGACCCCGATGTCGAGGTGTGCCTCGTGCGCCACGACGGCCCGGACCCTGCGGCCAACGCCGAGGCGGCCGCGGCGGTGGCCGACGTGCTGGACGCGGCGCCGTCCACGGTGCGGGCCCGCACCCGGGGCCTGGTCGCCCCGCCCGGACGGCGCGGCGTGCCGCTCAACGTGGGCATCGACGCGGCGACCGGGGCCTACGTGGCCTTCCTCGACGACGACGACGCCGCCCGCACCGACTGGGTGGCCGCCTTCCGCCGCGGTGCCGCCGCCGCCCCCGGCGCCCTGGTGCGGGCCCGGGCGGTGGCCCAGCACGCCCACGTCGAGCCCGACGGCACCCACCGCCTGGCCGAACGGACCGAGGCGGTGTACCGGGCCCGCTTCGACCTGTTGGACCACCTCTTCGAGAACCGCACCCCGATCTGCGCGGTGGCGTGGCCGGCGGCGCTGTTCCGGGAGGGAGGCGTGCGCGTCGACGAGGAGCTCGGCGCCCTGGAGGACTGGGACCTGCTGCTGCAGGCGGTCGGCCGGGTGCCCGTGCACGAGGTCGACGCCGCCACCAGCGTCTACCGCTGGTGGACCGACGACAGCGGCTCCAAGGGGGCCGAGCAGGAGGCGGGCTGGGAGCAGGCCCGCCGCCGGGTGCTGGCCCGCCTGGCCGAGCGTTCGCTGGTCGTGCCGCCGACGGCCCTGCCCGGGTTGCTCGACGGTGCCGGCGAGCTGAGCGAGTTCCGTCGCTTCGCCGGCGAGCTGCGCGGCGACGCACTGGCCGGACCGTTCGCCCCCGACGACCCGCCGCCCGCCGTGGTGCGGCGGGAGTTCGAGCGGCTGCACCGGCGCATGGCCGAGCTGCTCGGGGACATCGGCGAGTTGCGCGTCGAGCTGGCCGCCGCCCAGGCGGCCCGGGCGGAGGCGGACGCCGCCCTCGCCGCGGTGCGCCGGTCGGTGTCGTGGCGCGTCACCGCCCCGTTGCGCGCGGTCGCCGGCGAAGGGTCGACGCGATGACCGTCTGGCGTCCCGGCGGCCGGGTGCTGGCCAAGCTGCCCAACCCGGTGCGGGCGGTGACCGAACAGCTGGTGCAACGGGCCCGCGCCCGCAGGGTCCTTCCGGTCGCCGACTGGGTGGCCGAGGTGGCCGACCCGTGGTCGGGCCTCGGTGCGGCCACTGCAGCGGTGGCGTGCAACATCTGCCGCTGGGCGGGCGATGCGTTCCTCCGGCCGGGCCACTGCGAGGCGACGACGTGCCCCCGCTGCGGCGCCATCGGACGGGACCGCTTCCTCTTCTGGGCGTTGCAGAACACGGTGGCCCGCCCGGCGAGCGGCCGGCTGCGGGTGTTGGAGACCAGCCCCCGGCTGGGTGCCGACTACCGGGCGGCCATGGGCGGCTGGTTCGACTACCTCTGCTCGGACTTCGACGAGCGCGCCCACAGCGGCATGATCCGACTCGATCTGCAGGCCATCGAGCTGCCCGACGAGTGCCTCGACGTGATCCTCACCCCCCACGTGCTCGAGCACGTCCCCGACACCGACCGGGCGCTGGCGGAGCTGCACCGGGTGCTGCGCCCGGGTGGCGCGCTGCTGCTGCAGGTGCCGCTGCTGCAGGGGCGCACCGCCGCGCCGGTCGAGCCGGAGTTCCACGGCGACGACACCCCGGTGATGTGGCGCTTCGGGCCGGAGCTGTCCGACCGGCTGGAGGCGGCCGGCTTCCGGGTGCGCCTGCTGGTGACCGGCGAGCTCGCCGCCGCGGCCGAGTCCGAGCTCGAGCCGGGTGCCGCACCTCCCTGGCCGCAGCCCACTGCGCCGGAATGGGACGTCGATGGTCTGCTGGCCGCGCTCCGAGGCCGCCCCGAGCTGTCCGTCGTGTCCGGCGCCGACCAAACCGAGCGGTACGGCTTCGCACCGGGCTACATGTACGCCACCTGGGCCGCCGTCCGCCGCTGACCGCCACTGCCGGCAGCCGACGCCCCGACCGCCCGACCTCGCGCCAGAACCCGTCGCGGCGTTGTCGCGAATCGGACCGCCGACGGTCGTCTCACAGACAAAACGGGCCGCCTGGTTTGTCGAGAATCGGTCCACCTTCGGTCTTCTACGCGACATCCGCGCTACGCACTCCCACGACCACCAGCCCATGCTCACCGGGACGTCACCGGATGGCGGGCGTCGCGAGCGCCCGAGCTCGGCGCCCGCGGGTCAGCTGCGCGCGAGCAACGCGGCGAGCTTGGTCGCGAACGCCGCGTCGCCGTACCGCTCGGCCCGGCGCCGGGCCGCGTCGCCCATCCGCGCTCGCTGTGCCGGATCGGCGATCAGCCCTGCGGTGCGCGCCACCAGCTCCTCGACCGAGCGGAAGTGGTAGCCCTCCACCCCGTCCTCGAGGACCTCGAGCTGGCCGGCCACGCCGATGACGACGGGCACCGCCCCCGCCGACATGGCCTCCACCGTGGAGATCCCGAAGTGTTCCATGCGCTCCGGATGCGCACCCGGGTCCTCCCCCAGGCCGGTCGCGTGCCAGTAGATCGACGCGCTTCCGTACAGGGCGCGCAGCTCGTCGCCCGCGGCGTTGGGGTGCACCACCACCGGGAGGGACCCGATCTCGGCGCGCACGGTGTCGAGGTACGCCTGGCCCGCCTCGTCGCACCCGCCCACCAGGTGCAGCGTCCACCCCTCGGCCCCACCGCCGGCGACGAGCGAGCGGAACGCGCCGACCAGCTCGAGCTGACGCTTGCTGTGGCCCGCCTCCGGAGCGAAGAACCGACCCACGTGCAGGATGATCGGCGCCTTCTCCCCGGGTTGCTGGGCCCGCACCGGCGGGTTGAGCACAGGGGTGTCGAGCGCCCACAACCGCTGCACCCAGTCCGCCGTGAACGCCGAGTTGGACACCACCTGCCGGTAGCTGCCGAGGAAGGACAGGTCGTCGGCCGCGGCGGACAGCGTCTGGTGCACGGCCTGCAGCGGCCACTGCCACGGCGCGCCGCCCAGCACCGCCACCGCCGAGATGCCCAGCAGGCGCCGATCCGACGCCGGCCCTTCGGGCACGTGCGCGGCGCTGATCACGTGGACCTCCCCTGCGCCCTGCTTCGGGCGGGCACCGATGTACTGCAGGGGGAGCCGGGAACGCCGCAAGGACCGCTGGGCCAGCACCGTCCCCTCGGCCTGCAGCTTCACCGTGACCGCCTCCGTACCGGGCAGCATGCCCGATGCGCACAGCACGCCGATCCGCCCGGACCCGCCCCGCCCGGGGGCGCCCGGCGCCCGCAGCTGCAGCACGCCGTGCCCGTCGGTCCAGCGGTGGCTCAGCGGTCCGAGCGGTTCGGGGGCGTACACGCCGCGCACCCAGCGGGCCGGTTCCAACGTCGCCCCGGTGAGCTTGGCCAGCCGGCCCACCGCCCGCAGCGCGAAGCGGCGCCAGCCCGTCGGCGGCGGCGCCCCGATGGTCGGGAAGTGCACCACGTAGATGCCGTGGGGTGAGCGGTTGCGCAACAGGCTGCCGTAGCTGGCGTTGACGAACACGTCGTAGCCGGCCGACGCCTCCTCCACCGCGGTGGGCGAGGGGGCGACTGCCCGGAAGCGCACCCGGCCGAGATCGAGGCTGAGCCGGGCGCCCAACCCGTCGAGGTCCACCTCGCCGTGGCCGAGGACGGTGACGTCGTGGCCGGCGGCGGCCAGCGCCTCGGCGATGCCGCCGGCGAACTTCTCGCCCCCACCGGCGGTGGCCCAGAACCGGTTGTAGACCGCGATGCGCACGACGTCCCGACCCGCCGGCCGGCTCAGCGGGCCGGGCCGGCGCCGGGCCCGGGCCCGGAACCGGAACCGGAACCGGAACCGCCGAGCAGCGAACCGCCCCAGCGTCCGTTCAGGGCGACGATGCCGCGGACCTCGCCGGGGTCGGCGCCCGCCACCTCGAAGCGCACCAACCGCAGCTTCTTGTCGATGGCGTGCTCGCCGCCGGCATCGAGGATCGCCGCGCCCAGCGTGTACGCGCCCGGCACCAGCATCAGCGACGGCACCTCGAGCTCCACCACGCCGGTGCCGTCGACCTTCTCGGGCATCGCCGTCGCCAGGGTCGACGGGTTGGCGGCCAGCGTGCCGTCGAGGGTGTGGATGGCGAGGGCGAACACCGGCGTCGGCACCGCCTGGTCGGTCTCGTAGCCCATGCGCAGGCGCACCGACTGCCCGCTGCGCACCAGCGCCACCTGCTCGCCCAGCTCGGTGGTGGTGTGATCGAGCGGCCGGCCGACCCCGTCGAGGGTGATGTCGGTGATGCGCACGTCGGGCAGCGCCCGCGCCGGCGAGGCCGGCCCGCCGGCGCCCGCCGCGTTGCCGAAGTCGAGCCGGGTCAGGTACGAGTCGACCACCTGTTGCGGGTTGCCCACGTGGGACAGCTTGCCCCGCTCCAACCACGCCACCTGGTCGCACATGGCGGCCACGGTGGACAGGGCGTGGGAGACGATGACCACCGTCCGGCCGCTGCTGGACAGCTCCTCGAAGCGTTGGTGGCAGCGGCGCTGGAACTCCTCGTCGCCGACGGCGAGGACCTCGTCCACCAGCAGCACCTCGGGCTCGACGTTCACTGCGATGGAGAACCCGAGCCGCACGTACATGCCGGAGGAGTAGGTCTTGATCGGCTGGTCGATGGCCTCGGACACCTGGCGCCCGGCGAAGGACACGATCTCGTCGAAGCGCTGGTCGATCTCGCGGCGCTTCAGCCCGAGCACGGCCCCGTTGAGGTACACGTTCTCCCGGCCGCTCAGCTCGGGGTGGAAACCGGCGCCCAGCTCGATCAGCGCCGACAGCCGCCCGTTGACGGTGATGGAACCCTTGTCCGGCTTGAGGATTCGGGCCATGCACTTCAGCAGCGTCGACTTGCCCGACCCGTTGGAACCGATGAGCCCGTAGGTCGAACCGGTCGGTATGTCGAGCGACACGTCGTCGAGGACCCAGTTCTCCTCGTAGGTGCCGCGGCTGCGCTTGAACAGGGCGGACTTCACCGACTGGTTCTTGACCATGTAGCGCCGGAACCGCTTGGACACGTGGTCGACGGTGATCGCGGGCTCGCTCGGAGCGCTCACAGCTCCTCCGCCAGGCGGGGCTCGAAGCGGTTGAACATCAACACCCCGAGCCCGAGGCTCGCCACCGCCCAGGCCGCCACGTAGGCCAGCCAACCGAACGACGGCCAGCGCTGATCGTCGAGCACGTGGTGGTAGGCCTCGATCAGATCGACGAGCGGGTTCAGCCGGTAGATCCACAACCGGTCGGCACCGAGCTTCTGCTCCACCAACCCGATCGGGTACACGATCGGCGCGCTGTAGAAGGCCATCTGCAGCAGGATGCCGACGAAGTGCCCGACGTCGCGGAAGTACACGTTGGCCACCGACAGGATGAGGCCGATGCCGAGGGCCAGGCAGCTCTGCAGCACCAGCAGCAGCACGATGACCGGCAACCAGGGCAGCACCATGTTGCCGGCGATGAGCAGCAGCACCACGGCCACCGTCATCTCCATCAGCGACGTGAAACCCACCGCCCCCAGCTTGGAGACCACCACGATGGCACGGGGGAAGTACACCTTGGAGATGAGCGAGCCCTGGTTGACCAGCGACCCGGCCGAGCCGCTGACGGTGGCGGAGAAGAAGTTCCACGGGACCAGGCCGGTGAAGAAGTAGAGGGCGTAGAACTTCAGGCCCGACGGGTCCCCCACGGGGGCCGGCGCGCGGAGCACGGCGAAGAGGAAGCTGAACACCAGCACCGTGGTGAGCGGGTTGAGCAGCGACCACAGCCAGCCCAGGATCGAGCCCTTGTACTGGCCCCGGATCTCCCGCAGGGTGAGCGCCTTGGCGAGCTCCCTCGCCTCCACGTACTCCGCAATCGTCGCCACTGACCCTCGAACCGCTCGCTGGACCCTTCCCACCCTGGGACGTGGGCCGGCCGAGTCTACCGGCGCCCGCCCGGCCCCCGGGGACACCGGCGCCGCCGCTAACCACGTTGCGTGTTTGTTCAACCACTCATACGGGTAGCGTGGTGGTGGAGCGCACCATGTCCCACCCTGCCCGCCGGCCCGCCGGCCGTCCCCTGTCCCGCCTGCTGGCGGCGGCGTCGGTCGCCATCGCGCTGCTCGGCGGCCCCGCCCTCGACGCGCCCCAGCCCGGCGGCGCCGACCTCGCGATCCTCGCCGCGCCGGGCTGGCGGGAGGCGGCCATGACCACCGTCACCGAGCAGGCCCCGCTGCGGACCGCGCCCCGGCCCGACACCGCCGCAGCCGCGGTCGACGGGCTGGAGCTGCACCGTGCCGTGACCGGC
>JADLEF010000328.1 GCA_020846295.1 Acidimicrobiales bacterium
GCGCCACCCGCTGTCGCGCCACCCGCTGTCGCGCCACCCGCTGTCGCGCCACCCGCTGGGCCACCGGTCGCGGCATCCGCGGCCTGGG
This sequence comes from Acidimicrobiales bacterium, assembly GCA_020846295.1. Classification (GTDB taxonomy): domain Bacteria; phylum Actinomycetota; class Acidimicrobiia; order Acidimicrobiales; family CAIXPF01; genus CAIXPF01. Next base: position 89 of record JADLEF010000328.1, read on the forward strand.
TACCGGTGGCGCCCCCGCCGCCACCCCAGCCGGTCGAGCAGGCAGGGCCCATGATCCCGCCACCGCTCCTGCCACCGCCGCTGGTGGGGCCCCGCGCGACCATCGAGGTCAGCCTGCCCGACGGCAGCCGGCACGACGTGGAGTTCGACGGCACCATGGTGAGCGTGGGACGCGGCACCGACAACGACATCGTCATCGCCGACGAGCGTGTCTCGCGCCATCACGGCCGGTTCACGGCACGCCACGGGACGCTCGTGTACACGGACCTGGGGAGCACCAATGGGTCGCAGGTGGGTGGCGTACGGGTCCGTGAGATCGCCCTTGGCGCCGGCGACGTGGTCCGGCTGGGACGTGCCGCCCTGACCGTCCGACCGCGCGCCTGACGGACGCCGGCGCGCGTGGACGCGTTCACGGCCGTCCTGTGGATCCTGCGACTGGGGTTCGTGCTGTGCCTGTACCTGTTCCTGTTCCTCGTCGTCCGCAGCCTGTGGCGTGACCTGCGCGGTGCCGTGGCGAGCGCGGCGCCCTCGGTCGGTCGGCTCATCGTCGTGGCCTCGCCCCTGGGCCGTCCGGTCGCGGGTACGTCGATCCCCATCGATGCCGTGACCAGCCTGGGCGGCGACGTCAACAACACCGTGGTCGTCGAGGACCCCGTGGTCGCGGCCGAGCACGCGGTCCTGACGTTCCGAGGCCACGCCTGGTACCTGGAGGAGCAGGAGGCGGGCAGGCGCCCGATGCTCGTCAACGGGGAATCGGTGGCCGGCGGCGCCGCGGTGCGCTTCGGCGACGAGATCTCGCTCGGCCGTGTGCGCCTGCGCCTTGAGCGACCCCTGGTGCGCGCGGACGGATGAGGCTGCGAAGTCGTCTCTCGGTGCGGCCCAGCGGTCGCCCGCTGGAGACCCGGCTGCTGCTGGTGGTGGCCGCTGCCCTCGTGGTGGGCTGGTTCGGGATGGCCTCCACTCTCGCGGGGCGCTTCACGATGGGAGAGGCCCTGCCCATCCTGTCCTGGCTCCTGGCGCTCGGCGGGACCCACGTCGCGTTCGTGGTCAGCGGCCGGCACCTGGACCAGGTGCTGCTGCCCTGCGTGGGGCTGCTGGGCGGGCTGTCGCTGCTGATGATGGAGCGGATGCCCCAGGGCCTGGTCCAGCAGCGGATCGGCGACCGCACCCTCGGTCTCGCGGAGAGTCAGCTCCTGTGGCTGCTGCTCGGTCTGGGCGTCCTTGCCGTGGCGGCCATCAGCATCCGGAGCGTGCGCTGGCTGCGCGACTACCGCTACACGTGGGCCCTGGTCGGCATCGTGCTGCTGGTGGCCGTCTTCGTGCTCGGGGACGAGGTCAACGGGGCGCGCCTGTCCATCCGCCTGGGACCCGTGAGCGGCCAGCCGTCGGAGCTGCTCAAGGTGATCCTCGTGGTGTTCCTGGCGGCCTATCTCGCCGACAACCGCCTCCTCCTGGCTCGCGCGAGCCTGCGCATCGGCCCGGTGGCACTGCCGCCGCTGCCGTACCTGCTGCCGATGCTCGCCATGTGGGGCATCGCAGTGAGCCTGGTCATCGTCCAGCGCGACCTGGGGGCGGCGTTCCTGCTGTTCGGGGTGTTCCTGGCGCTCCTGTACATCGCCACCCGTCGCGGGTCGTACGTGGTCGTCGGCGTGACGCTCGCGCTGCTCGCGGGGGTGGTGCTGTACCAGACGGTGGGCCATGTCCACGGGCGCATCGACGTGTGGCTCGACCCCTGGGCCGATGCCTCGGGGGCGGGCTACCAAGTGGTGCGAGCGCTCTTCGCGTTCGCCCGCGGCGGCGTGGTGGGCACCGGCCTCGGCGCGGGGCTGCCGCAGGTGGGCTCCGCCCAGGCGATCCCGCTGATGCACAGTGACTTCGTGTTCGCGGCGCTGGGCGAGGAGCTGGGCCTGCTCGGGGTCGTCGCCATCGCGGGCTGCTACATGGTGGTCGCGGAGCGGGGCCTGCGCATCGCGGCCCGGGCGCCCGACGAGTTCCAGTCGCTGCTCGCGGCGGGTCTCACGCTGGTGGTGGTCATCCAGGCTGCGCTCATCATGGCCGCCAATCTGCGCCTGGTGCCGCTCACGGGCGTCACCCTGCCGTTCGTCAGCTACGGTGGATCATCGGTCATCACCAACGGCCTGGTGGTGGGTCTGCTGCTCGCGCTCAGCGACCGGCAGGCCGTGCGCGGTGCTCCGGCCCGAGCGTCGCGGGTCGGTCGCTCCAACATCGCGCAGGGCGGCACCAGCGCCGAGGAAGGCGTGCCTGCATGAGTGGCCTCGTGCGACGTGACGGCCACGAGGCGCCCGGCTTGGGTACGGGGCTGCTGCGGGTGGCGGCAGTGCTGTTCGTGGGCTATCTGGTGGTGGTGCTCGGCGCCGGCTGGTGGCCGCTGGTGGAGGCGGGGCCACTCACGGACGACCCGCGCGATCCGCTCCGCGTGTGGGTCGACCGCACCGTCGCACGCGGCCGCATCCTCGATTCGCGGGGCACCGTGGTGGCTGGCAACGCTACCCGTGACGATGGCACGCGTGTCCGCCGGTACCGGTTCCCGGCCATGGCCCCCATCACCGGCTACCACGGTGCGCTCCTCGGGAGCGCCGGTCTCGAGCGCACCTACGACCTCCAGCTCTCTGGGATGGACGGCCTGACGGCCGGTGGCGGGGCGCTGCGCAAGCTGCGTGACGACCCGTACCGGCCGGTCGACGTGGTGGTGTCGGTCGATGCGCGCTTCCAGCAGGTGGCGGCACGGCTGCTGGGCGATCGGCGCGGGGCGGTGGTCGCCATCGAACCCGCCACGGGCCGCATCCTCGCGCTCGTCAGCACCC
>JADLEF010000329.1 GCA_020846295.1 Acidimicrobiales bacterium
GACTCGCCGATCGTCATCCGCCTCGACGGCACCAACGCCGAGGAGGGCCGGGCGATCCTGCAGGGTCACCTGTCGGACAAGCTGCAGATGGCGCCGGACATGCTCGCCGCGGCCCGCAAGGCCGTCGAGCTCGCAGGAGGAAACCCCAAGTGAGCATTTTCGTTGACGAGACGACCAAGGTCATCTACCAGGGCCTGACCGGCTCGCAGGGCCGCTACTACGGCCTGGCCAACCGGGCCTATGGCACCAACGTGGTCGGCGGCACCAACCCGAAGAAGGCCGGCACCGACGTCGAGGGCATCCCGGTGTTCGCCTCGGTGGCCGAGGCCGTGGAGAAGACCGGCGCCAACGCCTCGTGCATCTTCATCCCCGCCCCGGGTGTGCGCGACGCGGTGATGGAAGCGGCCGAGGGTGGCATCACCTTCATCGCCTGCATCACCGAGGGCGTGCCGGCACACGATGAGGCGTGGTTCTTCAACAAGCTGAAGCGGGACTTCCCGCAGGTCCGGCTGCTCGGCCCGAACTGCCCGGGCATCATCAGCCCAGGCAAGTGCAACATCGGCATCACCGCCGGGCACATCGCCAAGCCGGGTGGGCCGGTCGGCATCGTCAGCCGCTCCGGCACGCTGACCTACCAGGCGCTCTACGAACTGCAGCAGCAGGGCATCGGCGTGACGACGTGCGTCGGCATCGGCGGTGACCCGGTGCCGGGGACCTCGTTCATCGACTGCCTGCAGGCGTTCGAGGCCGATCCGGAGACCAAGGCCGTCATGATGATCGGCGAGATCGGCGGCTCCGCCGAGGAGGAAGCGGCCGACTTCATCAAGAACCACATGAGCAAGCCGGTGTCGGCCTACATCGCCGGGGTGACCGCGCCGGCCGGTAAGAAGATGGGCCACGCCGGTGCCATCGTGTCCGGTGGCAAGGGCACCGCGCAGGCCAAGATGGACGCGCTGCGCGACGCCGGGGTCAAGGTCGGTCTCAACCCGACCGAAGCCGGCGAGCTGATGGTGGAGATCGTCCGCACGCTCTGATCGCGTCGAACGCTCGGTGATCCGGGCGCGGTCGGTACGACCCGGAGCCCGTTCCCGCCCTGGCGGGAACGGGCTTCGCCGCGTCACGGGGCGTTTACTACGGTTCGGAGGTGCCCACCGCTCTGCTCTCCGTGTACGACAAGACCGGCATCATCGAGTTCGGACGCGAGCTCGCCTCGCTCGGCTGGACGCTGGTCTCCTCCGGCGGCACGGCGTCCGCCCTGTCCGGCGCAGGCGTGCCGGTCACCGACGTGGCCGCGCTCACCGGGTACCCACCGTTGTTCGGTCATCGGGTGGTGACCCTGCACCCGATCGTGCACGGCGGGATCCTGGCGGACCGCTCCGAGCCGTCGCACGTGGCCGACCTCGAGGCCAACGGCATCGAGCCGATCGATCTGGTCGTGGGCAACCTGTACCCGTTCTCCTCGAACCCGTCGGTGGAGCTGATCGACATCGGCGGGCCGGCGATGGTGCGGGCCGCGGCGAAGAACTTCGCCCACGTCGGCGTGGTCACCGACCCGGCGGACTACCCGGCGCTGCTCGAGGAGCTGCGGGCGTCGGGCGCGCTGTCCGCGGCGACGCGCCGGAGGATGGCCCGCGCCGCCTTCGCCCATACCGCTGCGTATGACGCGGCCATCGTGTCGTGGTTCGACGGCGAGACCGACCCGGAGGCCGCGCTGCCCGAGACGTTGCACCTCTCCCTGACCCGGGTCTCGACGTTGCGCTATGGCGAGAACCCCCACCAGCACGGCGCGCGCTATCGCTGGACCAACGGTCCGGCCGGTTGGTGGGAAACGGCCGAGCAGCTCAACGGCAAGGAGATGTCGTACCTGAACGTGTACGACGCCGACGCGGCCTGGCGGCTCGCCTGGTCGCTCGGCGAGCAGGCCGCGGTGTCCATCATCAAGCACGCCAACCCGTGTGGGGCGGCGATCGGCAGCGACATCACCGAGACCTACCAGCGGGCCCACGAATGCGATCCGGTGTCCGCCTTCGGCGGGATCGTGGCGTTGAACCGCACCATGCCGGCCTCGATGGCGGAGGCGATGCGCCCGGTGTTCACCGAGGTCGTGATCGCTCCCGACTACGAGCCGGAGGCATTGGAGATCCTGTGCCGCAAGGCGAACCTGCGGGTGCTGCGCGCCGCGCCGCCCTCGCCGCTCGGCCTGCAGGTGCGGCCCGTGGACGGGGGCCTGCTCGTGCAGACCCCCGATCGGGTGACGTGGGATCCGGCGTCGTTCACGGTGGCGACCAAGCGGGCGCCGTCGGAGGCGGAGTGGCGCGACCTCGAGCTGGCCTGGCGGGTGTGCGCCTCGGTCGTGTCCAACACGATCGTGCTGGTCAAGGATGCAACGGCGGTCGGCATCGGCGCCGGGCAGCAGAACCGACGTGACGCAGGTCGCATCGCGGCCGAGAAGGCGGCCGGCCGGGCGTCGGGCGGGGCGTGCGCCAGCGATGCCTTCTTCCCGTTCCGCGACGGGCTCGATGCCGCCGCCGAGGCCGGGGCCACGGCGGTGGTGCAGCCGGGCGGGTCGGTGAACGATCCCGAGGTCATCGCCGCCGCGGACGAACAGGGTATGGCGATGGTCTTCACCGGAGAACGGCATTTCCGGCACTGATGGTCCTCTGGCATCCGGTCGCCGCGGCCGTAGCGTGGGGTGATGGCGCACATTCGTGAGTTGCTGGGTGGCGGGCCCACCGTGTCGTTCGAGTTCTTCCCTCCCAAGAGCGACGAGGCGGCCCGGGCTCTGGAGAAGACGCTGCACGAGCTGTCCTCGGTCGGGCCGGCGTTCGTCTCGGTGACCTACGGGGCGGGCGGGACCGACGCCCATCGGACCCGCGACCTGGTGGTGGATTTCACCCGCACCCACCCGTTCCCGACCATGGCGCACCTGACGTGCATGAACCAGCGGCGCGATGACCTCGTCGCGCTGCTGGAGGACTACCGGGCGAACGGTGTCGAGAACATCCTGGCGCTGGGGGGCGATCCGCCGGCCGACGGGTCGCCGGCGACGGGGGAGCTGAAGTTCGCCTCGGAGCTCGTCGAGCTGGTGCGCACCGTGGGCGAGTTCACCGTGGCTGTCGCAGCGTTCCCCGAGCTGCACCCCCGCTCGGAGAGCACCGCCGAGGACCGGGCCCGACTGGCGGAGAAGTTGCGCCACGCCGATCTCGGCATCACCCAGTTCTTCTTCGATCCGGCGCCGTACTTCCGGATGGTCGAGGAGCTCGCCACGTTGGGGTGCACCACGCCGATCCTGCCCGGTGTGATGCCGGTGACGAACCCGGCGTCCATCCGGCGCTTCGCGGCGATGAACGGCAGCCGGGTGCCGCCGCGGTTGTGGGAGCGGGCCGAGGCGGCCGATGGCGCGGATCGCCTGGCGATCGCGGTGGAGGCGGCGTCGATCCTGGGCGAGCAGTTGCTCGCCGGGGGAGCGCCGGGGGTGCACCTCTACACGCTGAACCGTTCCGAGGCCGCGTTGCAGGTGGCGGAGAACCTCGGCTTCGGTCGCCGAGACGAGCGCTCGGCCTGACGCTCATCGTGAGATTTCGCCGTCCGCCGAGGTGGGCGGCCGTCCGGTACTCGCACCGAATCGCTGGCGATTCGGTGCGAGTACGGCCAGACCGGCGAATCCGAGCGGCGCAGAATGATGAAGAGCGGTCGTTTGACCGCATTGAGTGATTCGCCGTGCAGTGAAATCCCACGCTTGTGGGGATCCCATCGCCAGGGCTCGTCCTTAGGCTGTGACCCATGCGCAGCGACCTCTTCGCCAACGTCGAACAGCAGGCAACCGAACCCGGCTTCAAGCTGCAGAACTCGAAGCTGCTCAAGGCCACCGTCAACGGCGGCACGTTCTTCGCCCGTCGCGGTGCCATGGTGGCCTACCAGGGCCAGGCCCGCTTCGAGTACCAGGGTGCCCTCTCCGGCGAGGGCTCGATGAAGGACAAGCTGCTCAAGGCGGCCAAGGGGGCCATCTCCGGTGAGGGCGTGCCGCTCATGAAGGTCTCCGGCCAGGCGGAGATCTTTCTCGCCGAGCAGGCTGCTGACATCTTCCTGATCGATCTGGACGGTTCCGACGCCCTCTCGATCAACGGCTCCAACGTCCTGGCCTTCGAGTCGTCGCTGCAGTACGACATCAAGCTCGTGGCCAACGCGGGCGCGCTCGCCGGCGCCGGGTTGTTCAACACGATCGTCTACGGCACCGGGCGCGTCGCCATCACCTCCAAAGGCACGCCGGTGGTCCTCGAGACCACCCACCAGCCGACCTTCGTGGATCCGAACGCCGCCATCTGCTGGTCGGCGAACCTGCAGGTCAGCATGCAGCGCTCGGAGGGCATGGGCGGGCTCATCGGCCGCACCTCGGGTGAGGCCGTCCAGATGCAGTTCTCCGGCCCCGGCTTCGTGGTGGTCCAGCCGAACGAGGACATCGGCGGCGTCGGGCAGGCAGGGGCCCAGCAGAACCAGGGCGCGAGTGGTGGTCTCGGCGCTCTGCTGGGCGGTCGCTGACCGCACTGGGTCAATCGGTGGCCGCGAACTGCGGGAAGCGCGGGAGCCTCCACGGCAGGCGATATCGTCGTGCACGACATCCACCCCAGTTCACCGGAGGTGACCGAGCCCGTTGTCCATCACCGCATCTGCTGTCGGCCCCGCCACCAGCGCCGCCGCCAGCACTCATCCCGCTCCCACCGCTCGCATCGAGGCGTTCCTCGAGCAGGAGCGGCGGGAGACCCCGTTCCTCGTCGTCGACCTCGACGTCGTCCGAGATCGGTACCGCCGTCTCGACGCCGCCCTACCGACGACCGAACTGTTCTATGCGGTGAAGGCCAACCCGGCCCCCGAGATCCTCGGGTTCCTCGTGGACGAAGGCTGCCGCTTCGACGTGGCCAGCCCCGGCGAGATCGACATGGCGCTCGCCGCCGGCGCCCGCCCCTCGCAGCTCTCCTACGGCAACACGATGAAGAAGCGTCGCGACATCGAGTACGCGATGGACCGCGGCGTGCGCATCTTCTCCTTCGACGCCATGGAGGAGCTGGCCAAGATCGCCGACGTGGTGAAGTCGCGCTCGGGGAGCATCGACCCTCCCGAGGTCCTCGTCCTCTGCCGCATCCTCTGCGACGGCGCCGGCGCCGACTGGCCGCTGTCCCGCAAGTTCGGTTGCGACGTCGACCAGGCCGTCGAGCTGCTGATCAATGCGGCCGACGAGGGGTTCAGCCTCGGGGTCTGCTTCCACGTCGGCTCGCAGCAACGCAACCCCGGCGCCTACCGCGCCGCACTCACCACCGTCGCCGAACAGATCAGCGCTCCCCTGGCCGAAGCCGGCCACAGGCTGGATGCCATCAACATCGGCGGTGGGTTCCCGGGCACCTACCTCGCAGGCGTGCCCAGCCCGGAGGACTACGGCGCCGCCATCCAGGCCGCCATCGACGAGCTCTTCGGGCCCAACCCTCCCCGGCTGATGGCCGAGCCCGGCCGCTACCTCGTCGCCGACGCCGGCGTGATCCAGACCGAGGTCGTCCTCGTCGCCCGCAAGTCGATCCACGACCAGCACCGCTGGGTCTACCTCGACGTCGGTCTGTTCGGGGGCCTCGCCGAGTGCCTCGGCGAAGCGATCAAGTACCCCATCCGCACCCCCCACGCCGACGACGCCGCCATCGGCCCCGTCGTCATCGCCGGCCCCACCTGCGACAGCGCCGACGTGCTCTACGAGGAGTTCAAGTACCAGCTCCCGATGGCGCTCGCCGCCGGCGATCTGGTCGAGCTGATCTCCACGGGCGCCTACACCACGACCTATTCGGCCGTGGCGTTCAACGGGTTCCCGCCGCTGCGGGCGTACTACCTCCCGTTGTCGCAGCCCTGATCGACGGCGCTGCCCGCCGGCGTGCACCCGACGTCTAGCGGGCGCCCTCGAGGGTCGTGCGCGCCAGCATCAGCGCATGGTCCCGTCGCTGCGCGAGCTGCGGCAGATCCACCCCCTCGGACGACTTCTGCCCCTGCAGGTAGCGCGCGTACACGCCCTGCAGGATGCAGAACGTCTTCCAGTGGTTGAACGCCGAGTAGTAGGGGAGCTGCGACAGGTCGGCGCCGGTGCGCGCCGCATAGCGCTCGACCAGCTCGGCTCGCCGGGCGAAGCCGGGCTCGAGGGTCGGCACGTCCGGTTTCACCGGCGGCGGGTCCTCGGGCCCGATCCAGCTGTTGAGCGCATAGGCCAGGTCGGCCAGCGGATCGCCCAGCGTCGAGATCTCCCAATCGACCACTGCGGCGATGAACCCGCCCCGGGCCGACAGGCAGTTGTGCAGCCCGTAGTCGCCGTGCACGAGCCGGGCCGGGCCCTGCTCGGGCAGGCGGGCCACCAACTCGTCGTGCAGCTCCGCCACCTCGCCGAGGCCGGCCACGTCCGGCGTCTGCGATGCGTTCCAGGACGCGAACCACCGCTTGAGCTGCCGGGCGACGTAGGCGTCCTTGCGGCCGAGGTCGCCGAGGCCGATCTCGTCGGGGTCGAGGGCGTGCAGGTCGGCCAGGACGTCGATGAAGCTGAAGCTGAGGTCCCGGCGGCGGTCCTGCGGCACCTGCGCCTGCACGTCGGCCGCCTCGTAGAGGCTTTTCCCGTCCACGAGGCCCATGCAGTAGAAGCGCGCCCCCGTGATCGCCGGATCCTCGCAGAAGGCGATCGGCTCGGGGACCGGCACCGGCGTGGGCCACAGCGCGGAGATGATCGTGTACTCGCGTGCCATGTCGTGCGCCGACGGCAGGAGCTCGCCCAGCGGTGGCCGCCGCAGCACGAAGGACCCGCCTGTGGCGTCGAGCACCTTGTAGGTGAAGTTCGAGTGCCCGCCCGGCAGCTTCTCGAACTGCAACGGCCCCGTGAAGCGCGAGTGGGTGTGCTCGGTGATCCAGGCGGTGACCGCGGCGGTGTCGATGCCGTCGGGTGTTTCCGTGACCTCGCTCGATGCGCTCATGGGCGCATCGTAGGCTCCGCCGCCGTCGAGAGGCCCTCGATCATCACGGTTCGGTGAGGCGGACGGCGCGGGAGTTGGCGACCGCGTCGGCGAGCTGCCGGGCGATGGTGCTCGAGACCGCTGACTGCTCGTCGACGGCGGAAGCGATGCTGGACTGGCTCTCGTTCACCTTGTCGATGACGTCGGTGATCCCGGCGATGGAATCGCTGACCTGGCGCACGTAGGTCGTGATCTCGTCGATCTTGGAGGAGATGTCCTGGGTGACGGCCACCGTGTCGACGGCGAGCTCCTTCACCTCGCTGGCGACGACGGCGAAGCCGCGGCCCGCCTCGCCGGCGCGGGCCGATTCGATGGTGGCGTTGAGGGCGAGCAGCTGCGTCTGGTCGGCGACCGCTTTGATCGCCTCCACCGCCTTGGAGATGGCCGCTCCTACCGCGTTCAGCGACTCGACCCCGCTCGTCATCGACTGGCACGCGCCGACGGCGCGGCTGGCGACGTCGGCCGCCTCGCCGGCACTGCGGGCGATGATGTGGATGCTCTCGCCGAGCTGCTCCACCGAGGCGGCAGCAGAGGTGAGGTCCCCGTTGAGCTGGTTGATGGCGTCCTCGGACCGCGACACGAAGCTGATGTCCTGCCAGGTGACGATGAAGACGTGGCCGAACGGCAGGCGCAGCTTGTCGATGTGGGTGCGCAGCTTCACCGCGCCGAAGGCGAAGTCGGCCTTGTGGGGCATGGTGAACCCCTCTTCGCGCAACACCCGCTCGACCCGGGCGGGGTCGCGGTGGAAGCGGTGGATGGAGCCGCCGAGGATCTCCTCCACGGTGACCCCGAACACCCGGTGGATCTCCGGACCGATCTGGCGCAGCGTCTGCTGCGCGGCGCGGTTGGCGAAGGCGACCTGCAACTCGGCGCTGGCGATGAACACGTTGGCGCTCAGGCTGTTGAGGGCCGGGCTGACCGCGGCCAGCCACCCGTCGAGTCCTGTCGCGGACGACGTCGACGAGGTCTGGGCCTTGAGGCGCTGCAGCACGGTCATGGTCAAGCGGTCTCCTGTGGGCAAAGCGGCGCCGTCGGCGACCGCCCTCGCTGCACTATCGGCAGGGTTGCCCGGCCCGTTCAACCAGAGGGCGCAAGCGCGTCAATCGGCCGACGGCCGCCGGCCGGGCCGGAGTCCGTCGCCGTCGCCGGCTTCGCGTCGACACCCCGGTGCCTACGATGCCGTGTCATGGAGATCAACAACAGGATCGTGGTGGTGACCGGGGGCGGCAGCGGCATCGGTGAGGCGCTCGCCGAGCGCAGCATCGCCGGCGGCGCGCGCCATGTGGTGGTGGCCGACCTCGCCGCCGATCGGGCCGCCGCGGTGGCCGAGCGCCTCGGTGAACGGGCAAGCGGCGTGGGCCTCGACGTCGCCGACGAGGCGGCGGTCAAGGCGCTCGTGAACGCCACGATCGACGCGCACGGCGCCATCGATCTGTTCGTGTCCAACGCGGGCTACGGCAAGCGCGGCGGTGTGGAGCTGTCCAACGCGGACTTCGAGCGGATGTGGCAGGTGCACACCATGGCCCACGTGTACGCCGCTCGGGCCGTGCTGCCCTCGATGATCGAGCGGGGCGAGGGCTACCTGCTCAACACCGCCTCGGCGGCGGGCCTGCTGACCCAGATGGACTCGGTGATCTACGCGGTGACCAAGCACGCAGCGGTGGCGTTGGCCGAATGGCTGGCCATCAACCACCACCATCAGGGGATCCGGGTGTCGGTGCTGTGCCCTCAGGCGGTGGCCACGAACATCCTGGCCAGCTTCGACGACGACGATGCGGTCAAGGGCGCCGGCGGCCAGGCGGGCGGTGACGGGGTGCTGTCGGCGACCGTCGTCGCCGACGCCTGCCTCGACGCGGTGGCCAACGAGCGCTTCCTCGTCCTGCCCCACCCGGAGGTGGCGACCTACTTCGAGCGCAAGGCGACCGACTACGACCGCTGGCTCAACGGCATGCGTCGCTATGCGCTGCGGCTGTGGGGCGACAGCCCGGCGGGGTTGCCCGGGGACTGGCTGGTCCGCTGAGCGCCGCCTCGGGGCGAATCGATGACGATTCGCCCCGAGGCGCCGCACCCGCGTCGGACCCCGACGTCGGGCGCCGATGTGTCAGGCGGTCTCCGCGTTCGCCCGGCCGGCGGCCAGGCGCAGCACCAGGTAGCCGACGACACCGGACACCAGCGAGCCGATGAGCACGCCGAGCTTGGCCCGGTCGGTGATGCCGGGGTCGTCGAAGGCGAGGCTGGTGATGAACAGCGCCACCGTGAACCCCACGCCGCCGATCGTTGCCAACCCGCCGATCATCGGCCACGTCACCCCCTCGGGCAGCTTGCCGATGCCGGCCTTCACCGCCGCGTACGACGCGATGGAGATGCCGATCGTCTTGCCGATCAGCAGGCCGAGGGCCGGGCCCAGCACGACCACATCGGTGATGGGGTTGCCGAAACCGCCACCGACCACTCGGACGCCGGCGTTGGCCAGGGCGAAGATGGGCACGATCACGAACGCCACCCACGGCCCCGCCCAGGCGAGGTGCCGCTCGAGCGGCGACATCGTCTCGACGCTGAGCCGGGTGAGGTCGCGCAGGCCGGTGTCGTTGCCCGCCTGTTCGTCGTCGTCGACGTGGTGGTCCGCCACGCTGGCCGCCACCCTGTCCACCAGGGGCTGGGCCCGCTCGGCGAAGCGGTGCGGCGAGTAGAACGGGTTGGCCGGGGTGAGCAGCCCGAGCACGACACCGGAGATGGTGGCGTGCACGCCCGACTCGTGCAGGCAGAACCACGCCGCCACCCCGAGCAGGAGGTACGGCGCGTAGGAGCGGATGTGCAGCCGCTGGGCGAGGTAGGCGCCGACGAAGGCCAGGAACGCCGCTGCGAGCCAGGTGAACTGCAGGCCCTTCGAATAGAAGATGGCGATCACCACGATGCCGCCGATGTCATCGGCGACGGCCAGCGTGAGCAGGAACGCCCGGGCGGCGAGCGGCACCCGCTTGCCCAGCAGCGTCACCACCGCCACCGCGAAGGCGATGTCGGTGGCCATGGGGATGCCCCAACCGCCGGACGCCTCGCCGCCGGCGTTGAGGGCGAAGTACACCAGCGCGGGCACGATCATGCCGCCCAGCGCCGCCATCGCCGGCAGCGCCGCCGCCCGCTTGTCCCGGAAGCTGCCGTGCACCAGCTCGTGCTTGATCTCCAACGCCGCCAGGTAGAAGAAGATCGTCATCAGCACGTCGTTGACGAACTCTTGCAGCGTCAGGTGGATGTGGAAGGGCCCGCTCTCACCGAAGGCGAGCTCGAACGGTGACTCCCACAGCCGGAAGTACGACTCGTGCAACGGCGAGTTGGCCCAGATGAGAGCGACGATCGCCGCCACCAGCATGGCCACCCCACCCGCGGTCTCCTGAGCCAGGAGCCGCTGGATGGGCTGGACCACCTTGGTGGGCACGAATCGTTCGGAGTCCCCCCAACGCGCCTGGGCGTCGGGGGCTTCGGTGGTGCTCATCGGAAGGGAACGTCAGCTCAGACGAACGCTGTGGCGAAGATGAGCGACACGATGGTCATGACCTTGATGAGGATGTTCATGGCCGGTCCGGACGTGTCCTTGAACGGGTCGCCCACGGTGTCGCCGACGACGGCGGCCTTGTGCGGCTCGGAACCCTTGCCGCCGTGGGCGCCCGCCTCGATGTACTTCTTGGCGTTGTCCCAGGCGCCGCCGGCGTTGGCCATGAAGATGGCCAGGGCGAAGCCGGTGACCAGTGCGCCGGCCAGGAAGCCGCCGAGGGCGTCGACGTCGATGAACCCGAGCGCCAGCGGGACGACGATGGCGAGCGCACCGGGGATCAGCATCTCCTTGAGCGCAGCGCCCGTGGAGATGTCCACGCAGCGGGCGTAGTCGGGCACGACGCCCTCCTTGCCCTCCCGCAGGCCCGGGATGTCACGGAACTGCCGGCGGACCTCCTCGATCATCTTGTACGCAGCGCGGCCCACCGCATCGATGGTCAACGAGGCGAACAGGAACGGGAGCATGGTGCCGAGGAAGAGCCCGATGAAGACCTCGACCTTGCCGACGTCGAGGCTGAGGATGTGCCCTTCGCGCAGCAGCGAGGCCTCGAACGCCTTGAACAGGGCCAGGGCGGTGAGGGCGGCGGAGCCGACGGCGAAGCCCTTGGCCACCGCGGCCGTGGTGTTGCCCAGCGAGTCGAGCGAGTCGGTGACCTCGCGGACCTTGGGGTCGAGGTGGGCCATCTCGGCGATGCCGCCGGCGTTGTCGGCGATGGGACCGTAGGCGTCGACCGAGACGACTACGCCGGTGGTGGCCAGCATGCCGATGGCGGCGACGGCGATGCCGTAGATGCCGAGGCCCTCGGAGAGCTGCTCGCCGCCCCAGTAGGCGATGCCGATGCCGGCGCAGACAAGCACGACCGAGGCGGCGACGGAGATCATGCCGGCGGAGATGCCGCTCAGCACGACGGTGGCCGGGCCGGTCTCGGCCTGGCGGGCGATGTTCTTGACCGGCTTGAACTCGTCGGAGGTCCAGATCTCGGCGACCTTGCCGATGGCGTAGCCGACCACGAGGCCACCGATGACGGCGAGGGGCAGGCCCCACCAGTTGTCGATCGGCACGCCGCCGACGTCGTCGGTGTTGAAGAACACGAGGCCGAGCACCACGGTGCCGACGATGGTGATGAGGGCGGCCACGTTGGTGCCCATGTGCAACGCCTTGGACAGGTCGTGCACCTTGGCGCTGCCCGAGGAGCGCACGGTGAAGGCGCCGATGATGGAAGCGATCATGCCCACCGCGGCGATGGCCAGCGGGAACACGAAGAACTCGGGCGCATCGTCGAACACGATGGCGGGGATGAACGCCGCCAGCGCGATGGGGGCGATGATCGAGCCGACGTAGCTCTCGAAGAGGTCGGCACCCATGCCGGCGACGTCGCCCACGTTGTCGCCCACGTTGTCGGCGATGGTGGCGGGGTTGCGGGGGTCGTCCTCGGGGATGCCCGCCTCGACCTTGCCGACGAGGTCGGCGCCCACGTCGGCGGCCTTGGTGTAGATGCCGCCACCGACACGGGAGAACAGGGCGATGGAGCTGCCGCCGAGGGCGAAGGCGGTGAGCACGTCGAAGGGATCGTCGACCTTCAGCCACACCACGTACACCAGGTACGACAGCGACAAGCCGGCCAGGCCGAGCCCGGCGACGGTGAAGCCCATGACCGCGCCGCCACGGAAGGCCAGCGGCAGCGCCAGCTGCGGACCGGTCTTGGCCGCCTCGGCGGTGCGGGCGTTGGCCAGGGTGGCGACGGTCATGCCGACGAAGCCGGCGAGCGCCGAGGCGATCGCCCCGGTGACGTAGGCGATGGCCCCCCAGGGCCGGCCGTAGTCGAGGAAGATGAAGATCAGGACGGTCATGGCGACCACGAACCCGGCGACCCAGGTGTACTCCCGGCGCAGGAACGCCCGGGCTCCCTGCTGGATCGCTTCCATGAGCTCGACCATGCGGGCATCGCCCGGACTGGCCTTCTTCACCAGCTGGAAGAAGAAGGCCGCCAGACCCAGCCCGGCAAGGGCGGTCAGCAGCGCGACATACGGAACGGCACTCAAGGGGACAGTCCTCCCGGCAGGTGGTTTTTCGGGCGACCGGTGCCCAGGACGAGACGACCGTCACCGGCGCGCCCGCAATCTAGGCGCAGGCGAACACCCAGGTCAGATGCTGCGGCGCTCCGTAAGAGTCTTTCAGCTCTCGTTCAGGAGTCTTTCATTCCGTCAGGGACAGTGTTTATCCTGGTCCGGGCATGTTTTCTATGCTGACGCCCGCCCGACGAGCCCGAGGTTGCTCAGGCCGAACGGGTGGTCCGAAAGGGGAATGAGCGTCACATGAACAACGTCCTAGCCGCCGAAGGCGGCTACCAGGCCTTCACGCT
This sequence comes from Acidimicrobiales bacterium, assembly GCA_020846295.1. Taxonomy (GTDB): domain Bacteria; phylum Actinomycetota; class Acidimicrobiia; order Acidimicrobiales; family CAIXPF01; genus CAIXPF01. The sequence continues at coordinate 12,941 of JADLEF010000329.1, forward strand.
GGCGGGAGGTGAGTGGTTCGTCCTCATCGCCTCGGCGGTGACGGCGCTGATCGCCATCGGCGTCGGCTTCCTGCTGATGAAGGACGTGCTCGCCGCCGACCAGGGCACGCCGAGCATGATCGAGATCGCCTCGGCGATCCAGGAGGGGGCCTGGGCCTACCTCAAGCGCCAGTTCAAGACCATCGGCATCATCCTGGTGCCACTCGCCATCGTGGTGTTCGTGACCTCGGTGAAGGTGGTGAAACCGGAGGAGGCCGGCGGTGGCGTTGCCCTGTCGCAGGCCGCGTCGGGGGCGTTCCGCACGATCGCGTTCATCATGGGCTGCTTGATGTCGGGCCTCACCGGCTACATCGGCATGACGCTCGCCACCCGGGGCAACGTGCGCACCGCAGCGGCGGCCAAGACCGGCTCCATGGGCGCCGCGCTCAAGGTGGCGTTCCGCACCGGCGGCATCGCCGGCATGTTCACCGTCGGCCTGGGCCTGCTCGGCGCGACCGTGATCATCATGCTGTTCCAGAACACGTCGTCCGCGATCCTGGTCGGCTTCGGGTTCGGTGGCTCCCTGCTGGCGCTGTTCCTCCGGGTCGGTGGCGGCATCTTCACCAAGGCGGCCGACGTGGGCGCCGACCTCGTCGGCAAGGTCGAGGCGGGCATCCCCGAGGACGACCCCCGCAACCCCGCCACCATCGCCGACAACGTGGGCGACAACGTGGGCGACTGCGCCGGCATGGCCGCCGACCTGTTCGAGTCCTACGAGGTGACCCTCGTCGCCTCGATCATCCTCGGCGTCTCGGCGTTCAACTCGGTCGGGATGAACCCGGCGCTCGGCCTGGTCTTCCCGCTGGCGGCCCGGGCCATCGGCGTGCTGGCTTCGATCGCCGGTGTGTTCGCCGTGCGGGCCAAGCCGGGGGAGACGAACGCCCTCAAGCCCATCAACCGCGGCTTCCTCACCGCCGGCGTCCTCACCGTCGTCGGGACCCTGATCCTGTCGCTGGTCTACGTGGGCAACGAGGCGCTCGACGGCACGAGCACCAACGCCGGCTGGAAGTGCTTCGGCGCTGTCGTCATCGGTCTGGTGCTGGCCCAGGTGGTCAGCCGTCTGACCGAGTACTTCACCGGTACCGAGTACGGCCCGGTGAAGGAGATCGCCGAGTCCTCCCGCACCGGCCCCGCCACCGTCGTGCTGTCCGGTACGTCGTCGGGGCTCGAGTCCTCGGTGTACGCCATCGTCGCCATCGCCATCGCGCTGGGTGCAGCCCTGGCCCTCGGCGGCGGCAACATCCAGTTCTCGCTGTACCTCGTCGCACTCACCGGTATGGGCATGCTGGCGACCACCGGTGTGGTGGTGGCCGAGGACACCTTCGGTCCGGTGTCGGACAACGCCGCCGGCATCGCCGAGATGTCCGGTGAGTTCCATGGAGAGCCCGAGCGGATCATGGTCGCCCTCGACGCGGTGGGCAACACCACCAAGGCCGTCACCAAGGGCTTCGCCATCGGTTCGGCGGTCATCGCCGCGGTTGCGCTGTTCGCCAGCTACATCGAGACCATCGCCAGCGAGCTCGGCCTCGTCTACACCAACGACAACATCGCCGCCTTCGGCAAGGACGCCAGCTTCGTGGGCAGGGCCCTCGAGGGGTCGGACATCTTCAACGCCATCGAGACCCAGATCAACGTGGCCGACGTGAAGACCTTCATCGGTCTGCTCATCGGCGGCTCGGTGGCGTTCATGTTCTCGGCCCTGGCCATCCGCGCCGTCGGCCGAACCGCCGGTGTCGTCGTGCAGGAGGTGCGCCGGCAGTTCGCCGACGGCCAGATCATGGCCGGCACCCGCAAGCCCGACTACGGACCGGTCATCGACATCTGCACCGCCGCGTCGCTGCGGGAGCTGGCCACCCCGGCCCTGCTCGCCGTGCTCACCCCGGTGATCATCGGCTTCGGCATCGGCTACGCCTCGCTGGGCGCGTTCCTCGCCGCGGTCATCCTCACCGGTCAGCTCATGGCCAACTACCTGTCCAACGCCGGTGGTGCGTGGGACAACGCCAAGAAGTACATCGAGGACGGCCA
>JADLEF010000330.1 GCA_020846295.1 Acidimicrobiales bacterium
CCGTCGGCCTGCCCAGCGTGGCGGTCGTGGTGGGCGGCGCCGCGGTGTCGTCGCTCGGGCGGGTGGTGCTCGACGCCGTCTCGCCCACCCGCAGCTTCGCCATCGTCGCCACCGTGGTCGCCTTCGTGGTCTTCGCGATGGCCTCGTGGATCATCCTGCAGGGCGCCGCGGTGGCGCGTCGCCGCATCCGCCTGACCGTCGAGAAGCCCCTCGCCGCGCTGTGGGAGACCATCGGCCGCTGCGGGCGTCCGCCGCGGGATCAGGCCCGCCAGTTCGCCCTCTACGCCATCATCCTGACCGCGGTCGGTTGGATCGTCATCCCCATCGGCGCGGCCGTGGCCTTCACCCTCAACTGATCGCGCCCGATCGAGCGAACCATACCGATGCGCATCGACGAAGCCCTCGCCGTGTTGGGGCTCGGACCCGACCACGACGCCGAGCAGTTGCGCGCCGCCTACCGGGAGGCGGCGCGCCGGACGCACCCGGACCGGCCCGGTGCGCCCCGCGACGCCAACGCCCGGATGGCGGCCGTCAACCACGCCTATGCCGTGCTGAACGGTACGGAACCGGCCGAGCCGTCCCTCACGGCACCATCGGACGGGACCGCTCCGCCGTCTCGTCCTGCGCCGCCATCCGGCGCGGTATGGTCGGCCGGCGGGCCGCGCCGGCCGGGAGCGCCGCTTCGGGTCGAGGTCTACGAGGACGGCAGCCTGCTCGTCGACGCGCCGGCGGAGGAGACCTTCGAGGCCCTGGTCGAGTCCATGGAGCTGATCGGGGACCTCACCTACGTGGACGCCGAGGCCGGGCTGGTGCAGGTGCTCGCCCGCCATCTCGACGGGCCGTTCTGCTACCTCACCTGCAGCCTGCAGGGACGCGCCGCGGGGACCGAGGTGTTCACCACGCTCGAGCGCCTCGACACTGCCGACGCGGCGAACCCCGCGGACGCAGCCGCCTTGCTCCACCGGCTCGCCGATACCCTCGGTGGTGGATGAGCGGCGGACAGGACGATGAGCGTGCCGGTGGGCGCGCGGGACGGGCGAGCGATCCGGGTGGGGCGCCGCTGGTGACGCGCCGGTGGTTGCTGGCCGCCGGCGGGCTCTCGGCGGCGTCGCTGCTCGCCGGGTGTCGCACGGGGGCTGGTAGCGGATCGGCCGGATCGGCCGGATCGGTGTCACCTGACGTGTCCGCGCCGGGTGGCGGCGAACCGGGCGGTACGGTCACCGGCAGCCGGCAGGCCGCCGCGGCGGCGACCGCCACCGCGGTCGAGGCCCCCGGCGACCCCGGGCTGGCGGGAGACCCGTTCCGTCTCGGCGTCGCCTCGGGCGACCCGTGGCCGCAGTCCGTGGTGCTGTGGAGCCGGCTCGCCCCCGACCCGACCGCGGCGGATGGCGGGCTCGGGGTGCTGGCCGAGCGCGACGTCGAGCTGGCGTGGGACGTCGCCGTCGACGAGGGCTTCAGCGCGGTCGCCGCCTCCGGCCGGGCGGTGGCCGCGGCCGCTCACGGCCACAGCGTGCACGTGGAGGCCGGCCCCCTGACCCCGGACGCGTGGTACTTCTACCGGTTCCGGGTCGGCGGGTGGACCTCGCCGGTCGGCCGCACCCGCACCGCGCCCGGCGCCGACCACGACCCGACCCGGCTGGTGCTGGCCGCCTGCTCGTGCCAGCACTGGGAGTTCGGCACCTACGTCGCCCACCGCCACCTCGCCGCCGAACAGGTCGACGTGGTGCTGTGGCTGGGCGATTTCATCTACGAGGGCCCGGCTGGCGCAGGCACCGTGCGGTCCCACCCGGCCGAGGAGGCCGCCGACCTCGCCTCCTACCGCCGCCGCTACGCGCTGTACCGCAGCGACGCCGACCTGCAGGCGGCCCAGGCCTCCGCCCCGTGGGTGGTGGTGTGGGACGACCACGAGGTGCAGAACAACTACGCCGGTCCGCTCCCGGCCGACGGCACCGATCCCGTCGGGTTCGACGCCCGCCGGGCGGCCGCGTACCAGGCGTGGTGGGAGAACCAGCCGGTCCGCCTGCCGCCGCCGGAGGGCAGCGCCTATGCCGTCTACCGCGACCTCGCCTGGGGCCGCCTGGCGCACCTCGTCATGCTGGACGGGCGCAGCGCTCGCAGCCCGCAGGTGTGCGGCGGCGGTGCCGGCGACGCGTGCGACGAGCTGGCCGACGACACGCGCACCATGCTCGGGGTCGAGCAGGAGCGGTGGGCGGCCGATGCCTTCGGCCGCGCCGCCGCCAACGGCGCCATCTGGACGGTGCTCGGCAACCAGACCGCGCTGGCCGACCTGTCCGTGCCGGTGGGCCGCCGGCCGACCACGCTGTTCGACCAGTGGGACGGCTATCCCGGCGCCCGCCGCCGGCTGCTCGACGCCTCGCAGCGCGCCGGCGTGGCCAACCTGGTCGCCCTGACCGGCGACCTGCACTGCTCGATCGCCGCCGACCTCACCGTCGACGGCGTCACCTACGGCAGCGAGCTTTTGGCCGCGTCGGTCTCATCGGTGTTCGCCCCGGACCTGGGCTCGCTGTTCGAGCTCGGGATGTCGCTGCTGTCCCACGTGAAGCTGGCCAACACCCGCAACCGCGGCTACCTGCGCGCCGAGCTCGAACGGGATGAGGCCCGCTTCCAGTTCCGCCACGTGGCCGACGCCACCGATGCCGCGTCCGGGATCACGACCACCTCACAGTGGCTGCTGCGCAGCGGTACGCCCGGGTTGCAGCGGGGATGAACCGCACGGCGTAGGACGATCGTCACCTCCATGGCGGGCGGCCACCGGCCGACTCGACTGTCACCTATGGATCCGGTCCGTCCCGCCGCCGCCGTCGATCTCGGTGATCGCGCCGCCGTACAGGCCATGCTGGACGCCGGGCGCGCCCTGGGCGCCAACCCCCTGCACACGCCGCCTCAGCAGGCTCCGCCGCCCTCGGGAGGCCCCAGCAAGGGCGACGGTGGTCGGGGTGACCGCGGACGGGCCGAAGGAGCGGGCGATCCGGCCGGCTCGGCGGCTGAGGCGTCGGTCCGATCCGGTGCCGACACGGTGTCGTCGGGCTCGCCGAGCGCGCTGAACGGGCGGGTGGAGCGCTGGTTCGCCACCGGTGGCCGTGAGCATCTGGCGCTGGCCATCAAGGCCGGCCACGCGGTGATGTTCGCCGCGGTGGCGCTCGTCGTGGCCGGGCAGTTCGTCGTCGATGGGCGGCCCCGCTGGCTCGGCCTCATCGCCACCGTGGGCCACGCCGCCCCGGTCGCCCTGCTGGCAGCGCGCGCGCTGACCTACCGGGAGTCGCGCCGGGCGTGGTGGTGCATCGTCGCCGCCCTCGGGTTGCAGCTGTGGGGTGCGCTGTTCGCGTTCGCGCTGGGCGACGTGGCCCACGTCGGCGGCGGACCCGGCTGGCGTGACGTGTTCGCCCTGCCGGCGCTGGCCGTGCTCGGTGCCGCGGTGTTCCTGCTCACCCAGACCAGCCTCGGCCGGGTCCACCCGTCGGTCCGCCTCGACGGGTTGACCGTCGGCCTGGGGGCGGCCTGCTTCGCCACCGGCGTGTTCGGGCCGGCGCTCGTCGGCGGCGACGGCGGCGACTGGACGGTCAACCTGTCCCTCGTCTACCCCCTTGGCGACCTCGTGCTCGTCGTCATGCTGCTGGCCGGCCTCGCCCCCCGCCGGTACCGGCCCACGTGGTCCAGCGGGCTGCTGATGGCGGCGGTCGGCGTGGTCGCGGTGGGCGACGTGCTGCGCATCCACCAGGAGCAGCGCGGTCCGGTCGACGGTCGCCCCTGGTACGAGGTGACCAGCCTGGCCGGCTACGCGGTGATGGCGCTGGCCGCCTGGGCGCCGGGTCGCTACCGCCGGCCGGTGCAGTCCGTCGCCATGCACGACCGCCACCTCGCCATCCCCGCCGCCAGCGCGCTGCTGGCCCTGGTGCTGCTGATCTGCGTGCCGGTGTTCTCGCTCCCGCCGCTGACCACCGCACTGGCCGGGGTCACCATCGGACTGGCGCTGACCCGCACGCTGTGGACGGCTCGCGATCTGGGGCGCCTGCACGAGCGCGCCCGCAGCGCCCACACCGACGAGCTGACCCAGCTGCCGAACCGGCGGGCGTTCTTCGAGCAGCTGGACCGGCGGCTGGTGGCACCGATGGTGCGCCATGCCGTGCTGGTCATCGACCTCGACGGGTTCAAGGCCATCAACGACACCTACGGCCACGCCGCCGGGGACGAGCTGCTGCGCTGCGTTGCCCAGCGCATGCGGGCCCGCCTGCCCGAGCAGGTCGCGTTCGCCCGCATGGGCGGCGACGAGTTCTGTGCGGTCGCACCGGTCAACAGCCCCGAGGAGGCCGTGCTCATCGGACGTACGATCACCAGCGCGCTGACCGAGCCGTTCCGGCTCGAGACCGCGGTGGTGAACGTCGGCGCCAGCTGCGGCGTCTCGCTGCAACCCGAGCACGGCAGCAGCCGCGCCGATCTGCTGCACGCCGCCGACGTGGCCATGTACGACGCCAAACGGCACCGCAAGGGTGTGGTGCTCTACCAGGCCGGCCAGGACGCGGAGCCGCTCTCGGAGGCGGATCTCGTGGACGACGTGCGCATGGGCCTCGCCGAGGGCCGCGTCGAGGTGCACTTCCAGCCCATCGCCCGTTGCATGGACGGCCAGCTGTGCGGCCTCGAGGCGCTGGCCCGGTTCCGGCACCCCCAACGGGGCCTGCTCAACGGCGCCGAGCTGTTGCCGCTGGTGGAGCGCGGCGGCGTCGAGGCCGAGCTGTTCAGCGCCGTGCTGCAGCAGAGCGTCGCCTTCGCCAGCGCGCTGTTCCGCCAGGGGCTGCCCACGCCGGTGACCATCAACGTGGGCGCCACCTCGCTGCGCCAGCCGAGCACCATCCACGACGTGAACGACGCCCTCGCCGCCGCCGGCCTGCCGGCGTCGATGCTGACCATCGAGACCAGCGAGGCGACACTCGCCCTCGACCCGCTGCTGTTCGCCCACACCCTCGTCACGTTCCGCCGCATGGGCATCAACGTGGTGATCGATTCGTTCACCGGTAGCGCCGCCTGCCTCGACGCCTTCGAGGTCGGCGCGGTCAACGGCGTGAAGGTGGGCGCCGAGCTCACCGAAGCGATCGCTCACCACACCAATGGGTATGTTCTGCTGCACGGCCTGACCACCATCGCCGCCCACTTCGGGTTGTGCATCGGCGTGGTGGGCGCCTGGGACAGCACTGCGCTGCGGGCGCTGGCCGAAGCCGGCATCGGCACCGCGCAGGGCTACGCCATCGCCGTACCGCAGCACCCCCACGAGCTGTTGCGCTGCTTCGCCGACCTGGTGGCGGCAACGCCCGGATCGTCCGGCGCACCCGGCCTCCGCTGACCCGGCGCCCCGCGCCACGCACCGCAGCACGGCGGGGGCATCGGTCCTAGAGTGCCGGCCATGATCGTCATCGCCGGTACGTTCAACATGGAGCCCTCCGATCGGGACAAGTTCTTGGAGGCGGCCAAGGCCGTCATGGCCCCCACACTGCAGGAGGAGGGCTGCCACGCCTACTGCTTCACGCCCGACATCAACGACCCGGGCGTGGTCCACCTGTTCGAGAAGTGGGACTCCGAGGCCGCCCTCGGCCCGCACATGAAGGCCGACCACATCAAGACCTTCGGTCGGGCCCTCAAGGAGCTCAAGGTCACCGGGCGCAGCCTGACGGTGTACGAGGTGGCCTCCGAGAAGTCGATGTGACCCCATCCGGGTCCGCGCCACCGCCGGCGGTACCAAGCAGTACCAAGCGGTACGGCGCGGGCCCGGCCGGGCACAGCTAGGCTTCGTGGCGGTCGCCCGCCCGGGGTTGACCTCGACCCGTGCCCAGCCTGATGCCTCACCGCCCCCGCATCCGCCGTCTCAGCGACCAGGAGCTCGACCGCTACACGCTGGTCCCCCGCTGGGTCGCGCGTCGGGCCATCCTGGTCCGGGTCCCGGTGCTGCCGCCGGGGGCCGTCGGCATGACGTCGGGGCGGCTGATCTTCCTGCGCCGGGACGAGCCGATGGACGGCCGTTCGACGCTGATCGCCCACGAGCTGGTGCACGTGCGGCAGTTCACCGAGATGGGCCGGCTGTTCTTCTTCTTGAAGTACGCCACCGCCTATGCGCGCAACATGGCCCGGTTGCGCAGCCACCGCCGCGCCTACCTCGCCATCCCCCAGGAGCGCGAGGCGTACGCCATGGCCGCCAACTGGCACCACCACCAAACCTGACTCGCGAGTCAACTGCGGTCTATGCTCCCGGCACGCACACCGAGTTGGGGGCCCATCCATGGACTTCGAGATCCCTGCCGAGCTGCAGGACCTCCTGCGAGACATCGACGTCTTCATCGAGAAGGAGATCAAGCCGCTCGAGGAGGAGAACGACAACATCCGCTTCTTCGACCACCGCCGTGAGAACGCCCGGACGAACTGGGACGAGGGCGGCGTGCCGACGGCGGACTGGTACGCCCTGCTGCGCGAGATGCGCAACCGGGCCGACAAGGCGGGCTTCCTGCGCTGGGCGCTGCCCACCGAGCTCGGCGGGTCGGGCGGGTCGAACCTCGGGATGGCGGTCATCCGCGAGCACCTGGCGGCCAAGGGGCTCGGGCTGCACAACGACCTGCAGAACGAGTCCTCCATCGTGGGCAACTTCCCCACCGTGCTGATGGTGCACAACGTGGGCACCGAGAACCAGCGCAGGTGGTGCGAGCCGATGATCACCGGGGACATGCGCCTCGCCTTCGGGCTGACCGAGCCCGATCACGGTTCGGATGCCACCTGGTTGGAGACCACCGCCTACAAGGACGGCGACGAATGGGTGATCAACGGCAAGAAGCGGTTCAACACCGGCCTCGACACCGCCACCCACGACATGATCTTCGCCCGCACGTCGGGCAAGCCGGGTGAGGCGAACGGCATCACCTGCTTCGTGGTGCCCACCGACAGCCCCGGCTTCAACGTGGACTTCATGTGGTGGACGTTCAACATGCCCTCCGAGCACGCCGAGCTGACGCTGGACAACGTGCGGGTGAGCGGGCCGGACTGCATCCTCGGCGCCGAGGGCAAGGGCCTGGAGATGGCCAACATGTTCGTGCACGAGAACCGCATCCGCCAGGCCGCCTCCGGCGTGGGCGCGGCGCAGTTCTGCGTCAACGAGTCGGTGAAGTACGCCATGGAGCG
>JADLEF010000331.1 GCA_020846295.1 Acidimicrobiales bacterium
CGCCGCCCATCGAATGGCCCACGCCCCACGCGCCACGCAGGCCGAACGCCTCCGCCACCGCGGTGAGGTCGGCGACGAGGTCCTCGTCGCGGAACGTGGCCTCGGGCGGGGTCACGGCGGCGCCGTGACCGCGCAGATCGACGGTCAGGCAGCGGTAGCGATCGGCCGGCAGGCGGGCCACGATCGGCTCCCACATCCCGGCGCACAGCCCGGTGCCGGCCACGAACGTGGTGGGATGGCCGCCACCGCCGTGGTCGGTGACGGCCACCTGCACACCGTCTCGGCTCTGGATCAACGTCGTCTCAGCCACGCCGGACTGTCTACTCGCCGCTCACGTGCCCTTGTCGTTGAGGACCTGGTGCAGCGTGTGGCGCACCTCGAAGAAGTGGTTGCCCGAGCCGAGCGTGCCGAACTGCTTCACCGCCTCCCGAGGTTCCGCCGGCCGCCGAGTGTGGTGGAGCGGGTGCGGGCGCGTCGAACGGGTTTCCGGGCGGTGGCGGGCGCGGGCCTGAAGCTGTCACTCGGTCATCACGCTAGCCATACCAGATAGTATGTTCGGTGACGTGGTGGTCGGCGTGGCGGGGCGTCCGCGGGGGACGAACTCGAGCCCGGCGGAGATCCGTCGTCAGTGCCTTGCGGAGATGTCTGGAAACGGACCGTAGACGGTCGGATTCTCGACGAGCTCGTGAGGGCTTGGCGCGGGGCGTCGGGCCCGTCGGGGCGATCGATGGTCGGGGGTCTTGGGTTTGGATGCTTGTCGGTCGGCTCCCATCAGTGTCGGTCGCCGACGTGCGGGCGGCTCGCTGGCGCTCGCCGCGGGCCGTCATCCCACCCGGGCCCCTTGTGGGGCCTGGCCGGGCCTGGTCTGGTCTGGTGAGGTCGGTCTGGTCAGGTCCCGGGTAGGCATGGTCTGTGGGGTCAGCGGTCCTCCCAGTCCTGCCAGGCGACCTCGTGGGTGTGGACGTAGTCCTTCACCGCCTCGCCGACGGTGCGGGAGAACCGCGACCGGCCCACCCGCTCGACCAGACCGTAGGCGTCGAGCTGGTCGCGCACGTGGCCCTTCAGCTCGGCGAAGGTGAGCACCACCTGACGGCGGGCCAGCTCATCGAGCAGGGTGCCGATCGTCTCCGCCGCGGTGGCGTCGATGTCGGTGATCGGCTCGGCGGTGACGGTGACCTGGCGGGTGTCGGGCTGCAGCTGCGCCAACAGATCGGCCACGAAGAACCCGGCGTTGGCGAAGAACAGCGGCGCATCGAACCGGTAGAGCACCAGGCCCGGCACCGCCCGGCCCTCCGGGTGCCGCTCCGCCTCGTGGTAGCCCTTCAGCCCGTCCACCCGCACCAGCACCGCCGAGTGCGGCCGCCACGCCCGGCGCATGAACTCCAACAGCGACACCCCGATCGCCAGGGCGATGCCGGGGATCACGCCGAGGGCCACCACGGCGGCGAACGCCCCCACCGATAGCAGCAGCTCGTTGCGCCGCACCGACGCCCAGCGCTGCCACGAGCGCACGTCGATCAGCCCGGCGGCCGCCATGATGACCACGGCGGCGAGCGACGCGGTGGGCACATTGCGCAGGACAGCCGGTGCCACCAGCAGCACCAGCGCCACGCTCGCGGCGCCGAACAACCCGGTCAGCTGGCTGCGCGAACCGGCCGCCTCGGCCACCGGGGTGCGGCTGGAGCTCGAGGACACGGCGAACCCGCCGGTGAGGCCGGCCACCACGTTGGTGGCGCCGAGGGCGAGCAGCTCGTGGTTCGGATCGACGTGGTCCTTGCGGCGCAGCGCCACCGTTCGCGACAGCACGCTGGTGTCGGCAAAGGCGATGAAGGCGATGCCGACGGCCGCCACCGCCAGCGCGGCCACATCGTCGATGCGCAGCAGCGACCAGTCCACCGACGGCAGGCCGCGCGGCAGACGACCCACCGTGGCCACCCCACGGGCGGGCAGATCGATCACTGCGCCGATGGCGGCGGGCACCGCGATGGCGAGCAGCGTGGCCGGCACCTTCGGCGCGATGCGGCGCACCGCCACGATGCCGGCCAGCGACAACGCGCCGATGAGCACCGTCGGTCCGTGCGCCCCGCCCTCGAACACGGCGGCGACCGTACCGCCCAGCATGGTGAGGGGGTTGCCGCCCTCGGACCGGACGCCGTACAACGGCGCCAGCTGGCGGATGATGACCGACACCGCGATGCCGTTGAGGTACCCGACCCGCACCGGCGCGCTGAGCAGGTCGGCCAGGAACCCGAACCGGGCCACCCCGGCCAGCAGGCACAACGCGCCGGTGAGCACGGCCAGGAGCCCGGCCAGGACCACGGCCCGCCCTTCATCGCCGGCCGCCAGCGGCAGCACGGCGGCCGCGATGAGCGCGGCCAGCGATGAGTCGGGACCGTAGACCAGCACCCGGGAAGGGCCGAGCAACGCGTAGACGACCAGGGCCGAGATGGTGGCGTACAGCCCGGTGACGGCGGGCAGGCCGGCCGCCTGCGCGTAGCCCATGCCGGCGGGGATGAGCAGGGTGGTGAGCACCAGCGCAGCCCCGAGGTCGTCGAGCAGCCAACGGCGGCGGTACCCGGCCAGGTTGCGCACCAGGGGGAGCCGGAACAGGACGCGCACCGACGCATCTTGGCACCGCCGGCATCGCGAACGGCGCTCGCCGCTACGAGGCGCCCTAGAGCCGGATCACCCGGTCGGCCCGGCGCAGGGCCGTCGGGCGGTTGGTGGCGGTGAGGATCGTGCACCCGGCGGCGGCCAGCCGGTCCCACAGGGCGATCTCGGTGTCGACGTCGAGTGCGCTGGCCAAGTCGTCGAGCACCAGCAGCTCCGGTCGGTGCACGAACGCTCTCGCCGCCGCCGCCCGCTGGGCCTGACCGCCCGACAGCCGCACACCGCGCGACCCGATGAGCGTGTGCAGACCGTGGGGCATGGCGGCGAGATCCTCGTCGAACGCAGCCAGGGACAGCGCGTCGAGGAGGGCGTCGTCGTCGTGGGCGTGGCCGAGCGCCAGGTTGTCGGCCAGGGACTCGGCGAACAGCCGTGGCACCTGCGCCACGTAGGCGCACTGCGGAGGGACGAAGAACGCGGCCCGGTCCGCC
>JADLEF010000332.1 GCA_020846295.1 Acidimicrobiales bacterium
CCTCGTCACCAAACTGATGACCTTCATCGAGCGCTACAACACCACCGCCGGACCCTTCGCCTGGACCTACACCGGCCAGCCCCTCACCACCGGCAACACGCGCGAGACTTCCGCGCGGCAGCACTAGGCCTAGACCAACGGTTCGGACGTCGTCGCCGTCGGCTCGGTCGTCGCCGTCGGCTCGATCGTCGCCGTCGGCTCGATCGTCGCGGTCGGCTCGGTCGGCGCCGTGGTGGTCGGGGCGGGCACGAGACCGGTGGCCACCGGGACGAGGTTGCCGCCGTCGCTCGGATCGGCGAGGCACTGGGCCGAGCCGTCGGGCCGGCCGAGGAACTGGCGCAGGCACCGACCCAGCTGCGCGTGACCGGCCGCGTTGGGGTGCAGGGATTGCGACACCAGGTTGGCGCCCAGCCCGTTGCGGATCTGCGCCGTGTTCACGAAGATCCCCTTGGCCCACTCCGTGTCGAAGGTGGCCCCGTCGGCGCACACCTCGTGGCCCTCGAGCGCCCGGCTCAGATCGAGGAAGCGGGCGTCGTGCGCCACCGCCACCTCCGCCCACGCCGACGCGATGGACGGCGTCAGCCCGGTGCGCGACCAGGCCAGATCGGCCGACGTGAACGGACAGCCCTGCAGCGCCCGCAACCACGGCGAGCGGATCCGCTCCGTCACCGGCGACGGGTAGGAGACCAACACCACCTGCGCCGGGGAACCGGCTTCGGCCAGCGCCGCGTGCACGTCATCGAGGACGGCACCCACCTGCGGGCCGACGGCGGCCAGCTGGCCGGGCAGACGGGCGGCGACCGCCCCGTTGCAGTCATCCACGAACGGCAGGAAGGCGGCGACGCATTCCCGGATGATGGCGCTGAACCCCAGATCGTTGCCGCCGACGGACACCACCACGGCCGTCACGTCCCGCTCGACCAGCACCTGGCGCAGCTGCGTCACCTGAGCCGGCTCACCGTAGCTGCCCGTCGGTCGCACCGCGGTGGTGGTCGCCCCCGAACAGGCCAGGTTGCGCACCTCGTCGACCATCGGTCCGGCCGGGCCGAGGTTGGCCATGGCCAGCAGCGACACCGCCGAGCGATGGCACTGGTTCGCCGGCGTGTCCGTGCCGTCGAGGTACTGCCCGGCCGCCTCACCGGAGAGGTAGCTGTCGCCGAGTCCGACCATCGCCGACGGCCGTGCCGCGGCTCCTGTCCCCCCGGCGGTCTGGGCCGCCCCGGCCCCTGCCATACCGATAGGCATGGCGAGCGCGACCAGGAGGGCGAGCAGGGTACGCAACGATGGGCGCGGCATCGGCGCCAAACGTATCGGCGCCGGGACGGAACGCGTCGGCAGCTCAGCCGGCTCGGTTGACCGGGGTCAACGGGGCGGCGCCGCCCAGCACGGCGACGAGGTTGTCGCAGGCGAGCTGCACCATCGCCGCGCGCGCCTCGCGGGTGGCCGAACCGAGGTGCGGCAGGAGCACGGCGTTGTCGAGCTCCAACAGGCCCGGATGGATCACCGGCTCCGCTTCGTAGACGTCCAGCCCGGCGCCCGCGATCCCACCGGCGCGCAGCGCGTCCACCAGCGCGGCCTCGTCCACCAACGGGCCCCGGGCGGTGTTGATCAGCAGCGCGGTCGGCTTCATGGCGGCCAGCGCGGCGGCATCGATGGTGTGCCTGGTCTCGGGTGTGGACGGCGCGTTGAGCACCAGCACATCGGCGCGGCGGAGCAACTCGTCACGACCGACGTACTGCGCCGGGCTGTCCGGCACCGGCCGGCGGTTGTGGTAGATCACCGCCATCCCGAACCCGACCGCCCGCCGGGCGACCGCGGCGCCGATCTTGCCCATCCCGAAGATCCCCAGCGTCTTGCCGTCGAGGCCCATACCGAGCAGTTCGCCGGGCCGCCAGCCGGCCCATCGGCCGGTGCGAGCCAGCCGCTCGCCCTCGCCGATGCGCCGGGCCACCGCCAGGATGAGAGCCCAGGTGAGATCGGCGGTGGCGTCGGTCAACACGTCCGGCGTGTTGGTGACCTGCACGCCGCGGGCCGTGCAGGCGTCCACGTCCACGTTGTCGTAGCCCACCGCCATGTTGGCCACGATCCGCAACCGCGGCCCGGCCGCCAGCAGCGCGCCGTCGATCCGTTCGGACAGCAGGCACAGCAGCCCGTCCGCCTCCGCCACCAACGCCCGCAGCTCCTCCGGCGGACACGGCGAGTCGACGTCGCGGTAGCGCACGTCGAAGCCGGCCTGCGTGAGCGGCTCGACGGACGGGGCGGGGATCTGGCGGGACACGGCGACGATGGGCGAGCTCACGGCGACAGAACCTACGCTGCGCCGCCCTGGAACTTCGTCTGGATGGCAAGGTCGCCGTGGTGACCGGCGGATCGCGCGGCATCGGCAAGGGAATCGCCAAGGCCTACGTGGAGGCGGGTGGGAACGTGATGCTCGTCTCCCGCAAGGCCGAGACGCTCGAGGCCACTGCGGCGGAGCTCGCCGGCACCGGTGGGGACGTCGCCGTCTTCCCCGCCCACGTCGGCCGACCCGAGGACGCCGAGGCGTGCATGCAGGCCTGCCTGGACCG
>JADLEF010000333.1 GCA_020846295.1 Acidimicrobiales bacterium
ACAAGCTGTCCGAGCTGCCGCTGCTGTTCTCGCCCGGCACCAAGTGGAGCTATTCGGTGGCGACCGATGTGGTGGGCCACCTGTGCGAGGTCATCTCCGGGCAGCCGTTGGACCGGTTCCTGACCGACCGCATCTTCGAACCGCTCGGTATGGTCGACACCGGCTTTTGGGTCCCGGCCGACAAGGCGCACCGCCTGGCCGCCAACTACGCCTGCACCGCGCGGGACCCACTGGCGCTGTTCGACGCCCCTGCCACCTCGACGTACCTCACGCCGCCGACGTTCCTTTCGGGCGGCGGTGGGCTGGTGTCCACCGCCCATGACTACTTCTGCTTCGCCCAGATGCTCGCCAACCGCGGCGAGCTCGGCGGTCGCCGCATCCTGGGCCGCAAGACGGTGGAGTACCTGTCGACCAACCACCTGCCCGGTGGGGTCGACCTCGCCGCCATGGGCCAGAAGGTGTTCTCCGAGGTGTCCTACGAGGGCATCGGGTTCGGCTTGGGCGTCTCGGTCACCCTCGATCCGGCCAAGGCGGCGGTGATCGGCTCGCCCGGGGACCACGGCTGGGGCGGCGCCGCATCCACCGTGTTCTGGGTCGACCGGCAGGAGGACCTCGTGGTGCTGTTGCTGGCCCAGCTGATGCCGTCGTCCACGTACCCCATCCGTCGCGAGATGCGAACGCTGACCTACCAGGCGCTCATCGACTGAGCGTGCCGTGCCGTGCCGTGCCGGGGCCGCGGCGCGGCCCCGGCACGGTCACAGGCCGTAGTGGCGGAGGAGCTCCTGGCGGTTCTCGTGGCTGATCACGTGATCCGTGCTCGGGGCCTTCGGCGCCGAGCGCACGGTCTCGCGGTCGTAGGGGATCACCACGTCGTCACCCGCGGTCCGGTAGGTGTTGCGGGCCGGGACGTAGTGCTGGGAGCGGAACATCCCCGGCTTCACCACCAGCCAGCTCGGGGTCAGATCCGCCTCCTCGAACACCACGTCCTTCACGGTTCCGACCGGTTCACCGAGGCGGTCCACCACGCTCGAGCCGACGTAGGTGTGGTGCTGGGTGTTGATGTCGTGCTGGGTGTTCGTCATGACGATCCTCCCGTGGGTTGGCCACGCGTTCGGTGACGTTTCGCAACACAACGCGCATACCCGCACGGTCCGGGGCCAAACCGCCTCGGAGTTGGGACGTTGCACCCTGGTGGCGCGCCCCGCCCCGGGTGTTGGGTGGAGCCGGAGGTGGTCATCATGTCCGATGTCTCGCCCACGACCATGCCCGCCGGTACGTACCCGGCCCGACTCAACGGTCAGTTGGATCCCAACCTGAGCCGGTGGCTCTGGTTGGTGAAGCCGCTGTTCGTCCTGCCGCACGTGATCGTGTTGGCCTTCCTGTGGCTCGCCGTGACGGTGCTCACCATCGTCGCCGGCTTCGCCATCCTGTTCACCGGGCGGTATCCCCGTTCGATCTTCGAGTTCAACACCGGCGTGATGCGATGGACGTGGCGGGTCTCGTTCTACGTGTTCAGCGCCTTCGGTACCGATCGGTATCCGCCGTTCGCACTGCGGCCCGATCCGAGCTATCCCGCCGACTTCGCCGTCGACTACCCCGAGCGGCTGTCCCGCCCGCTGGTGCTGGTGAAGTGGTGGCTGCTCGCGATCCCGCACTACCTGGTCGTCGCGCTCTTCGCCGGTGGCCTCGGCTTCAGCGGCAACGGGGCCTGGCGCATGGCCGCCGGTGGCGGTCTGATCACGCTGCTCGCCCTGGCCGGTGCCATCGTGCTGCTGGCCACCGGTCGCTACCCCGACGGCGTGTTCGACGTGCTGATGGGTATGAACCGCTGGTGCTACCGGGTGCTGGCCTACGTTGCGCTCATGCGTGACGAGTACCCGCCGTTCCGCTTCGACCGCGGCGGCACCGATCCCGGCGAGTTCGCTCGCATGATCGAGCCGCCCGTCCCGCCCGCCCCGCCGTCGATCCCGGCCGTCCCGCCCGAGCTGCGCACCCGCACGGGAGCGGTCCCTCGGCATCGCGGCGAAGCGCGGTGACCACCTCCGCCGGCCGAACCGACCCCGTCCTGGAGCTGTTCGACCGGCGGGTCACCGCCGCCGACCTGTGCTCCGACGCCTTCCTCCTGCCCGCCGACGCGACGGCGACCGTCGCCCGGCGGGCGTTGCGCGCCCACGGGTTCGACACCGCCCCCGTGGCGCTCGGCGGCGGCGCCATCGGCCTGGTCGACCTGGCCGCGCTCGACGATGCCCCGGCCGGCGCCGAGGTCGCGTCGCGGTGCCGGCCCGTGCCGGACGGGGCGTGGGTGGCGAGCGCGGCGCCGCTGTCGACGGTGCTGCGCGCCCTCCGGGAGCAGCCGTTCCTGGTGCTGCGGGCGCCGGGAGGCGGCACCTCGGTGGCCGGCGTCATCACCCGGCGGGACCTCGACCGGCCCGTCGCCGGCCTGGCCGTGCTCGGCCTGGTGGTGCGCAGCGAGGCGCGGCTCGACGTGCTGATCGACCGGGCCGCGTCGGGCGCCGGCGGGTGGCAGGCGTTGCTGCCACCCGAGCGTGCGGTCAAGCTGGCCGCCGTGCGGGCCTACCTGCGCCGGCCGGGCTACGACCTCGGTCCGATGTCGACGCTGAACCTCGACGACCGGCTCACCCTGGTGTCCAAGCTGCCGACGTTGCGGGAGGCGCTGGG
>JADLEF010000334.1 GCA_020846295.1 Acidimicrobiales bacterium
CGGGCGCCAGCTGATCGCACCGGAGCCCGACCGGCCCGTCGCCGACAACTGGGAGCCGCCTGCCTGAGCGACAGACCGGTGCGCCGATCCCTCGCGGCACACCGATCCGGAGGCACGACCCGTCCGAACGGCCGCCGGCCTGCAACCCGGCGGCGCCGGGAGCGACCGACTGCGCTGAGGCTTCGTCGGCAGCCCCTTTTCGTCACCGGAGAAACTCGATGCAGGTGAACTTACCCACCAGACGCACCCGGTCGGCCACCTTCCGCAGCCGCGCCGCCACAGCGCCTAAACCGTCACACCCCACCCATACGGTGTTCGACATGCAACTCGAACGAGGCCGATACGCCTGCGAACGCTGCGCCCGCACCTTCACCCGCAACCCACTCGGCCGCCGCCCCCTCTACTGCACCCGAACCTGCCGCCAACGCGCCTACGAAGCCCGACGCCGCGGCGCCGAACACCACCGCCTCCCCGCCACCGAACTCGCCTTCCCACCCGAACCCCCCACCCGACCAGACCGGCCCACACCCCAACCCAGCCCCCACGGCTACGAACCCGGCCGCGGCCGCACCGTCACCCACGCCCTCAGACCCGACGGACCCGCCGACAACCGAGGCCGCCGCCCAACCCTCTGCGGCACCACCGCCCAACCCCTACCAGTACGCCGCCACTTCGACATCGAGCCGACCAGCACCCCCACCTGCACAACCTGCCGGCACATCGCGCAGCGCCACCCCCTCCCCCGACCCATCGACCCACCCGCCGAGCTCGCCCGGCTCAAACACCTGCTGCGCAACCACCGCCCCGCGTTCGCCAGCGGCGACCCAGGCGCCGAGCCCACCCTCCTGGAACACCTCTACCGCCTCACCGCGTGACCCCGTCGAGCACAGGTAGGCTGCGCGGCACCGGTTCGACGGACGTCGGCCGGGTCGGTCGGAAGGAGCAACGATGACGGTGGTGTGGCGCGACTTCTCGTCGTTGACGCGCCCGATCATCATCCTCGCCTTCGAGGGATGGTTCGACGTCGCCGAGGCGGCCACCGGCGCGGTGCGCTGGCTCGCCAACCACTACAACGCCGATGACGTGGCCGGCATCGATCCCGAGCCCTACTTCGACTTCACCGCGCGCCGCCCCGAGGTGAAGCTGGTCGACGGCGAGCGGATCATCGACTGGCCCGCAAACGACTGCTCGGTCGCCCGCCTCCCCCAGCACGGCCACGATCTCGTCCTCCTCGCCGGCATCGAGCCGCACCTCCGCTGGCAGAGCTTCACCCAGGATCTGATCGAGGTCATCCGCACCACCGGCGCCGAGCTGGTCATCACCCTCGGCGCCACCGCGGACGCGGTCCCCCACTCGCGCCCCCCGCTGGTCAAGGGCAGCTCCACCACCGCCGCGCTCGCCTCCACCCTCGGGCTCGATCGCCCGAGCTACCAGGGGCCCACCGGGCTCATCGGCGTGCTCCACGACCGGCTCGACAACGAGCAGATCCCCGTGATCTCACTGCGGGTCTCGGTCCCCCACTACGTCGCCTCGTCACCCAACCCCAAGGCCACGCTCGCCCTGCTGCGCCACCTCGAGCACGTCACCGGCGTCCCCACCGCCCACGCCGGACTGGTCCGCGTCGCCGAAGCCTGGGAACGCCAGGTCGACACCGCGGTCTCCGCCGACGACGAGGTCGGCTCCTACGTCCGCCGCCTGGAGGACCAGAGCGACCGGCGCCTCGCCCAGGACCTGCCGTCCGGCGAAGACCTCGCCGCCCAGTTCGAGCAGTTCCTCCGCGAGCAGCGCCCGGACGAGCCCGGTGGCTGACGCCCGCATCGACAACGGCACGCTCGCCGCCTTCCTGCCCGACGTCCCCGACGCCGACAACCTGCTCGACGGCTTCCTCGGCTTCTGCCGCGCCCGGGGCCTGTCCCTCTACGACCACCAGGAAGAGGCGATCCTCGAACTGTTCGCCGGCCACAACGTGATCCTCGCCACACCGACCGGCTCCGGGAAGTCGCTCGTCGCACTGGCGTCGCACTTCATGGCCCTCGGACGCGGCCAGCGCAGCTGGTACAGCGCGCCGATCAAGGCCCTCGTGTCCGAGAAGTTCTTCGCCCTGTGCCGGGACCTCGGCTCGGACAACGTCGGCATGATCACGGGCGACGCCGCCATCAACCCCGACGCCCCCATCATCTGTTGCACGGCGGAGATCCTCGCCAACCTCGCCCTGCGCCACGGCGCCGAGGCCCCCGCCGACGACGTCGTGATGGACGAGTTCCACTACTACGCCGACCGGACACGCGGCTGGGCCTGGCAGGTGCCGCTGCTCGAACTGCACCGCACCCGCTTCCTGCTCATGTCCGCCACCCTCGGCGACACCCGGGTGCTGCAGTCCAGCCTCAGCGAGCGCACCGGGCGGCGCACGGTGCTCATCGGCAACGCGCCCCGCCCCGTCCCGCTCGACTTCGAGTACCGCGAGACGCCGTTGCACGTCTCCATCGCCGAGCTCATCGCCGCCCACAAAACGCCCGCCTACCTGGTGCACTTCACCCAGGCCAACGCCACCGAAGCGGCCCAGAACCTCACGTCGGTCGACATGCTGTCCAAAGAGGAGAAGGGCGCCATCAAGGAGGCGATCGGCCGCTTCCGCTTCGATTCCCCCTTCGGCAACGACCTGCGCCGCTTCGTGCACCACGGCATCGGCGTGCACCACGCCGGCATGCTGCCGAAGTACCGCCTCCTCGTCGAGAAGCTCGCGCAGCAGGGCCTGCTGAAGGTCATCTGCGGCACCGACACCCTCGGCGTCGGCATCAACGTACCGATCCGTACGGTGCTGTTCACCCAGCTGTGCAAGTACGACGGCGAACGGGTCCGCGTGCTGTCGGTCCGGGACTTCCAACAGATCGCCGGGCGCGCCGGCCGCCAGGGTTTCGACGTGGCCGGCTCGGTCTGGGTGCAGGCCCCCGAGCACGTGGTGGAGAACCTCCGCCAGGAGGCCAAGGCCAAGGACGACCCGTCCAAGAAGAAGAAGCTGGTCAAGAAGAAGCCGCCCGAGTTCGGGTACGCCGCCTGGAACCGCGACACGATGACCCGCCTCGTCGAGGGCCGACCCGAACCGCTGCAGTCCAGCTTCGCGGTCACCCACGCCATGCTGCTGGAACTGCTCGACCGGCCCGGCGACGGCTGCGCCGCGGTGAAGGACCTCCTGCTGCACAACGACGAGCCCCGCAAGGCCCAACGCCGTCACATCCGGCGCGCCATCGCCATCTACCGCTCGCTGCTCGCCGCCGGGGTGCTGGAGAAGCTCGACCATCCCGACCAGTACGGTCGCACCATCCGGGTCAACCTCGACCTGCAGGAGGAGTTCCGCCTCAACCAGCCGCTCTCCCCGTTCGTGCTCGAGATGCTGGAACTGCTCGACCACGACGCGGACACCTACCCGCTCGACGTGCTGTCGGTCGTGGAATCCGTGCTCGAGAACCCGACCGTGGTGCTCCAGCAGCAGCTGAACCACATCAAGCAAGAGGTCCTCCAGAAGCTGAAGTCCGAAGGCGTCGAGTACGAGGAGCGCATGGCGATCCTCGCCGATCTCGAGTGGCCGAAGCCGCTGCGCGAGCCGCTCTACAACGCCTTCAACCGGTTCCGCTCCCGCCATCCCTGGGTCGGCGACGAGAACGTGCGGCCCAAGTCGGTCGCCCGCGAGTTGTTCGAGGAGTCGATGACGTTCCGGGAGTACGTCGGCTACTACGGGCTGAAGCGGTCGGAGGGCGTGCTGCTGCGTTACCTGTCGGACGTGTACAAGACGCTCGTGCAGAACGTGCCCGACTGGCACGCCACCGAGGATGTGGACGAGCTCACCGAGTGGCTGGGCGAGACCGTCCGTGGCGTCGACTCCTCGCTGCTCGACGAGTGGGAGCGCCTCCGGGACCCCGAGTTGACCCCCGAGGAGCTCGCTGTGCAGACCGCGCAGGAAACCGGCGAGTATGACGTGACCGCCAACCGGCGGGCGTTCGCGGTCCTGGTGCGCAACGCCGCCTTCGCCTGGGTGCAGGCCCTCGCCCGTGGCGACGCCTCCCGTCTGCCGGCTGGAGCCCTCGACCAGGTGGCGCCCTACTTCGACGAGTTCGACGAGCTTCGCACCGATCCGGTCGCCCGCCAGCGCCGCTGGTTCAGCTTCGACGCCTCCACCGGCGAGGTGGTGCAACAGCTCGTGGACCCCGACGAGTACGGCGAGTGGCGCATCCGTGGCCGCGTCGATTGGGACGCCTCCCGCGAAGAGGGACGCGCCGTGCTCGTCCTCACCACCATCGAACGGCTCTGAACGACACCGCACTGCCCTGACCTGCGGTCTGTCACGTCTCGTGCCATGATGTGACTCCGGGCACAATTTGTGTCCGATGTCATTCAAGGGGAGTGCATGAGCAAAGGGCAGTTCCGGGTCTGTCTGGCGGCGCTGGTCGGGGTGAGCCTCGTCGGCGCAGCGTGTGGCGGCGACGACGGTGGTGGCTCCGGCGGGGCCGAGACCGCGAACACGATCGACAAGAGCATCAACCAGGCCCTCCAGTCGACCACGACGGCGGAAGGCGGCACGGCGACGACCGCCGCTGCGGCCAAGGACGAGCCGCAGAACATGGAGGAGTGGGAGGCGCTGTGGGCCGAGGAGCGCACCGCCATCGTGGAGCGGATCAAGGAGAACAAGTGGGGTCTGTCCGCTGACGGCAAGCCCATCACCG
>JADLEF010000474.1 GCA_020846295.1 Acidimicrobiales bacterium
CCTCGAGCATCGGCGGGCGCAGGTCGCCCAGCACCAGGCGCACGTCGCGGATGGCCTGGTCGAGCTGGCCGCTGAGCCGCTGCAGCTCGCCGCGTATGTCGGGTTCGAGCCGTTCGCCGTGGCGGACGATGGCCGCGTCCAGGTGCAGCCGCGCCACGGCCAGGTTCTGGCCCAGGTGGTCGTGCAGGGCCTGGGCGATGTGGTGCGAGGTTACGCGCTCCTGCTCCAGCAACCGGTGCGTCAGCTGCGAGAGTTCGTGCTGGTAGGTGCGCAGCGCCGCCTCGGACTGGCGCGCCTGGGTCATGTCCATGTTGAATCCCAGCAGGAACCGCGGCCGTCCGTCCTCGGGGTCGACGAGCTGCGAGTGGTCGGCGCGGTAGCGCCAGTCGCCGCCGGCGCCTCGCATGCGGAACTCCGTGTGCAGCTCGCGCCCGCCGTGACCGTAGGCGGCATGGAGCTCGCTGCGCACCCGGTCGAGGTCCTCGGGGTGGATGGCCTGCCACAGCAGGTTCGGGTCGGCGCGCCACTGCTCGGGGGTGAAGCCCAGCTCGGCCACGCGCGGGCTGACATAGTCCGTCTGGCCCAGGGGGTCCATGCGGGCCCGGTAGACGATGGCCGGCAATTGTTCGGCCAGGGTGCGGAATTCGCGCGCGCTGTCGCGCAGACGGGCCTCGGCCGCAAGCCGGCTGCTGATGTCGCGCAGGACCAGCACGGCCTTCGGTTCGCCACTGGGTCCGGGGAAGACCGCGCTGCTGAGTTCGACCGGCATGGGTGAGCCGTCCACCCGGCGCATGCTGATCTCGCCGCGCGTCGTGCCGTGGCGCTCACGCTCCAGCAGCAGCTGTGCCAGGCGCGGGTCGCTCTCGTCCACCAGCTCGGCGCGGCCGAGCCGGAGCAGATGTGCCTCGTCGACGCCGAAGGCCTGGCAGGCGGCCGGATTGGCCTGCAGCAGCCGTCCCTGGGTTGTCGTCAGCAGGATCATGTCCGGTGAGTTCTCGAACAGCGCCCGGTAGCGCGCCTCGCTCGCGTGCAGCTTGCGCTGCGCGTCGTCGCGCTGGCGACCAGCCTCCAGCCGCGCCGTGATGTCGTGTGCCAGGGCGATGCGGGCCGGGCGGCCATCGAACTGGAGGTCGGCGATGGTGATCTCCACATCGATGAGGCGGCCATCGCGGGTGCGGTGGATCCAGGTGCCGTAGGACTGGTGGCGGCGCTCCGGGCCGCCGC
>JADLEF010000335.1 GCA_020846295.1 Acidimicrobiales bacterium
CGGGGTGGCGGTCGGGTTGGCCATCGGCGCCTACGGGATCACCTCCTCGCTGGCCCGACCGACCTGCGGGCGCATCGGGGACCGGCACGGGCGACGGGCGCTCGTCCTCGGCGGCATGCTCGGGGTCGCGCTGTCCCTGCTGGCATACCACGCGGTATCGTCGCTGGTGGCGGCGTTCGCCGTGCGGTTGCTGTTCGGCGTGTTCGAGGCCGCGGCCTTCGTCGGGTTGGCCACCGCCGCGCAGGACCTCGCCCCCGATGACCGGCGCGGTGAGGCGGCGACCTACCTCTCCGGGTCGACCTTCATCGGCGTTGCGGTGGGCCCGGCGCTGGGCAACGCGGTCTGGGAGCGGGGCGGCTTCGGCGCGGTGTGGACAACGTCGGCGCTGCTGGTGCTGGTGGGCCTGGCCTTCGGCTTGGCCACGCCGGAGCACGTGCGTTCGGCGACGGCGTCCGGGCCACCGAGCGGCTGGGTGCACCGCACCGCGCTGCTGCCCGGGGTCGCCCTGGGCTTCGCCATCGTCGGCTACGTCGGGTTCGTGTCGTTCATCACGTTGCACGTGACCGAACGGCAGCTGGCGTCGCCGGGGAGCGTGTTCGTCACCTACGCCACGCTCATCTTCGTCCTGCGGGTGGCGGGGGCGAAGCTGCCGGACCGATACGGTCCGCTACCGGTGGCGGCCGGCGCCGCCTGCCTTCTGGCGGCCGGACTGTGGACGGTGGCCGCCGCGAGGTCGGCGCCGGTGCTGTACGCCGGCGTCGTCGTGTTCGCCTGCGGTGTGGCGCCCATCTTCCCGGGCCTGCTCGCCTGGGTGGTGGCGCGGGTGCCGGCCGGCGAGCGCACCCACGCGGTGGCGACGTTCTCCGCCTTCTTCGACCTGTCGATGGCGATGGGCGGACCGCTGGTCGGTGTCGTGGTGGCCGGGTTCGGGGAGGGGTGGGGCATCTTCGCCGGCGGATGCGCAGCGTTGTGCTCGGTTCCGGTGCTGGCCATGCTGGCCCGGCGGCAGGCGCCAGCGGTGACCACCGCACCCGTGACGGCCACCGGTTGAGCGAGCTGGCGGGGCGGTCGGACGCGGCCCCGATGTCAGCGCACGAGGCGACGCAAGCGGTGGTCCATACCGCGCAGTCTGCTCGCGGTCGCGCCTTCCCAGGCGTCGAGGGTGGTCGATGAGCCGGTAGCGCCACCCTCGGTGCACCCTTGTGTGCGCAAACCTGCGCCGCACGCGCATCGCGTGATGCAACCATCCTGGTCAGAGCGTTGGGCTATCGGCCGATTCGTCGGTTTCCGCACACAAGGAACCCCCGGACGCACGCCGAATCGGTGCCGATTCGCTGCGATCCCGGGAACCGACCGAATCGGGCAGATATCCCAACTCCCGCGGGACTGGGGATCCCCCTAGTGCGCCGCAGGGGCGCGCCGTGGTGGAGTGTGTGCTGAGGCGGAGGGGCCTCACTCGGTTCCGCTGATGTCAGGGCGCCCGCTCGCGAGGCGGCCCGACGTCAGCGGCCGACGGGGTCGCCGCCGGCCGGGTCCAGGAAGGCGCGGGTCAACGCGACCCGCGAGCGCAGACCGTTCCGTCGGTAGATGTTGCCGAGGTGGTACTCGACGGTCTTGATGCTCACGTAGAGCCGCTCGGCGATCTGGCGGTTGGTCAGCCCGTCGGCGACGAGCGCGGCGATCTGCAGTTCATGCGAGCTGAGCTCCAAGCGCGGCGCCGGCGTGCGGGGCCGACCTGCCCGACGCAGCGCCCGGTCGGTGTGATCGGACCACGGTTGCGCGCCGGCCCGCTCGAAGAGCGTTGCTGCGCGCTGCAAGCGGTCCACCGCCCGCACCCGCGCCCCTCTGGCGAGCAACGACTCCCCCCAGCGCAGGTAGGTGCGGCCCTGCTCGACCGGAGAAGGCTCGGCGTCGGCCAACGTGGCCGCTTCCTCGAAGGCGGCGTCCGCGTCCTGGCCGGCGCGAAGCTGGCCCTCGCAGCGAAGGGCGGCGGCACGGATCCATCGCCCCTGTGTGCGCTCCGCTGCGTCCAGGAACTCTCGATGGACCACCCGGGCCTCCGCCACGTCACCCCGCTGCACGAGCGCCTCGATCAACTCGGGCTCGATCTGCATGATGCAGGGGTCGCCGCCGACGACGTAGCCGGTTGCTCGGCGCGCCCAGCGCACGGCATCGTCGACTCGGCCAGCGGCGAGGGCCAGCGACGCCAGCGCGCCCGCGGCCGTACCACCCAACGAGCGAATACCCGCACGATCGGCGAGCTCGAGCGCACTCTGCGCCAAGAGATCGCAGTCACTGCGGCCGAGCAGGGCTGCGGCGCGCGCGGCGGTCGCGCGCTCGTAGCCGGCGTGGTGGCCGAGCTCCTGCGCCAGCTCCAGAGCCTCCAACGCATGCGCGAACGAAGCCGACAGCCGACCTGTTCGCCACAGCAGATCCGCTTCGCAAGCATCCGCGAACGGGCGTTCCTGAAGCGGTATCGAGCCCCGCTCCGCCAGGCGTCCGAGTAGCTCTCGGGCCCGCGAGTAGTCCTCGAGCCACCCGAACACCTGCGCCGTCCCCGACAGTGCCATGGCCCCGGGAACGCTCATGACGACGGGCAAGGTCGCCACCATGAGCTGCAGCCCGTTCCGGCCCACCCGGCCCTCGCCGGTGAGACTCAACACGCGACCCAGCGTGGCCGTCGAGAAGGCCGCCGACAGCTGATCGCCCCCGTGGCCGGCATCCACTGTCCGCTCGGCGGCGATGAGCGCCGATGGACCGTCACCCATCATCACGTGGAGGTTGGTCACTTCCGTGAGGTAGAGCACCGCCTTGAACGGGTCCGTCGCGCTGACCTCCGCGGCGGAGGTCATGAGCAGCTCGAGGGCGGCGGCGAGCTGGCCTCGCCACATGAGGCCCTGCGCTCGGAGCAGCGCGGCGTCGGACAGCGTCTCGCGGGTGATGTCGAGCCCGTCGAGCTCGGCGAGCGTCGTCGCCGCCTCCTGCAGCCGGGCCGCCCTGGCGTACGCCTCGGCGCTGCGCAGCAGCAACTTGGCCTGCTCGCCGGGCGCGCCCTCCAGGCGGGCGGCCTCCCGGTAGGCCGCGGCGGCCACCGCCGGTGCACCCCGCTGGGCGGCGCGGTCGGCGACCTGGACGTAGTCCGCCACACCCGGCCGGTCGCGGGCCGCCTCCCGATGACGCAGCGCGCGCTCGGCCGCCCCGGCCGCCGCCCACGCCTCGGCGAAGTGGGCGTGCAACTCGGCCCGGACGGCCGTCGACACCCCCTCGATGGCCGCAACGGCCGCCAGCGGGTGGCAGAACACGCCCCGCCCCTCTCCCAGCCGCAGTCCGTCGTCGAACGCCGGCGCCAGCCCGGCCCGCTCGATCCCCAGCGCATCGAGCACCACGTCGAGGATGGCCGCCGGCGCGGACTCGTCGACCGCGGCCGCGGCCAGGGCGAGCCGGGCCCGCTCATCGAGCGCGGCGATGCGGCCATGGAACACCGGCGGCAACGTCCCGACCGACGCCGGGCCGGGCCGCAACGACGCCGAGGAGCCGCGCCGGCCGCCCCCACCGGCGGCCCGGGCCGCCTCGCACAACAGCAGCGGGTTCCCGCTGGAGGCGGCGATCCGCTCGACCGCACCGTCATCGAGGATGCCGGCGGCGACCTCCCGCACGAGCACCCGACGCTCCGGCATCGTCAGCGGGCCGAGCTCCACGGTCTCCGCCGCATCGAAGCCGCTGCGGTCGAAACCCGGGCGGATGGTGAACACCAGCAGCAGCGGGTCATGGCGCAGGCGGCGGGCGCAGAACTGCAGGATCGACGCGGTCTCCGCGTCCAGCCAGTGCACGTCGTCCACCACCAGCAGCAGTGGCTGGCGGGCCGAGGCGGCGGCCAGGAGCCCGAGCATCGCCACCCGAAGGGCCAGCGGCTCGACCGGTGGGCCGAGGTCGTAGCCGAGCGCGGTGAGCAGCACCCGGCGATGGGCCTCGGTCAGCCGCCCGAGGTCGCCGAGCAGCGGCTCCACCGCGTCGTACAGCCCGCCGTAGGTGAGCGCCGACTCCGACGGCACGGCGCGGGCCGATGCGATGCGGAACCGCTCGATCCGTTCAGCGTGCTCCTGCAGCCGCTGCGCCAGCCGGGTCTTGCCCGCCCCCGCCTCGCCCACCAGCACCACGGCGCCGCCCCGCCCGGCCCGCGCCTCGAGCAGGTGCTGCCGCAACCGGTCGAGCTCGGCGACGCGCACCACCACGACGCCGCCTCAGGACCCCGCCGGCGCGGCGAGGAGCCGGGTCAGCTGGGCTCGGCTGCGGACCCCGAGCTTGGCGTACACGTTGCCCAGGTGGAACTCGACCGTCTTCACGCTGACGAACAGCTCCGAAGCGACCTCCTTGTTGCTGCGACCCTCGTACACCAGCCGGGCCACCGCAAGCTCCTGGGGTGTGAGGCCGCGCAGCGGGCGGTCCGCGGTGGCGGCGGGCGCCACGCCCAGCGCGGCGAGCTCGGCCAGTACCGGCTCGAGGTAGGGCCGGGCTCCGAGGGCGGAGAACGCCACCGCCGCCCGGGTGAGCAGAAGGCGTGCCTGGCGGCGCTTGCCCGCCCGGCGCAACGTCGCACCGTGCGCGGCCTCGGTGCGGGCCAGTTCGAACGGCATCCCGAGGGCGCCGAAGCCCGCCGCCGCTGCCTCGAAGTGGGCCGACGCTGCGGCGCGGTCGGCCCTGGCCGCCGCCAGTTGGCCCCGCAGGCGGGCTGCGGCGGCCAGCGAGCTGCGATGCGAGCGCCGGCCTGCGGCGGACTCGAGCACCTCGATGGCATCGGCCGCCTCCTCCAGGCGGCCGAGCGCCAGCAACGCGTCGATGCGCAACAACCGGCAGGGGAACACGCCGGGCACGTCATGCGGCCCGTAGCGACCGCCGACCGGCACCGCGTCGACGGTGGCCTCGAGCTCGCCGCGGGCGAAGGCCAGCGCGGCCTGCACGCTCTGGGCGTACCCGGCGCTGGCCGCGTCCCCGTTGCGGACGGCGGCAGTCGACACCGCCGTGACATACCGCTCGGCATCGTCCCAGTCGCCGCGGGCGGCGCACACGTGGGCGGCGGCCATCGGGGAGCTGCAGGCATGCCAGGAGTGACCGAGATCCGCCCCGAGCGACATCGCCGCCTCGCTCAGGGCGAGCGCGGCGTCCCAGTTGCCGCACCGGTGCTCCACCTCGGCGAGGTTGGCCATCGAGACCGCGCCGTACACGGAGGGACCGTAGCGGCGAAGGCTGCGGTCCATGATCGCCGCGTCGGCCCGCACC
>JADLEF010000336.1 GCA_020846295.1 Acidimicrobiales bacterium
CGCCGCCGACCAGGGTGTCGTCCCCCAGGCCGCCCGACACCGTGTCGGCGCCGTCGCCGCCCTCGACGCGGTCGCTGCCGGCGCCACCCTCGAGACGGTCGGTGCCGCCGCCGCCGGCGATCCGGTCGCCGCCGTTCTCGCCGAAGATCGTGTCGCCGCCGTCGCCGCCCTCCAGCCCGTCCTCGCCGTTGCCGCCCCAGAGCGCGTCGGCGCCGTCGCCGCCGAGGACGCTGTCGTTGCCGTTGCCGCCCTTCAGCGTGTCGTTGCCGCCCTCGCCATGGATCGTGTCGTTGCCGTTCTTGCCGTCGATGGCGTTCACGGCATCGCTGCCGGCCAGGACGTCGTCGCCGTTGGTCGGATTGCCGCCGGCGACCAGCACGGCCAGATCGTCCGACGGCGGACCCTCGTTGCCGTAGGGGTCCTCCGCGGTGGCGGAGTAGACGTGGCGCCCGAACGCCAGCATCGTCGCTCCGTCGTCGAAGCTCCAGCCGCCGGCGGTGTCGGCTGTGGCCGTGCCCACCTCCGTGCCGTCGCGCCGGACATGCACCGTGGCGCCGGGCTCGGCCTCGCCGAAGACCGCCAGCGTGCGATCGGTGGTCAGCCGGTCGGTCGGGTCGCCGGTGTTGTCGGCGAAGCCGGCGACGGTGGGGGCGCCGGGCGGCGTCAGGTCGACCACCCATTCCCAGGTGGCGGGGCTGGTGTCGGCGTTGCCCACGGCGTCCGTCGCCCGCACCGCCAGGACGTGCGCCCCGTCCGACAGCCCGGTCAGGGTCAGGGGGTCGGTCGCCGGCAGGTAGTCGCCGTCGTCGAGCTTGTACTCGAAGGTCGCATCCGGCTCCGACGAGAGGTCGAAGGTGGCGGTGGTCGAGCCGGTGACGCCGTCCGGGCCGGACAGGATCTCGGTGTCGGGCGGCACGCCGTCGATCGTCCAGTTCCAGGTCGCGGGCGTGGTGTCGGCATTGCCGTAGGCGTCGATCGCCCGCACGCTCAGGGTGTGCTTGCCCTGCGACAGGCCGGTCAGGCTCAGGGGATCGGTCGCCGACTGGTAGCCGCCGCTGTCGAGCTTGTACTGGAAGGTCGCGCCCATCTCCGAGGACAGGTCGAAGCTGGCGCTGGTGGCGCCGGTCAGGCTGTCCGGGCCGGAGACGATCTCGGTGTCGGGCGCCGTCGCATCGATGGTCCAGGTCCGCGTCGCCGGAGTCTGGTCGACGTTGCCGGCGGCATCGATCGCCCGCACCTCGACCGTGTGCTGGCCGTCCGACAGTCCCGAGAGCACGCGCGGATCGGTGGTGAGCGAGAAGGTGCCGGAATCGAGCTTCAGCTCGAAGGTGGCGCTGCCTTCGGTCGCGGCGAAGTCCAGCGTGACGACCGGGCCGGTCGTGCCGCCGGCCGCGGGGGCCGTGGTGAACGAGGTGTCGGGCGGGGTGCTGTCGATCGTCCAGGTGCGGACCGCCGGGGTGAGGTCGGCGTTGCCGACGGAATCGGTGGCCCAGACCTGCAGCGTGTGCCCGCCGTCGGCGAGCCCGCTCAGGGTCAGCGGGTCGGTCGCGGCGGTCGCCGTGCCGCCGTCGAGCCGGTAGAGGAAGGTCGCCGACGGCGCGTCCGACGCGAAGTCGAAGGTGGCCGAGGTGGTCGAGACACCGCCCGACGGGCCGCTGACGATCGTCGTCTCGGGGTGGCCCAGCAGCCCGTCCGGGGTGTAGCGGGCGAGGAAGAACTGGTTGTCCGAGACGTCGTCGCCCGACACTTCCGTCAGGGTCACGTCGGGCCGCGGGTCGAAGTCGGCGGTGCCGAAGAAGAAGCCGGTCGCGAAGACGTTGCCGGAGGGGCCGGCGGCGACGCCGAAGCCCGACTCGTCGCCGGACGGCGCGCCCGGCCCGGTGACCCAGACGAGGGTGCCGCCGGCGTTGTACTTGGCGACGAAATGGTCGGACGACCCGGTGGCGACGAGGCGCGCCGTGCCGGCGCCGGGATCGAAGTCGACGGTGCTGCGGAAGTATCCGGTGACGTAGGCGGCACCGGCGCCGTCGGTCGCGACCGCGAGGCCGACATCCTCGACCTGGTTGGTCTGCGGCGTCGTCACCCACTGGAACTGGCCGGCGCTGTCGTACTTGGCGACGAACATGCTGGCGCCGTTGAGGCCCTCGACGGTCGCCACGCCGGCGGTCGAGGGATCGAAATCGACGCTGCCGTCGACCCGGCCGGTGATGAAGACGTTGCCGCTGCCGTCGACGGCGATGTCGTAGGCGTCCTCGGTGCCCGAACTGGCACCGGTCCCGGTCACCCAGGCGAGCGAACCATTGGCGTCGTAGCGGGCGACGAAGAGATCGGTCTGGCCGCTGGCGTTGGCCAGCGTCCCCGACCCCGGCCCGAAGCCGAAGTCGATCGTGCCCTTGTAGACGCCGGTGACGAAGGTGTTGCCCGCGGCGTCGGTCGCGACCGAGTACAGGTAGGACCGCTCGTCGGTGGCGTAGGCCCAGGCGAGCGAGCCCGCGCCGTCGTACTTCGCGATGAAGCCCGCCTGCTCGACCGCGCTGGCGAAGGTGAGGGTGGTGCCGGCGGCGAGCACCAGCGTGCCGTTGAACCGGCCGACGACATGGGCGTTGTCGGCGGCGTCGACCGCGACCGAGGTCAGGCCGTCCGAGCGGCTCGAATCGACCGGCGTCACCACCCATTGCAGCGAGCCGTCGGCGCCGTAGCGGGCGAGGAAGAGGTCGTCGTTCGCGACCAGCACGCCCTCGCTGATGCGCGCGACCTCGGCCGGGCCGGGATCGAAATCGACCGAGCCGCGGAAGTTGCCGGCGATCCACGCCTCGCCGTCGGCGTTGACGTCGAAGCCGTTGACGACCTCGTAGGCGGTGCTGGCGCCGGTGGTGGCGACGCGGACCAGGTTGCCGTCGGCGTCGTAGCGGGCGAGGAAGATGTTGGCGGCGGGCGAGCCGTCGGAGGTGCCGCTGGAGACCAGCGCCTGGGTCCCGGCGCCGCCGTCGAAATCGACGGTGCCCCAGAAGTTGCCGGCGACGTAGACGTTGCCCGACGCATCGAGCTCGACGCCGAGCG
>JADLEF010000337.1 GCA_020846295.1 Acidimicrobiales bacterium
CCTTCGACTCGCCCGTCGAACCGGAGGAGAAGAGGATGAGCCCGGGATGACCCCGGCGCGCCACCTCGTCCAGCAGTGCGTGGCGCGGCCCGGCAGCCGTGGCGTCGCTGCGCCGGGTGACCCGGGCGCCGGCCGCCGCGTCGGGGTCGACGTTCCACTGCACCGCGGCGATGGCTCGGACGGACTCGGTCCGCTCCCCCAACGTCGGCGACAACGGCACGACCGTGGTCGACGCGTCGATGGCGGCGAGCAGCGCGGCGACCGGCTCGAGCCCGAACTCGGCGGTGATGGCGCAGACATCTCCCGGCGCCACCCCTGCGTCGCGCAGCTCGGCCGACCAGCGGACCACCGCATCAGCCAGCGCGCCGTAGGTGACCACGGTGCCGTCGTGCACGACGGCAGGCTGGTCGGCTGCCGCGGACCAGCGCTCGAAGAGGAACCGCAACGGGCGATCGGCGACGGTCACGACACACCTCCGAGGTACAGGACCTGACCGGTGACAAAGCCGCTCTGCCGGGCCAGGAAGAAGTCCACGACGTTGGCCACGTCGGCGACGTCACCCAGGCGCGGGATCGGCTGACGACGCACCAGCGCGTCGATGGCGGCGTCCGGGACCTTGGCGATCAGCGCAGTGGGGATCGGGGTGGGGCCGACGGCGTTCACGGTGATGCCGACGCCGGCCAGCTCGCGGGCCAGCACTCGGGTCAGGCCCTCCACTGCCGACTTCGAGGCGACGTAGGCCGCCTCACCCTCCAGACTGAGCGGTACGGCGACGGTGGTGAAGTTGACGATGCGCCCGTAGCGGGCCCGCTGCATCAGCTTGGCGGCCTCACGGCAGGCCAGGAACGAGCCGACGGCGTTGACCTTCAGTAGCTGCTCCATCCGGCGCCCGGTGGTCAGCAGCGCGTGGTTCATCGACGCCACACCGGCGTTGTTGACCAGGTGGTCCAGGCGACCGAACCGCCGGCGTACATCGGCGAACGCCGCCCGCACCACATCCTCGTCGCTCACGTCGCCGGGGATGTGGTGGTACCCGTCGTCGGTGATCGATGCGTCGCGGCGGGCCAGGCCGACCACTTGATGGCCGGCGTCGAGGTAGTGGCGGGCCAGCGCATCGCCGATCCCGCTGCTGGTACCGGTGATGAACGTCACCGGCGTACCGGCCGGCATGGCACTCGGGGCCGGCTGCTCACCCGCCGCCGGCAACGCATCGGAGGACATCGCGTCGAGGGCGCCGACCGGCGACGCTTCGGTCGAGCCGGCCGCGGTGCCGATCACTGCGGTGCCGGTCATCGCTGCGTGAGCCGGTCGAGCGCGAGGTCGGCCAGGCTGCCGAACGTGCGGAACGGGCTGTGCGCCTCCGACATCGCCTGATCGTCGGCCAGGTTGACGGTGCGACCGAACCGATCCTCGATCGACTGTTCCAACGCCACCAGCACGCTGACCAGTTCCAGCGAGCTGAGCGGCCCCTCCGCGCCGTACAGCGGCGCTGCTTCGATCGCAGCGGGCCCACCCCGCTCGGCAGCGCCGGCGGCGAGCACCTCATCGAGCTCGGCTCCGATCTCGTCGACCGCGGCCCGGATCAGCGCCAACATCTGGTCTCGCACGTGCACACCTCTTCCGCTCGCCGGTCCGCCCGCTGCGCAGACCGGTCCCCTGGGTGTATCGGCAGCAGGATCGCCCGGATTGAGGAGGGAATGCTCCCGCATCCGTCCGAACGGTGCAGCCCGCCGGGGCTTCCCACCTCGAAGCCCTCTCCGGGCGAGCGCACGCGCTTCAGGGCATGCGCCGCAAGACCGATAACCCACGGAGGGCAACCGCCATCACCGGAAGGGAGGACGTTCGATGCTCGAGCTCAACGAACGACACGGCACGTCCGGCCTCATCGACGCCGGCCGAGACGCCGGCAGTGACGCCGAAGCCGCCGCGCGCCGGGACCTGCTCGGCGTCGCCGTCATCGGGGCCGGCTATTGGGGACCGAACCTCGTTCGAAACCTTGCGTCCGTCCCGGAGATGGACCTGCGCTGGGTGTGCGACCTGGATCGGGCCAAGGCCCAGCAGGTCGTCGGCCGCTACAGCAGCATCTCGGTGACCTCGTCGCTCGACGACGTGCTCGCCGACCCCCGCGTGAGCGCAGTGGCGATCGCCACCCCGGCCGGTACGCACGCCGAGCTGGTCGAACGTTGCCTGCGGGCAGGTCGCCACGTGTTGGTGGAAAAGCCGCTCGCGCTGCAGGTGGCCGACGCCGAACGGCTCGTCGAGCTCGCCCAGCAGGCCGGGCTGGTGCTGATGTGCGACCACACGTACTGCTACACCGCGGCGGTGTCGGAGCTGCGGCGGCTCCTGCACAGCGGCGAGGTCGGCTCGTTGCAGTTCATCGACTCGGTGCGCATCAACCTCGGCCTGGTCCAACCCGACGCCGACGTGTTGTGGGACCTCGCGCCTCACGACCTGTCGATCCTCGAGAACATCCTGCCCCCCGACGTCGCGCCGATCGCGGTGTCGGCCCAGGGCTCGGACCCGATCGGGGCCGGCAAGGCGTGCGTGGCCTACCTCAACCTGCGGCTGTCCAACGGCGCCATCGCCCACCTGCACGCCAACTGGTTGTCGCCGATCAAGGTTCGCACCGTGATCGTGGGTGGCTCGCGGCGGATGGTGGTGTGGGACGACCTCAACCCCGCCCAGCTGTTGTCGGTGTACGACCGCGGCGTGGACCTGCAGGCCACCGCCGACGCCCGGCGGGTGTCCTACCGGACCGGCGACATGTCCGCCCCCGCGCTGTCGAACGGCGAGGCGCTGCGCGGCGTCGCGGTTGAGTTCCTGCGTTCGATCCGAGAGCGGCGTACCCCGCTGACCGACGGCAGGGCAGGGCTGCGCGTGCTGCGCGTGCTCGACGCCGCCAGCCGAAGCCTCGCCGAACACGGCCGAGAGATCTCCCTGGAAGGAGCCTGGTGACCACAGATCCGAAGACGACGAACGCGCCCGCAGGCCAGGACCTGTCCGGCGTCCGCGCACTGCTCACCGGCGGGGCCGGTCTGATCGGCTCCCACATCGCCGAGCAGCTGGTGACCCAGGGCGCCTCCAGGATCGTGATCATCGACGACCTCTCCAGGGGCAGCCGCCGCAACCTCGCCCCGGTGCTCGACGCCGCGCAGCTCGAGTTGATCGAGGGCGACATCCGCGACCGGACGCTCGTGCACGACCTGATGGAGGGCGTCGATGTCGTCTTCCACCTCGCTGCGATCCGCATCACCCAGTGCGCCGAGGACCCGCGACTCGCCCGCGAGGTGCTGGCCGACGGCTCGTTCAACGTGATCGAGGCGGCGGTCGACGCCGGGGTCGGGCACATCGTCGCCTCGTCGAGCGCTTCCGTCTACGGCATGGCCGAGGTGTTCCCCACCGACGAGCGCCACCACCCCTACAACGACGACACGATCTACGGCGCGTCGAAGGCGTACCTCGAGGGGCTGCTGCGCAGCTTCCGCGCCATGCGCGGCCTCTCGTACACCGCGTTGCGCTATTTCAACGTGTACGGCCCCCGGATGGACACCCACGGCAAGTACACCGAGGTGCTCATCCGCTGGATGGAGCGCATCGCCGCCGGCGAGGCGCCGATCATCTTCGGCGACGGCTCGCAGACGGTGGACCTCGTCCATGTCCGTGACATCGCCCGGGCCAACCTCGCCGCGGCGACCTGCGGCCTCCACGAGGGTGTGTACAACGTCGGCACCGGCGTGGAGACCTCCCTGCTGGAGCTCGCCCGGGCGCTGCAGCGCGCCATGGGCAGCGAGCTGCCGGTGCAGTTCGGGCCGGAGCGCGCCGTCAACCCGGTTCGCCGTCGCCTGGCCGCGGTCGACGCGGCGCGACGCGATCTCGGCTTCGCGACCGAGATCGATCTCGATGCCGGGCTGCGTGACCTCGTCGACTGGTGGCGCTACGAAGCGACGGCGACCGGTACCCCAGCGGGCGCGGCGGGCGCAGCATGACCGGCCCGGACGCACCTCTTGCGGTGATGAAGCCCTGCTTCGGCCCGCAGGAGGCCGAAGCCGTGGCCGAGGTCCTCGCCTCCGGTTGGGTGGCCCAGGGGCCGCGGGTCAGCGCCTTCGAAGCCGCCTTCGCCGAGCGGGTCGGGGCTCGCCACGCCGTCGCGGTGTCCTCCTGCACCGCCGGCCTGCACCTCGCCCTGACGGCGAGCGGCATCGGACCGGGCGATGAGGTCATCGTGCCGTCGCTGTCCTTCATCGCCTCCGCCAACGCGGTTCGCCATGCCGGCGCTTCGGTCCGCTTCGCCGACGTCGACCCGATCACCCAGAACCTGACCGTCGCCACCGTGGACGCCGCCCGAACCCCCGCCACCACGGCGGTGATGGTCGTGCACCAGGCGGGCATGCCGGCGGAGCTCGACGCGCTGGGCCGTTACTGCGCCGACGCCGGGCTGCTGCTGGTGGAGGACGCCGCTTGCGCGCTCGGCTCCACCTACCGCGGGCGCAGCATCGGCGGTCACGGCAACACCGCCGTGTTCTCCCTGCACCCGCGCAAGGTGATCACCACCGGAGAGGGCGGCATGATCACCACCGACGACGCGGACCTCGCCCGACGGCTCGAGCGGCTCCGGCAGCACGGCATGAGCATCGGCGCTGCGGAGCGCCACGCCGCCGCGCAACCGATGATCGAGCAGTACCTCGAGGTCGGGTTCAACTTCCGCTTGAGCGACATCGCCGCCGCGGTCGGCCTGGTGCAGCTGGGCCGGCTCGACGAGATCGTGTCCCACCGTCGGGCGCTGGCCGCCCGCTACGGTGCAAGGCTGGCCGACGTGGCGTCGGTGCGCGCTCCGCAGGACCCGCCGGGCGGCACCACGAACTTCCAGGGGTACCTGGTCGAGCTCATGGACGGGTTCCCGCTCAGCCGCGACGAGGTACTGCGCCGCATGGCCGAGCGTCGCATCTCGCTGCGCCGGGGCATCATGGCCAGCCACCTCGAGCCGGCGTACGCCGGGCACCCGGGCGTGGCGTTGCCGGTCACCGAGCGGCTCACCGCCCGCTGCGTGATCCTGCCGCTGCACCACGAGCTGTCAGACGCCGACGTCGACCGCGTCGTCGGCGAGCTGGCGGCGTGCTCGTCCGAGCGGTCCGGCACCCTGCGGGCCACGGCATGAACCCCGTCGCCCCCTCCTCGGCGCCGATCCCGCTCGTCGATCTCGCCTGGCAGCACCGGGCGGTGGCCGACGAGCTCGTCCCGCAGCTGCTCGACGCCCTCGGCCGGGGCGACTACGTCCTCGGCGACGCCGTCGGCGGCTTCGAACGCGCCTTCGCGGCGTTCAGCGGAACCGACCACTGCGCCGGCGTGGCCAACGGCACGGACGCCCTCGAACTGGGGCTGCGCGCCGCCGGGGTCGGCCGGGGCCACGAGGTCATCGTGCCGGCGAACAGCTTCTTCGCCACCGCCGAAGCCGTGGTCCTCGCCGGCGCTCGGCCCGTGCTCGTGGACGCCGACCCGCACTACCACCTGATCGACATCGATCAGGCGCTCGCCGCCCGCACCGCCCGCACCGCCGCGGTGATCCCGGTACACCTCTACGGCCAGCAGGCGTTCGTCGAGCAACTCACCGCCGAGCTGCCCGACACCGTCACCGTGCTCGAGGACGCGGCCCAGGCACAGGGCGCACGCCGCCACGGCCACGGCATCGGCCATGTCGGCCACCTGGCGGCGACCAGCTTCTACCCGGGCAAGAACCTTGGTGCCGCGGGCGATGCCGGCGCGGTGCTCACCGACGATGCCGCGCTCGACGATGCGGTCCGCCGCCTGCGCAACCATGGCAGCGGCGAGAAGTACCGGCACGAGCGGATCGGGCGGAACTCCCGGCTCGACACGCTGCAAGCGGTCGTGCTGCAGGCCAAGCTGGCGCGCCTGAGTGCGTGGAACGAGCTGCGGCGCGATGCCGCCGCCCGCTACGACGCCCTGCTCGCCGATGACGAGCGGATCGTCCCGCCGAGCACCGCGGCGGGCAACGAGCACGTGTTCCACCTCTACGTGGTGCAGCTCGACGATCGCGACGAGGTGCTCGCCGCGCTGCACCGGGCCGGCGTCGGCGCCGGGGTGCACTACCCGGTCCCGCTGCACCGCCAGCCGGCGATGGCGGGCTTCGTCGACGCAGGCCGGCGCTTCCCACGCTCGGAGGCGCTCGCAGCCCGAGCGCTCTCCCTGCCGTTGTACCCCGGCATCTCGCAGTCCCAACAGGAACGCGTCGCGGAGACCCTCCGCAAGGCGCTCGACGGGAGGGCAGCGTGAGCGAGCACGGCTGCGACGCGGGCACCGGTGCCCGCCGGGTGCTGTTCGTCGGTCCCGGAGTGGCCGACGGGCGCCGTCGTCCATGGGCGCACCTCGTCCGTTCGGTACCGATCGACTGGACGGTCTTCCTCGCCGACTCCGACGCCGTGCGCGACCCCGACACCGCGCTCGCGTCGTTGCGCTGGCAACTCCGGGTGAACGCCCCGCACCTCGTGGTGCGAGTCCTCGAGGGTCAGCACCCGAACGAGTCGGACGGGATCGATGCGGCCATCACGGCGCTGACCGAGGCCGCGCAGGCCGTCACGGTCGCGGTGACCCACCCCTGGACCGTCACCGGCAGCCGCGCCCGACACGACGTGCACGTCGCCATCGGCGGTGCCGGAGGTGCCGGCGGTGCCGGAGGTGCCGGCGGTGTCGGAGGTGCCGGCGGTGTCGGAGGTGCCGGCGGTGCCGGACCGGCCGGCGTGCGAGCGGTCATCGCCGACGCCACCGTATCGTCGGGCCTGGCCGTCAACGCCGCCCTGCTCGGGCTCGGTGCCGCGCACCCCGCCCCCACCACCGATGTGCTGTTCTACGGTCCTTGCCGGCCCGACGCCGTCGACGTCGCCCGCTCGCTGATCGGCCGGGGTTTCAACGTGGGCTACCTCCACCCGAGCTGGGACGACGAGCCGAGCTGCCGCGGGTCGGCCTACGGACGTTGGCCCTTCGCCTACCGTGCCGCGCTGCTCGGCCGGGCCGGGCTGGTGGTCGCCACCGGTACCACCCGCCTCGAACAGCGCCTGCTCGAGGCGCGTGCCTGCAACCCCCGAGTGGTCGCGCTCGCGACCGACAGCCGCGGCACGAACGCAGACCGGACCGACCAGACCAACCGGTATGGCGACACGGTGACCGACCCGGAGACCCTGTTGCACCGCCTCGAGCAGGCCCCGATCGAGCGCAGCCGGAGCTGGGAACCGCACGGGCTCCCGACGGTAGATGCCGCGGCCGTGCCGACGTGGCAGGAGCTGTGGACCCGCATCAACGAGGCGGTCGAGCCCCGCGGCCCGGCGCTCGAGCTGCCGCGACGGGCGTGGGAGCACGCCCCCGCCCACGACCGAACGTCCCGACGCGCGGGGCGCACCGCGTTCTTCGTGCCCGTGTACAACGGCGAGCGGTACCTGCGCAGCGCCACCAACTCTGCGCTTGCCCAGACCGATGACGACATCGAGGTGATCATCCTCGACGATGGCTCGACCGACGGAACCTGGCCCCTGGCCTGCAGGCTGGCGGAGCAGGACGATCGGGTCAAGGCGTACCGACAGGAGAACATCGGCCAGCACGGCCGGTTCGACCTGCTGCACCAACAGATCCTGGCCCACACCGACGCCGACGCGCTCGCCTTCCTCGGCGCCGACGACCTCGCGGCCCCCGAGCGCATCGCCCGCCAGCGCGCCGTGCTCGACGCCGACGAACGTGTCGACGTCGTCTACACGGCGGGGATGACCATCGACGCGGACGGCCGAGTCCTCGAGGCCGCCTGGAACGAACCCACGCCGCTCGACCGCTGGTCGATGGCACGGACGCTGCTGGCCCACAACCCGATCGGCCACCCGACGGTGCTGCAACGCCGCAGCACCATCGACCGGTTCGGGCCGTACCACCGAGCGTTCGCCAGCGACTACGACTACTGGTCCAAGACCGCCGGCTTCGCCCGATACCGCCACCTCTCCGACCGACTCGTCGCCTACCGGCTGCACGATGCGAGCGCGTCCACCGGCCCGGGGGCGGACCGCGGACGGCAGGAGCTCGCCTGGGCCCGGGCCGCGCAGCGGGCGGACGTCACCGTCGCCGACCTCTACCCCGAGCTCGCCCGGATCGGAGCGTCGGCGACCAACGTGGCCGGAGCCCTCACCCACCTCGCGCTCAGCCTGCTGGCCCACGACCCGAGGCATGCAGCTCCGCTGATCCTCGATGCCTGCGACAAGGCGGAGGAGCACCAGCCCACCGTTCTCGGCCGCTACTGCCGTGGCGTGGTCGCCGCCTTCAAGGGTCACCTGGCCGAGGCGGAGGCTGTCCTCCAACCCCTGGCGCAACTCGGCTTCGAACCCGCCTCCAGCGCGTGCGCGGCCATCCATGCCATCCGGCACGGCGGCGGTGGCTCCATCGTCGCACCACCCGCCGCCGTCGCGCTGCCGGACCTGCGCGACGCCAGACCCGACGACGTCGACGATGTGTGGCGCAGCGACGGCACCCAACGGCGGGTCCGGGTGCTGTGGTGCGAGGTCGATTGGCGCGACCCCTCCCCGGCCGCCCCGTTGGTCGAGCTGTTCTGCCGTCGGTTCGGTCGGACACAGGACGTGCAGCTGACGTTCGCCCTCGACGGGATCGAGGAGGACCATGCCATGTCACTGATCGGCGAGATCACGACCGGGATCGGCCCGATCGTCGACAGCGCCGCTGATCTCACCCTCCTGCACCTAGAGCAGCGCCCATCCGACGCGGTCGACCTGCCGGCGCGAACTCCCGAGGAGTCGGCCGCGTCCTGCAGCACGCTTCAGGCGCTGCACACCAGCTGGCTGTTCGATCCCGCCGCACGGCCGGCGGCCTGAGGTGGCGACGGGCGATGCCGCGTCGCAGCGGCCGCTGGTGCTCTACGGGGCGGGGGGATTCGCCCGGGAGACCGCCGCCCTGGTCGACGCCCTGAACGCAACCCGACCCTCGTGGGAACTGCTCGGGTTCCTCGACGACGACCCGGAGCGCGAGGGTGCGCTCGTCTCCGGCCGTCCCGTACTTGGCGGTATGGGCTGGCTGGTGGAACATCCGTCGGTCAGCGTGACGCTCTGCGTTGGCAACCCCGCGAACTACGCGAGCCGCGCCGCACTCGCCGAACGGCTCCGACTGGACGACCATCGGTACGCCACGCTGGTGCACCCGATGGCGTCGGTGGCCTCCGGTTGCCAGCTCGGTGCCGGCTCGGTCGTGCACGCCACGTCGACGCTCACCTGCGACGTGCAGGTCGGCCGGCACGTGGCGATCATGCCCGGCGTCGTGCTCACCCACGACGACGAGATCGAGGACTTCGTCACCTTCGGAGCCGGCGTGCGAGTGGCCGGCGGGGTCCGCGTCGAGCGCGGCAGCTACCTCGGCTCCGGGGCGCTCGTTCGCGAGCGCTGCACGATCGGCGAGTGGGCACTGGTGGGAATGGGCGCCATCGTGACCCGAACGATCCCTCCCGGCGAGATCTGGGTCGGGCAACCGGCTCGATACCTGCGACCTGGACCGCATGCGGCGCTCGTCGACGTCGAGCGGCGAACCCGCGGCGACGGCAGCTGATCACTCTTGAGGCGCCACCAGGCCGCTGCTTCACCGGGCCACGCCCACCGCCGATAGTTCAAGGCAACGCGCCGAGCGCGCCACGCGAAGGAGTGCCGAATGGGCAGCAACGCCAAGCACCACACCATGAGCGAGCACCGGACCGTGGCGCGGCCTCCGGTGCTCATCGTCATCGACGACCGCACCGCCAATCCCGGGTTGCCGGCGCTGCTGGAGAAGGTGCGCACCGCTTCCGGTCGCGCCGATCGGATCGCGTTGTGGACGACGGATCCGGGAGCATCGCCCGACACCCGACACCTGCGCGGCATCTCCGCCGACCCGCGCCCCACCGGGACCTGGTCGCACGCACTGGCGGAGCTGGCCGGCGGACATGATGGTCCGTTGGTCATCGTCGAGGGTCTGGCCGTGCCGGCCACGGGACGCTGGTTGGAGGACCTGCTCGCCCCCATCCTCGCCGGTACGGCCGACATCACCGTGGCGGCGAGCAATGCAGCACGCCATCCCTCCGCACCGCTCGATGCGCCCGACGCGGCCGCGCCCGCGGCCGAGTTGCGCGAGGTGGCCAAGCGGTGCCGAGAGCGCCAGGCTCAGCGGGCCGTGCCTGCGCTGCACGGTCCGGTGGCCGCGTTCGCGCCCGGAGCCGTCCGCCCCCGCGACGGCGTCGCCCGCCTCGCCGATCTGCCGGTGGAAGGGCTTCGCGCCATCGAGCTGCCACGGCTCTACGTGCACGCCACCGACGGCGTACCGCAGGTGTCGGCCTGCCTGATCATGAAGGACGAGGCCGGCGACCTCGCCGAGTGCCTCGCCTCGCTGCGTCCCATCGCAGACGAGATCGTGATCTACGACACCGGCTCGACGGACGGCTCGGTCGAGCTCGCCCGGTCCCTCGGCGCTGTCGTCATCGAAGGCGAGTGGCGCAACGACTTCGCGTGGGCCCGCAACCAGGCGCTCGCCGCCGCCCGGGGCACCTGGGTGCTGTCGATCGACCCGGACGAACGGCTCGAGCTCGAACGGGGTGTCATCGGCGAGGTCCGGGGCCTGCTCGGCGACGACCCGCCGGTCGACCGCTTCATCATCGACCTGTACGACCTGCAGGGCTCGGTGCACGCACCGGTGCGCTCGACCAGCGCGGTGCCGATGGCCCGGCTGTTCCGCCGCCGCCGCTGCCACTGGGTGGGCGCCCTGCACGAGCAGCCCGACGCTCGGCCGGGCCAGCCCCCGGCCCGCAGCGTCCGGCTCCCGTCGGTGAACTTCCTGCACCACGGCTACCTCGACGAGATCGTCCGGGACAAGCACAAGTGGGACCGCAACCTCGCGGTGGCGGCCGCCGGGGTGGACAAGCTGCCCGGCACCGGGAAGGAATGCTTCGACCTCGGGCGTTCGCTGCGATCGGTCGGCGAGCACGACCGGGCCCTCGCCCTGTTCGAGCGGGCCGCCGACCTCGACGACAACGTCGTCATCACCCGCGCCGCGCTCGAGTTCCTCGTGCTCGGCCTCGGGGAGACGGGCCGTTCGGAGCTCACCGAGCCCTACCTCGAGCGGCTCGAGCAGCTCCAGGACGGCGTCGGCCCGGCGCGCTACCTCCGCGGCTGGATGCGCGTGCACCAGGCCCGCTGGCAGGAGGCGGTCGACTGCCTCGACGGCGTCACCGGCTACGACGACCACTTCACCGGGTTCCGCGTCGAGAGCCTGCCGTTGGGGCTCGCCATCGCCCACCGGGGCCTCGGCCGTCGCGCCGAGGCCGCCGAGGCCGCGGTTCGCACGCTGCAGGCCAACGACCAGGCGATCGAAGCGTGGGCGGTGCTGTTCGACTGCAGCGACGCCGGAGGGCCACACGACCGCGCCGCAGCCGCCCTCGTACCGCCCGACCACCTCGTTCCGCTGTTCGCGCAGCTCCGCAGCTTCCCGCCGTCGGCCCGTGACCGGCTCGCCGAGGCGGTGTGGTGGGCGCGACCCGACGACCGGGTCGTGCTCGCCGTCGCCTCGAAGCTCGCCCCCGAGCTCGACGACGCCCGGGCGCTCGTGTGGTCGGAGCGGCTGCGTCGCAACGGGCTCGCCGCCCTGTGCCCGCTG
The DNA here is from genome assembly GCA_020846295.1 of Acidimicrobiales bacterium. Classification (GTDB taxonomy): domain Bacteria; phylum Actinomycetota; class Acidimicrobiia; order Acidimicrobiales; family CAIXPF01; genus CAIXPF01. The sequence continues at coordinate 11,674 of JADLEF010000337.1, forward strand.
CACACCCTCGCCGAGGACGGCAACCGCACCGTCGCCGAGCGGGCTGCGCTCGTCGCCCAGGGGGTGCACCGCTTCGAGGCCGACGACCTCGAACCGACGCTCGAACGGCTCGCCGGCCTCCTCCACGACGACGAGCTCACCGCGCTGTTGGACCGCTGCCTCGCCGAGCTCGGCGGTGCCGCCGGCGCTGTCATCGTCGGGGGCGCCACCACCGCCGCCCGTTGCCTGCTCGTCGTCGGGCGGCTGCAGGGCGCCGGGTTCACCGACGGCGCCCTCGCCGTGCTGGCCCACGCCGCGGACCTCGACCCCGGCGAGACCCGCCGGCTGCTCGACGCCCGCCCGGAGCTGCGCGCCGAGCTGGCGGAGGCAGCGGGCACCGCGGGCCGCGGCGATCTCGGCGCCGTGCTGCCCGACGCCGCCTGATCGAGGGCTCCACCGGCCCGGCAGACCGACCGGTACGCGGCTCGGCCGGCGTCCCCTCCCAGGGGCGCCGGCCGAGCCGCGTCTCACGCGATGTCGTGCAGGGCGGAGCGGGCCGCCCCGCTCAACTCACTGCAGGAAGTCGAGCAGCGAGACCCGCTGCATGCGGGCCACCACCGCCAGGGTCGCCTCGTACGCGGCCTCGGCGTCTTTCAGGTCGACCGTCGCGGCGCCCATGTCGACATCCTCGAGGATGCTGCGGCTGGTCTTGAACGCGGCCACGTCGTCCTCGGCCTGGCTGCGGGCGAGCTCGATCTGGTTCACCCGTCCACCGATCGAACCCAACGAGTTCGTCAGGTCGGCCTGGCGGGCCATGATGTTGTCGAGCTCGGCGCGGGCGCCGTCGGCGTTGTCCGCCTCGATGGCGGCGATGGCCCGGTTGATCACCGCGAACACGTTGTCGTTGCCGGCCGGTACCCCCGCGTTGAAGCCGAACACCTTGCGGCCGTCGGTGTTCACCGACACCGTGAGCTCCGAGCTCACCCGGCGGTCGATCGACTCGCCGTCGCCCACCCAGGTCACCAGCCCACCGGTGTTCTGCACCGCGGAGCCGGCAAAGCCGCCGAACACGGCGCGACCGTCGTGGCTGGTGTTGGCCAGCGACACCAGCTGGTCGCGCAGCCCGCTCAGCTCGGCGGCGATCGCCTGCTGACCGTTGCCGCTCTCGATGTCCGACGAGCCGGCGGTCACCAGCTCCCTGACCCGGATGAGGATCGTCGACGCGCTCTGCAGCGCCGAGTCCTGCGCGGCCAGCAGCGCGGCGCCGTCGTCGGCCGCCGTGATGTAGGCGTTGGACAGCTTCTCCTGGTTGCGCAGCCGGTTGGCGTTGAGAGCGTCGGTGGGCGCGTCGGAGACCTTGTTCAGGCGCTTGCCGGTGGCCAGCTGGCGCTGGGCGTCGGTCAGGCGGGAGAAGTTGACCTCCATCGCCTGCTGCATCGACTCATGGGCCGTACGGGTCGGTATGCGGGTCATGGCGTCGGGTCCTCGTTCGTCGCGTCGAGCGTGTCGTGATCAGTGGTCGGCTCAGACACCGGTGCGGTTGATGAGTCGGTCGAGCATCTCGTCGGCCACCTGCATCACCCGGGCCGAGGCCTCGTAGGCCCGCTGGTAACGCACCAGGTCGGACAGTTCCTCGTCGAGGTTGACGCCCATGTGGCTCTCGCGCTGGTCCTGCAGCGTGGCCAGCCCGGTGGTCAGCACCCTGGACATCTGCTCGGTGGCGGCTGCGCTCTCCCCCAGGCGGCCGGCGAGCGTGGCGGTGAGCCCGTCCACGGTGCCGATCCCGGTGAGCTGCTGGCTGCCGAGGCGGGCCATGAGCAACGCGTTGCGGTTGTCCGCCGGCGCGGAGCTGTGCCCCGCCGCGACCTGGCTCGGCGTCAGCGTCGTGTTGACCTGGATGTCAGCCGCCGTGGTCCCCACGAAGAAGTCGGCACCGGCGTTGTTCTCGAGGTCGGTGCCGGCGGCGTGCTGACCGTTGACGACGGTCCGCAGCGCCGCCGCGATCTGGTCGAGCGAGTCCTGGATACCGGGCAGTGTGACCGTCTGCGCCTCGTGGGCGGCGGCGAGCTCGCCGGAGAGGTCCACCGGGTAGCCGTTGATGCCCCACACCGGACCGCCGGTCTCGGGCACCACGATCTCCTGGGCGGTGATCCCGTCCACCAACGGGAACGAGCCGACGTACACGTTGGTGACGCCGTCCTTGCCCTGGGAGGTGGTGACCGTGGTCAACCGGGCGATCTTGTCGAGCAGCACGTCGCGCTGGTCCAGCAGATCGTTCGGAGCGGCGCCGCGGAACACGGCGTCGCCGATCTGGCTGTTGAGCTTGGCCAGCTGGTCGGAGTACGTGTTGATCTGGCGCACCACATCACCGCCGCGGCCGACGACGAGGTCGGACAGGGCGTGCACCTGCTGGGACGCGGCCCGCAGCGAGGTGGCCAGGCGCTCACCGCTGGAGAGCACCTCCTGGCGGGCGGCGAGGTCCTGCGGGGCGGCCGACAGGCGCTCCCACGACGCCCAGAACGCCCCGAGGGCGTCCTGCACACCCGAGTCGAGGGGGCCCATGACCTCCTCGGCGCGGGCCGCGATCTCGGCCCGCAGCTCCGCACCGGACACGCCCGCCGCCTGCGAGCGGTAGGCGTTGTCCAACACCCCGTCGCGCAGGCGGGTGACGCCGGTGATCTTCACCCCGGCCTCGATCTCGCGGGGCACCTCCGAAGGCATCGGGGCCAGGCGCCCCATCACCGCCTGCTCCACGCGACGGCGCGAGTACCCGTCGGTGTTGACGTTGGCGATGTTCTCGGAGATGACCTCCATCGCCCGTCGAGCGGCGTTCACACCGCTGATGCCGATCTGCAGTGATGTCGAGCTCATGGGCGTTGACCTCCCCGATAGGTCAGGGCAGACGTCGTGGCGGCCCGATCGGCCGGTCGGCGTAGCCCTGGCGGGCCGTAGGTGAGCGGCTTCTCGGCGATCGGCTGGGCGCCGAGGGCCGACAGCATGCGGGTCAGCTCGGCGGCGCCCTTGGCCGCGAGCGACTTGTTGGTGGCGATCGTCCGCTCGATCTCGTCGGTGAGACGGAGGAACTCGCCGTGCAGATGCTCGAGCATGCTGCGATAGGGCTCGGGCGCAGCACCGGCCAGCGCTCTGAGCGTGATCTTCTGGGGCGGGATGTTCAGCCGCACCGCGATCTCGGCGATGCCGGCGGCCCGTCGCGACTCGGCCACGAAGATCTCGTCGATGACGTTCTCGATCTCGGCCGAAGCCCTGGCGACGAAGCGCATCTCCCCGGCGGCGAGGACGCCGCGGGCCGCGACGAGCCGGTAGAGCAAGTCGTCGAGCAGTTGACGCTGATCGTTGAGCAGGGCGATGAGCTCGTCCATGTAGCCGTATCACTCCAGACCTGGGCGAATGGTCCCATCAGGAGTTTCGGCCATCACCACCGCTGCGCTGAACCGCCAACGTGGGGAAATCGGTCTATCCAGCCAGCTGGCGCCTACGCGGGGTTTGCTGGCGCCTACGGCGCACCCGGATGGGGCCCCAGCTGCGTTCCGGGCCGTGTTTGCTGGCGCCTACGGCGCACCCGGACGGGGCCCCAACCCCATCCTCCTCCCGA
>JADLEF010000338.1 GCA_020846295.1 Acidimicrobiales bacterium
ATCGATCCCACCGCCTACGAGCTGTGTGCGGCCGGCCGGCCCGGCTGGGCGTTCCTCGAATGAGCGAGGTGATCCGCACCGGGCTCGAGACGTACCTCTCGGTACGGCTCGGGGTCCCGGTGGTGGTGACGGGGGTGGCGCCCATCTCCTCGGTCGGCAATGCGCGCGACCCGTGGGCGGCCACTATCGACATCGGCGGGGCGCGGCCCGAGCGCATCGAGGCGGTGCTGCTCGTCAAGGCGGAGGCCGGGCAGCTGGAGACGACCCTCGGCCCCGAGTTCCACACGCTGGCGGCGTTGGACGGTTCCGACGTGCCGGCACCGCGGGCGCTGTGGCTGGACGAGGAGGGCGCCGCCTTCGGCCGGCCGTTCTTCGCCACCGAGCGGGTCGCCGGCAGCGCCGACACCGCACCGCTGCGCCGACCGGAGGACGCCGAGCGGATGGCCGCGGTGGCCGTGCAGCTCGCCCGGGCGGCCGCTCGCCTCCACTGCGTCGACGTCGGCCCCTTCGAGGCGCACCTCGCCCCCACCGCACCGGCCTCGGCGGCCGACGCGCAGCTGGCCCACTGGGCGGAGCTCTTCGAGCGGCAGCGGCTCGAACCGCACCCGGCGCTGACCTACGTGATCGCCTGGCTCGAGGGGCGACGGCCGGTGGCGCCGCGCGTGTCGGTCGTGCACGGCGATCTCCGCTTCGGGAACCTGCTGCACCACGGCGACCGGCTCACCGCGCTCCTCGACGGGGAGATGGTGCACCTCGGCGACCCCACCGAGGACCTCGGCTGGGTGTACCGGGACCTCTGGAGCCCGGCGCAGGCCCTTCCCTTCGAGGCGTTCCTCGACGCGTACGAGGAAGTCGCCGAGCGGGCCGTCGATCGGGTCGCGCTGCGCTGGTGGCAGGTGTTCAACGAGGTGAAGCACAGCGTGATCTCGCTCACCGCGACGCGCTCCTTCGCCGAGCGCACGACCCAGGCGCTGCGCCACGCCAACCGCTCGGCCACCGTGCCGGGTTTCGTGCGCCGCGCCCTCGAACTGGTGGAGGACGCATGCTGAACCCGTCGATCGTCGAGCTGCTCAACACCATGGCCGACGCGCTGCGCGACACCGTCCTGCCCGAGCTGGCACCGGGGCCGGCCCACGATCAGCTCCGCGATGCGGTGGCGTTGACCCGTCGCATCGCGCACGCCGTGCCGCTGCTGCCCGGCTACCTGCACGCGGACACCACCGACCTCGCCCGCACGCTCGACGGCCTCGCCCCGCCCGAGCGCGGAACCGGCCGAGCGGCGGCGTTGCCCGTCGAGCCACCCCGGAGCCTCGACGAGCTCATCCGCGCCAACCTGGCGCTACGCGACGAGGCGGCCGCCCTGGCCCGGCGGATCGACCTCGGATCGACGGAGGCGGCCGAGCTGCGCGCCATGCTCCTCCGTATGGTCGATCGGGAGGAATCGCTGCGACTGTCCCCCTGGGCGCGCCTGCCGAGACGCTGACCGGGCGGGGCGGGGCGGGGCGGCCCGCGCCGCGCCGCGCCGATCAGACGTTGGGTTCCAGTTCGCGCACGCGGCGGCGCAGCTCCTGCTCCTCGGCCCACCGTTGCGTCTCGTCGCGCATCACGGCGGCGATGCCGGTGACCGTCCCGGCCGCATCCTTGAGCAGGCTCACGGTGAACGCGATCGAGCGGCGCTGACCGTCCGCGTGCAACGACGGTACCCGGAGCAGTTCGGTGCCGTACCGGGTCACACCGCTCTTCATCACCTGCTCGTAGCCCCGCCAATGGGCCGGACGCTGCTTCTCGGGGATGATCAGGTCGAGCGAGCGGCCCAGCGCCTCGTCGGCGTTCCACCCGAAGAGGTGCGTCGCCCCTGCGTTCCAGTAGACGATGGTCCCGCCGGTGTCGGCGATGACCACCGCGTCGGCCAGCGAGTCGAGCAACGCGACCAAGGTCGCGTCGTCGGGTCGGTTCATCGTGCTGCTCCCCCACTCGGATGTGCGTACTCCGCCATCGGTACCCAGTCTGCCCAATCCTGAACCTCGCTGCTTCAGGATAGGGCCGGTCGTGGTTGGCGTGGGGCGGTGACGTCCGAGATGAGCGCGCGCCACCAACGGGCGCCGGTCGCCGCGTTGCGCGAGGCTCCCTGCTGCTCGCATGGGCGCAGGGCGCCTGCGCCCGGACAGAAGGAGAGTGTTCGATGGGTCTGCTCGACGGCAAGGTGGCCATCGTGACCGGCGCAGGGCGAGGGCTGGGACGCAGCCACGCCCTGCTGCTGGCCGCCGAGGGAGCGGCGGTGATCGTGAACGACCTCGGCGGTGAGTGGGACGGCCACGGCGCCGACCCGCGCGCCGCGTCGGAGACGGCGGCTGACATCGTGGCCGCCGGCGGCCGGGCCGAGGCCAACTTCGACGACGTGGCGGACTGGGAGGGCGGCCAGCGGATGATCAACCAGGCCGTGGAGTCCTTCGGGAAGCTCGACATCCTGGTGTGCAACGCCGGCTTCGTGCGGGACCGCACCGTGTTCAACATGACCGAGGACGAGTGGGACTCCGTCATCCGCGTCCACCTCAAGGGCCACTTCGTGCCGACCCGCTGGGCGACGACGTACTGGCGTGAGCAGTTCAAGGCCACCGAGGCCCCGGTGAACGGCCGCATCGTGTACACCGCATCGGAGGCCGGGCTGTTCGGAAACGCCGGCCAGCCCAACTACTCGGCGGCCAAGGCGGGGATCGCCTCGCTCGGCATCACCGTCGCCCGAGAGATGAAGCGGTACGGCGTCACCTGCAACACGATCAACCCGCGGGCCCGCACCCGCATGACGGTCAACACCTTCGGCGCCGATCGCCTCACCCCGAAGGAGGGCGAGTTCGACGTGAACGACCCCGACAACGTGTCGCCGTGGATCGCCTACCTCTGCTCCGACCACGCGTCGGACATCACGGGCCAGACCTTCGTCGTCGGTGGCGACACGGTGGCGCTCATGCAGGGCTGGACCCGGGCGTCGCGGATCCGCAAGAACAAGGATCGCTGGACGCCGGCCGAGTTGGTCGAAGCCCGGGCCGAGTTGTTCGGCGATCGGCCCACCGGCCCGCCGAAGTTCGGCTGATCGTCGCGGGTGCGAGCACCCGTTCGGCGGTGTCTGTGCACCAACGGTCAAACGCGGCGGCCCCAGCACCGATCGGCAACGCCGTGACCAGCACCTTTGGTCGGGACACCACCGAGCGATCGACCACAGGTGCACAGACACATCCAGCTGCCGAGCCGGGCTCGGCCCGGGCTATCAGATCTTTCATGCTGTTTGATATCCTTTCACGCTCATGCACGCGTTCTCGGATCTCCAGCTCACCCGGACTGCGCTGCAGCGCAGGCTCGCAACGGGCGAGCTGACCCGCGTTGAGCGCGGCTGGTACACCCGGGACCAGGCCGACACAGACGAGGATCGTTGGCTGCAGCACCTCGCCGCCCGCACCGCCCGGTATCCCGACGGCCGGCTCGCCGGCCAGGGCGCCGCTGCGCTTGTCGGCCTCGACGGCTTCGACCCCGGCTCGCCGCCGACGATCTACCGCCCGCCCGGCACTTCAGGCCGCGGCCCGGGCGTACGCCGGCTCGAGTTGATCGAGGACCCCGTCGAGGTCATGGGGCTAAACGTGTGCGGCGTCGGCGAGCTGCTGCTGGGCCTCGGCGCGGAGCTCGTGCGCCGGCCGGGCTGCCGGGGCGCCATCCGCGCGCTCGACCCCGTCGAGCTCGTCGAACTGGCGGTCGAAGCGGCGCTCCGCCGCGGCCTGACCGACCTCGACCGTCTGCGCGACGTCGTCCGAGCGTCCCGGCCGAACCGGCCCGGACGAGGGGTACTGGCCCAGGTGCTCGCCGAGCGTCCCGATGGCGCACCGCCCACCGAGAGCTACCTCGAGACGCGCTTCGCCCAGGTACTGCGGGCAGCCGGCCTTCCGCAGTTCGACCGCCAGGTCGAGCTGTTCGATGACCGCGGCGAGATCGGCCGCGTGGATTTCCGGCGGGACCATGTCATCGCCGAGCTGGTCGGCAAGCAATGGCACCTCGACCGCTTCAATGCCGACCACGCCCGCTATGCCCGGCTCACCGCAGCCGGGTACCGGTTGCTGCCATTCACCTTCGACGATGTCGAACGGCGGCCGGAGCACGTCGCCCGCACCGTCGACGGGGCGCTCAGCCTCGGGCCGGCACCGCCACGACGGCGTGACCCGGGCAGGTCTTCTTGCCGTCCTGGTTGACGACGTCGATGTCCAGCACGAGCTGGTGCTCGCCGTCGGCCATCTTCTTCTCGGTGACGGTGCCGACCACGGTCAGCACGTCGTTCTTCTGGTTGATGGCCCGGAACTCGCAACCGATCTCGCGGATCTGGGCCTCGTCGCCGATCCAGTCCTGCAGGGCGTTCACGATGTACGCATAGCGCAGGTTGCCCATCCCGAACGCGCCCTGCTCGTTGAGCGCCTTGCGGCCGGCTTCGTCGTCCATGTGGATGGGGATGAACTCGTCGTTGACCGCGGCGTAGCGGTTCCAGTGCATGAAGTCGGTCTGGCGCGACCACTCGGGCAGCGCGTCGCCGACGTTGACGTCCTCGAAGTACACGTTGATGGTCATAGCAGCGGTTCCGTTCTTCGAGGGTCAGTAGAGGATGGCGGTGGACACCCGCCGCTTGATCAACTCGTCGCGCTGGTTGCGCCATTCGAGCTCGCTGTAGCTGAACAGCGTGAGCCCGAGGCGGGTGTCGCGCTCCTCCCAGTCCCGCAGTCGGTTGCGGGCGCTGATCACGTCGCCCGGCCGCATCGGTACGCCGTAGGTCTCGACCTGACCACCGTTCATGCCGCGCAGCTTCGGCCCCTTCGGCCGGTCGGCCTTCTTCTTCTCCGGCCGCTCCGTCACGATCGGCCAGGCGAAGGGGTTGAAGTCCGGCGGGGCGATGATGCCGCCCCACCGGGTGGTGGCCGCGTAGGCGGCGTCCCAGAAGATCGGTGGTGGCGTCTCCGGCCAGTAGACGGCGATCGCCCACTTGCGGATGTCGGACTCCGAGATCGGCGGGGACACCCGCTCCGATCCCCACACTCCCTTGCGCGCCTCCATGTCGGGCGTGACCAGGGTGGTCCTCGTCGTGCCTGTTTCGTCTTCGCTCATCGCTCGCTCCCCCAGCGCCACCGGCGTGGCGGCGGACATCCTAAGACGCTGCGCACTACCGTGCCGCCCGGAGGAAGGAGCACAGCAGCATGGGCAAACGAATCGCCATGGTGGGGGTGGGCGCACTCGGCGGGTACGTCGGAGGCCACCTCGCCCGAGCCGGCCACGACATCACCCTGATCGACTTCTGGCCGGCCAACATCGACGCCATCCGCGAGCGCGGCCTGCAGCTCGACGGGCTCAGCGAGGAGGAGCGCTTCACCGTCGAGGGCGTGACCGCGATGCACGTGAGCGACGTGCAGTCCCTCGCCTGCCGGCCCCCCATCGACATCGCGTTCATCTCGGTCAAGTCCTACGACACCGAGTGGGCGACCATGCTGATCCGCCAGTACCTCGCGCCCGACGGCTACGTGGTGTCGCTGCAGAACTGCATCAACGAGGAGCGCATCGCCGGCATCGTGGGCTGGGGCCGCACCGTCGGCGCCATCGCCTCGATGATCTCGGTGGACATGCCCGAGGCGGGCAAGGTGATGCGCACGGTCCCGAAGATGGGCGGCCGCCACACGGTGTTCCGCGCCGGTGAGGTCCACGGCCGGCTGAGCCGGCGCATCGAGGAGCTCGTCGAGCTGTTCTCCCTCGTGGACTCGGCCAAACCCACCACCAACCTGTGGGGTGAGCGCTGGTCCAAGCTCGTACTGAACGGTATGGCCAACGGCGTGTCGGCCGCGACCGGGTTGCCGATGGTCGGCGTCAACCGGGACGACGCGGTGCGCCGGTTCTCCATCCAGCTGGCCGGCGAGGCGGTGCGGGTCGGTCAGGCGCTCGGTTTCGAGCTCGAGAAGATCGGCCGCTTCGAGGCCGAGCAGTACGCCCTCGCCGTCGAGGGCGACACCGCCGCGCTGGCGGCGATCGAGGAGAGCCTGATCCCGAAGGAGACCACGGCCAACCCCCGCGACGACATCCGCCGGCCGTCGATGGCCCAGGATGTGCTCAAGGGACGTCGCACCGAGATCGAGTTCATCAACGGGTACATCGCCGCGAAGGGGGCCGAGATCGGCATCGCCGCGCCGAGCCACGTGAAGCTCACCGAGTTGGTCAAGCGGGTCGAGCGAGGCGAGCTCACCCCGAGCCCAGCGCTGCTGGGCGGCAAGGCGTAGGAGCACAACCATGCACGAGCCGTTGTTGGGTGAAGACGTCTCCGTCGCCGAGGGCATCGTCCGGGTGCTGGAGGACGCCGGGATCGACCACGTCTTCGGGATGCCGGGCGGGCTGACCCTGCCCATCTTCGATGCCCTCTACGACCACACCGACACGGTGCGGACCGTGCTGGTGCGCGAGGAGACGCGTGCCGGGGTCATGGCCGAGGTGTACGGCCGGTTGACCGGCCGGCCGGGCGTGGCCATGGGCCAGGGCGCCTTTCTCACCACCGCGTCGGTCGGCGCCATCGAGGCGCACCTGTCGAGCTCGCCGATGCTGCTGTTCGGGTGCCTCTCCGACTCGCCGCCGTACTCGCTGCACGGCCCCTACCAGGCCGGCACCGGAGCCCCCGGCACGTGGGACGCGCCCAACCTGTTCGGCGCCATGACCAAGGCGACGTACGTGCCGCGCACGCCCGAGGAGGCGGTGCACAGCGTGCAGCTGGCCATCAAGACCGCCACCAGCGGCGAGCCGGGCCCGGTGGCGGTGCTCTTCGGCGCCCGTTCGTTGCGGGGCAAGGTGGGGCCCGACCTGCGCCCGACGCTCTACCGCCGGGGTGCCGAGCAGCCGAAGGTACCGGTCGGTATTGACACCGCCGCGCTCAGCCGGGCGGCCGAGCTGCTGGCCCGCGCCGAGCGCCCGGTGATCATCGCCGGTGGCGGCGTGCGAAATGCCGGCGCCTTCGAGGACCTGCACCGGGTGGCGTCCGTGCTCGGCGCCGCGGTGGCGACCTCGGCCAACGGCAAGAGCGCCATCGCCGAGACCGACCCGCTGGCGGTGGGCGTGTACGGCAACTTCGGTACGCCGCTGGCCAACGCCGTGGTGGGCGCCGCCGACGTGGTGCTGGTGGTCGGATCCAAGCTCGGGCCCACCGACACCGCCAACGAGAACCCGGCGCTGCTCGACCCGCGCCGCCAGCAGCTGGTGCACATCGACGTGGAGCCGTCGAACCTGAGCTGGTCCTTCCCCGCCGACGTGGCACTGGTCGGCGACGCCCGCACCGTGTTGAGCCATCTGGCCGAGGAGCTCGGCGGGCGCACCTCCGCCGCCGACCGCGACCATCGCCTCGCGGCGCTCAACGAGGCGGTGGCCGAGCACGGCCGATTCGAGCAACCCGAGCTGTCCTCGACCGCGGTGCCGGTGCTGCCCCAGCGGGTGATCGGGGACCTCAGCCGCACGCTGCCGTCCAACGCCATCGTGTGCTGCGACGCAGGCGAGAACCGCATCTTCATGACCCACTACTTCCAGTCGACGGGCGCGAACACGTTCGTGCAGCCGGCCGGCGTCGGGGCCATGGGGTACGCCATCCCCGGCGCGCTGGCAGCAAAGCTGGCCTTCCCCGACCGCCCGGCCATCGGGCTGTGCGGCGACGGCGGGTTCGGCATCGGCATGAACGGGTTGATGACGGCGCGGGAGGAGCACATCCCCATCACGGTGGTGGTGCTGAACAACCAGGCGCTGGGCTGGGTGTACCACGGCCAGCGCGACCGGCCGATCGCCTCGTCGTTCGCACCGTACGACCACGCCGCCATCGCCCGTTCGATGGGCATCGAGGGCATCCGGGTGGAGCGGCCCGAGGAGGTGGCGCCTGCGATCGGCCGGGCGGTGGCATCGGATGTGCCGACGGTCATCGACGTGGTCACCTCGTTGGACGAGACGTTCGTCAAGGTGCTGAGCCCGCTGGCCCGCTGATCGCGCGGGGCGGACGGCCGCGCCGCCATGCTGCCCAGCATGGCGGCGCCATACCATAGCGTATGTTCATCGGAGCGACGTCGGGCGACTCGACCCCACTCGCACCGAATCGGCGCCGATTCGGCGAGACGGAGCACACCGAAACCACCGACCGTGGGGGCATGATCGCAACAGGCGCGACGGCGGGGCGATCAGACGCCCGCCTGGAGCGCGACGCCGAACCGCTCGTGCAGGACGCCCGCGGCCTCGGCCATGACGTCGCGCACCACATCGCCGGCAGGGCGGACGTCGTGGATGAGCCCTGCGCTCTGCCCCGCGGGGATGCCACCCTCCTCGATCAGCCCGTCGTAGCGCGCCCGCTTCGCCGCCCTGGCCCCGACCTTGATCGTCTGCATCGGGAACGGCATGATCTCGTCCTCCCGTCCCTCCCAGGACTCGGTGAACTGGTTGCGGATCAACCGGCACGGCTTGCCCGAGTGGCAGCGGGTCACCACCGTGCCCTCTTCGTCGATGGCGACGATCTTGTTCTTGTAGTTGTCGTGGGCCAGCGCTTCCTCGGTGGCGATGAACCTCGTGCCCATCCACACCCCGCAGGCTCCGAGCGCCAGCGCGGCCACCAGGCCCCGGCCGTCGGCGATGCCGCCGGCTGCGAGCACGGGCACCGAGACCGCGTCCACCACCTGGGGCACCAGCGCCATCGTGCCCACCCGCCCGGTGTGGCCGCCGGCGTCGTGGCCCTGGGCGATGAGGATGTCCACGCCGTCGCGCTCCATGCGGACCGCCTGGCGTACATTGCCGGCCAGCGCCATGACCACCATCCCCTGGCGGTGGGCATCGGCCACCACACCGGCAGGGCTACCCAGGCCGGCCACCAGAACCGGCACCTGCTCCTCGAGCGTCACGTCGATGAGCGCCTTCACCTCATCGGTGTACTGCACCACCTGCGCGTTGCGATCGGCCTTGATCTGGGCGAAGAGGATGTCGACCCCGAAGGGTCGGTCGGTGCTGTCGCGCACCACGGTGATCTCCTCGCGCAACTGCTTGGCGTTCATCGAGCCCGCCCCCAGCACTCCGAGCCCGCCGGCGGTGGACACCGCTGCGGCCAGCCGGCCCGGAGCGACGAAGCCCATCCCCGCCTGGCAGATCGGGTACCGGATCTGGAGGATCCGGCACAGTTCGGTGTGCAGTACGTCGACGCCAGCCATGGCGGGATCGTAGGGCCGAACGGCGACGGCTGCGCCCGCGACGCCGCAGGGGCGTCGCGGGCGCAGCCGGTCAGGATCGACCCAGAGCGCTCAGCGGCAGACGCCGGCGCCGGCGTCCCAGGCGCAGTTCTTCGACTTCCCATCGAGGTCGATGACCTTGCCCTTGACGACCCAGATCTGGTTCGCCCCGTCCCACTGCTGGAACACGCCCGCCTCCTCGGCGTAGCCGTCCTTGTTGCCGTTGAGGCGCATCTTCACGCCGGGCAGGTAGCCGGGGTGCGTCATGTCCAGCGCCCGGGCGGCGAGGATCATGTTGGCCCGGTTCAGCCCACCGTCGAGATCGCCGGCGATGCGCAGCACCTGCACCAGCGGCCAGCCGTAGAGCAGCCCGGTGCCGAACGAGCTCGACAGCTTCGGGTCCAGCCCCGCGCCGGCCATGACCTCGCGACCCCAGGCGATCCACGGGTCGCTGAACTGCGACGGATCGTTGAAGTCCTTGAACGCCGGGTTCATCAGCCACCAGCCGTCGGCGGCCATGCCGTCCCCGCCGACCTTCTCCTTGTTGACGTACCCGGTGCCGGTGCACACCGCGGGCTGCATCAGGTACTTGACGCTCTCCTTCATGCCGTTCTCCGCGGCGGCGACGATGGCCTGGGTGCACTGCTGCGCGGCGACCATGGCGATGAAGAACTGCGGCTTCTCGGCGCCCAGCGTCGTCATCGGGTCGTTGATCGTGGGTGCCTGCGGCTCGATCGTCTGGGTGATGTACTCGATGCGGTCCTTGTGCTCCGACGTCTCGAGGTACGCCTTGAACGACGCATCGTAGATGCGACCGAAGTCGTTGTTCATCACCAGAGCGGCGACCTTGATCTGCTCGTCGGGGAACTCGTTGACGCGCTGGTCGATGAACGCCCCCCACAGCACCGCCTCGGTCGAGTACGACGTCTGCGGCGCGCCCACCGTCCACGGGTGGTTCACCGGATCACCGAACGCCGGGTGCCCGCTCTGCATGAAGACGTTCGGGATGCAGCGCTGGTTCAGCTTGTCGTAGGTCTTCAGGATGTTCGGCGTGCCGAGGCCCCAGTGCGCGAAGGTTTTCTCCGAGTCGAGCAGCTCATCCACCAACGGGATGGTCCGCGCCGAGTCGTACCCGTCATCCTTGACGATGTAGTTGATCTTGCGGGTCTTGCCGGTGGAGTCCTTGAAGGCGCCCTGTTCGCTGTAGTAGTCGAAGATCAGCTTGGCGGTCTTGGTCGCGTTGCCGTAGTCGGCGGTGGTGCCCGACAGCGAGATGGTGTGGCCGAACTTGATCTCGGTGTCGGTCAACCCCTCGGTCGAGGACCAGCTCCCTCCCGCGCAGGCCGACAGGTCGACGGTGAAGCCCTCCGGGCCGGTGAGCGTCTTGCCGTCGGCGGACACGCCCCACTTGTTGTCCTTGATCCGATTCACCACCGCGGCGCGCTCCTCGGTCCAGAGCGCCTCCCACTCCTCCAGCGTCGTGGGCTGCTCCACCGGTGCCGTCGATTCGGTCTCCGGAGCGCTGGTGCCTCCCGGCTCGGCGGTGGTCTCCGTGGGCGCGATCGTCGTCTCCGCCGCCACCTCGCTGGTGGACGAGCCCGACGACGTCGTGGAGCCGTCATCACCTCCGCATGCCGCGCCGACCAAGGCGATCGCAGCCGCGAGTGTGACGACGACCGTCGATTTCGGTCGTTGCATGTTCTGTCTCCCCCTTGTGATGTCATGCCGAACGTCCCCTGTCCGGAATGACGACGGCAGCCTGGCACACCTGCCGTCGTCGTTGCACGCGCCCCTTCGGTCGCCGGGCGCCGCAACAGACCAGGCGGTACGCTCCGCGCCATGACGTTCACCGTGGGCAAGCTGTTCCACCTCGCACACCTCGTCGACGATCTCGACGTGGTGGACGCCTGGTACGACGACGTGTTCGCCTGCGAACGCTTCTACCGCGGCTACGAGAAGCCGGCCCGCCGCACGGCGTCATTGCTCGTGATCAGCGACATGGTGATGGAGCCGATCATGGCGTCGAGCGCGCCGGAGGACGCGGGCTGGCCGCTGCAGAAGTTCCGGCAGCGCTTCGGGAACCGGTTGCACTCCATCGCCTGGTACGTCGACGACATCACCGCGTGCTCGGCGCACCTGACCGCCAGTGGGATCCGCCAGGTGGGCCTCACCGGCAAACCGGTGGACGATCCGAAGCAGGCGGTGGCCGTGTGGACCCACCCCAAGGACTCCAAGGCGTTGTGGGAGTTCTGCGAGCCCGGCTTCGCCCGCGACCCACGCCTGGCCGACGGCTGGACGGCGGATCGCTGGCGCAGCCACCCGCTCGGCATCGAGCGCACGGCCTACGTCACGGTGCTGTTCGAGGACCTCGACGAGAGCGAGGCGCTCTACGGCGACGCGCTGCTCGGACGGCTGTTGCACCGCGAGGAGGTGCCCGGCAGCCACCTCGCCGCGTACTACGCGGTCGGCCAGGAGACCGTGATCGAGGCGCTGCAACCGCTGGACGCCGATTCCGACGCGGGGCGGGACCTCGCCGCCAACGGCGAGGGCGTCCACGCCCTGACCTTCGCCAGTTCGGATCTGAAGCGCGCCGCGGCGTTCCTCCAGAGCAAGGGCCAGCGGCTCGTCGGCCGGAGCGACGACACGTTCGCAGTGGACCTCGACCCGTCCTTCGGGCTCAACGTCGGGTTCACCTCGCGTTCCATCCCCAACGACGCGCGCTGAGCGGCGTGGCTAACCTACGCCTGCTCGTAGGGGGAGATCGGGTGCGTCCGGTTCATGGCCGCGCCCACCGGCAAGGAGGCTGATCGATGGAGACCAGGGAGATCGAGTACCAGGCCGACGGCATGCGCGCCGTCGGCTACCTGGCCATACCAGATGGTACGGACAAGCGACCGGGCGTGCTGGTGTCCCATGAGGGCCCCGGTATCGACGACCACGCCAAGGGCCGGGCCCGGCGCATCGCCGAGGAGCTGGGCTACGTCGCGTTCGCCCTCGACTACATCGGTGACGGCCAGCGCCTGGCGGACCTGCAGCAGACGATGGCCCGCCTGGGCCCGCTGATGGCGGACCCCCTGAAGACCCGCCGCATCGGCCAGGCCGGCCTCGACGTGCTGATGGCACAGGACCGGGTGGACACCAACCGCCTCGCCGCCATCGGCTACTGCTTCGGCGGCACGATGTCGCTCGAGCTGGCCCGCGGTGGCGCCCCGCTCAAGGCCGTGGTCGGCTTCCACTCCGGCCTCGCCACCGCACGGCCCGATGACGCGTCGAACATCACCGGCAAGGTGCTGGTCTGCATCGGGACCGAGGACCCGCTGATCCCGCCGGACCAGCGAGCCGACTTCGAGAAGGAGATGCGGGCCGGCGGCGTGGACTGGCGCATGAACCTCTACGGCGGCGCAGCGCACAGCTTCACCAACCCCAGCGCCTCGGCCATGGGTGTGCCCGGCATCGAGTACCACGAGCCCACCGATCTGCGCTCGTGGGACGCCATGCTCGACCTGTTCAACGAGACGCTCGCCTGAGCCTGCCGGTCCGGACGCGCCAGGCGGCCGGCCCTCGGGCGCAGTGCCCGGGGCCGGCCGCCGTCGCGTCCGGATCGCTCAGTTCACGGGCGCGGCGCCGAAGTGCCGATCGGTCGCAGCCTGCACGGCGCGCTCGACGCGGTCGCCCAGGGACTCCCACTCCCCGATGGCCCGCTGCTCGGCCTGCACCGGGCCGGCCGCAAGACCCTGGACGCGCGGCTTCACGTAGCGGGCGAACAGCTCGTAGTGCCGTTGGGTGGCGGCGGGGTTGGCCCACTCGTGGTGCATCAGCAGGTAGGCACCGAAACCACCGTTGGACTGCTTGTCCAGCCGCTCGATCTGACGGATCGCATCGTCGGGGGTGCCGATGACGCCGAGGCCGGTTTCGTTGACCCACGCGATGCGCTCCTCCAGCGTGTCGCCCGCGGCGCGGAAGTGGGGCACGGCGAGGATCTTCTGGGTGTAGTGCGCCCAATCGTTCAGCCCGAAGCGCACATCCTCGATGGCCTGTTCCTTCGTCTCGGCCAGGTGCATGGGACCGACCAGACGCCACGAGGTGCGGTCCGCCTGCTGGTTGAACTCGGCGGCGCGCTGCTCGACCACGTTCCAGTGGTGGGCGAGCACGTCGAACCCGCCCTCGGCGGTGGCGCCGATCGACAGCAGGCCCATCCCGTGCTTGCCGGCGATGCGCGGACCCGTCGGCGACGCGATGGCTGCCACCGCGATGTCGAACTCGGAGTACGCCCGGTACTGCGACACCGCGTTGACGAGGTTGTAGCGCGGCGTCTGCGCCGTCACCGTCTCCCCCGCCAGCAGCCGCATGAGGACATCGGTGTCCTCTTCCAGTGCGCTGCGCTGCTCCTCGATGGAGATGCCGAGCATCTGGGCATCGCCCGGCAGGGCGCCCGGGCCCAGGCCGAGCATGAAACGGCCCCGGGTCAGCTGGTCCAGGAAGAACGCCCGGTCGGCCAGCAGCAGCGGGTTGTGGTACGGCAGCGACATCACGCCCGTGCCGAGCTTGATGGAGCGGGTCTGGGGCGCGGCGTAGGCGATGAACAGCATCGGGTCGGGGATGATCTCCGAGCCGGCCGAGTGGTGCTCGCCGATCCACGCCTCCTCGTAGCCGAGCCGGTCGAGCAACTGCACGATCTCGAGATCGCGTTGGATTGCCGAGATCGGGTCCTGCCCGGCCGGACAGTGGAACGGGGCCATGAAGATGCCGAAGCGCATAGGGGGTACCTCGTCGGGGACGATCGTTGTTGACGTCGTGACGATAGTGCCCGGCCGCGGCGCCCCCGGAGCGCCGGCCCGCTAGAAGATCGGACCGGCGACGATCCCCTTGTCGTGCAGCAGGCCGATCTCGTGGCCCGACAGCCCGAGCACCTCGGCCAGCACCTCGTCGGTGTGCTGGCCCAGCACCGGTGCCGGCACCGGACGGTCCCGCGGGATCTCGCTGAAGGCCAACGGCGAGCCGGGCACCAGCACGCGCCCCACGCCGGGCTGGTCGACCTTGGCGAACATCGGGTTGTCCGTCGAGCAGCGGGGATCGTCGTTCACCAGCTGGGTGAAGGTCTGGTACGGCCCCCAACACACCCCCTGGGCGTCGAAGATCTCCCGCAGCTCGTCGAGCGTGTGGCCGGCGATGAACGGCGCCACGAACGCGGCGATGGCATCGCGCGCCCGGAAGCGGTCCCCCTCCTTGCGCAGGTCCACACCGAGAGCCTTCTCGATGGCCGGCAGGTGGGCGGTGATGTTCGTCGCGTCGGCCAGGCTCTGCCACTGCTTGAGGCTGATCGCCACGACCATCACGCGACGGCCGTCCTTGGTCGGGAAGTCCCGGCCGAACGCGCCGTAGAGGTCGTTGCCGATCTGGGTGCGGTCCACATGGGTCAGCTGCGCCTGGGCCAGATACCCGAGGTTGGCCACCATGGCGAAGGCGACGTCGGTCAGCGACACCTTCACCAACTGGCCGTCGCCGGTTCGGGAGCGGTACCGCTCCGCCCCGAGCAGGCCGACGGCGGCGGTGAGCCCGGTGGCGGTGTCCCACGCCGGCAGCACGTGGTTGGTGGGGATCTGCGAACCGGTCGGCCCGGTGGCGAAGGCGAAGCCCGAGGATGGGTTCACGGTGTAGTCCACCGCGGTCGACTCATCGGGGTTGCCGATGATGTTGACGTAGATGAGATCCTCCCGGCGGGCACGCAGCGACGCATCCGACAGCCAGCCACCCTCGGGGAAGTTGGACAGGAAGATCCCCGCCTCGGGGCCCGGAGCCACGATCACCTCGGTGATGAGCTCTCGGCCCTCGGGGCTGCGCAGGTCCACCTGGATGGAGCGCTTGCCCTTGTTCAGCCCGGCCCAGAACAAGCTGATGCCCTCGTCGGTCACCGGCCACCGGTTGAAGTCCAGGCCACCGCCGATGGCGTCGAAACGGATGACGTCCGCACCGAGTTGGGCGAGCGTCATGCCCCCCAACGGGGCCGCCACGAACGCCGACCCTTCCACGATGCGCAGCCCGGTGAGGACAGGGGTCATGGTGGTGCTCCTTCGACGCAGCCCGAGACGTCCCCTGTTTTAGCCGCGCCGCGGGAGCCGGGGACGGCGTTCTCCTCGCCACGACCGCGCTCGGCGACGGGCGGCCCCTCGCCGCGGGCTACCGTGCGCGCGCCGGGCAGTCCGGCAGAATGGGGAACCGCACACGATGGACACGTTGCAGGGCAGGACCGCGGTCGTCACCGGCGGAGCGTCGGGCATGGGCAGGGCGTTCTGCGAGCGCTTCGCCCGGGCCGGCATGCGGATCGTCGTCGCCGACGTCGAGCAGGGCGCGCTCGACACCGCGGTCGCGGCGCTGCGCGAGGGCGGGGCGGAGGTGATCGGCGTGCGCGGCGACGCCAGCCGCCCGGAGGACAACGAGGCGTTGCTCGCCGCCACCATCGACGCCTTCGGGGCGGCGAACGTGGTGTGCCTCAACGCCGGCGTGAGCGGCACCAACGGGCCGAGCTGGAAGCTGTCGCTCGACGACTGGCGTTGGACGCTCGATGTGAACCTGTGGGGCGTGATCCACGGGATCCGCACGTTCGTGCCCCACCTGCTCTCCCACGGCGACGGCCACGTGGTGACCACCGCGTCGATCGCCGGGCACACCTCCTCTCCCTACGGCGCCCCGTACAACGTGTCCAAGCACGGGGTGGCGACGCTGTCGGAGACCCTCTTCCACGAGCTGCGCAAGGAGGGCTCCACCATCGGGGTCACGTGCCTGTGCCCCGGCTTCGTGAACACCAACATCATGCGCTCGGCCCGCAACCGACCCGGGACGGCCACGCCGGGCCCGGACGCCCACGGCGGCGACGAGGCAGGCGGCGGCACCACGCGCTTCATCGAGGTCGTGCGGCGCATGATCGAGAACGGCAAGGCTCCCGCCGAGGTGGCCGAGCTCGTGCACGACGCGGTGCGCACGGACCAGTTCTGGCTCTTCACCGACGAGGTGTGGGATGAGCCGATCTCGCGCCGGCACCGCGAGATCGCCGAGCGGAGCGCACCGTCGACGCCCGCGCCACGCAAGCGCTGAGTTTTCGAACGGCGACGCGAAACCGTCGGAAACGCAATAGGGTCCCCCGAAAACCGCGCACCTTCGGGCGGCAGCCCGGGAACCGACGGGTGGAGGACCACATGGCAGCACCAGTGACAGGCGCAGGGAAGCGTTTACCGGGTTCGCCCGACCCGATGCACTCCTGGGAGGGCTCCGACGGCGTCATCATCGCCGGGGACTCCTGGGGGGATCCGAACGGTCCGCTGGTGCTGCTGCAGCACGGCGGCGGCCAGACCCGCCACGCCTGGAAGGGGGCCGGCGAGACCCTCGGCGCCGCCGGCTACCACGCCGTCGCCTTCGACGCCCGGGGTCATGGCGACTCCTCGTGGGCCCCCGACGGCGTGTACGGCCAGGACGTCATGGTGGAGGACCTCAAGTGCGTGATCGCCGCCCTCGGCGGCCGCCGTCCGGTGCTGGTCGGCGCGTCGATGGGGGGCGGCACCAGCCTCGTCGCGGTCGGCGAGGACCGGGTGGACGCCACCGCGCTCGTGCTGGTGGACATCGGCCCACGGATCGAGCCCGACGGCGCCGCCAAGATCCAGGCGTTCATGGGCCAGAAGCCGGAGGGCTTCGAATCGCTGGAGGAGGTCGCCGAGGCGATCGCCAACTACCAGCCGCACCGCAAGCGCACCCGCAACCTCGACGGCCTGGCCAAGAACGTCCGCCTCGGCGAGGACGGCCGCTACCACTGGCACTGGGATCCCAAGTTCCGGGCCGGTCGCCGGGACTTCGAGGCCCGCCGCATCCGCCTCGAGGCCTGCGCGGCCAACCTCAAGCTGCCCACCCTGCTGGTGCGCGGCGGGCTGTCCGACGTGCTCAGCGAGGAGGGCGCGCAGGATTTCCTCCGCCTCTGCACGCACAGCGAGTACGTCAACGTCACCGACGCCGGGCACATGGTCGCCGGTGACCGCAACGACATCTTCGCCGGCGCCGTCGTGGAGTTCCTCGCCCGCAACGTGCCGGTGGGCGGCGAACCGGTGATGCCGCCCCACGAACCGCACCCCCATCACGAGGGCCCTCCCGGGGACGTCATCGACCTCCCCTGAGCGGGTTCAGCCGCAGTGGGCGGCGAGGAAGGCGTCGATGGCGCCCCTCGCCGCCGCGTGGTGCTGCGGGTCCTTCCACTGCTCCACCAGGTTGGCGTGCGGCGCCAGCTCGGCCAGGCGCCGCGAGCTCGACGCCGGGTGGTACAGGTCGTCGCCCAGCAGCACGAGCAGCGGGGTGGGGCACCGTCGGCACGCCTCCTCGTCCGCGGTGAACAGGAAGTCGTCGACGCCGTACATGTTCTCCCGGAACGAGGCCCATGCCTCGTCCGGCACGTCGGGGCGGCTCGGCCGCAGCGCGTCGGCCCACGAGTCGAACATGTCGTAGAACGCCTGCCGGTTGCCGTCGAGCCCGATGGTCTGGAACACGACGCCGGCGGCGACGCGATCGGGCGCCGCGGCGCTCAGGGCCATGATGTACGAGCCGCCGATGCACATGCCGGCCACATGGAAGCGGTCGACCCCGAGGTGGTCGAGCAGCGCCAGCTGGTCCGCGGTGTAGGTGGCCCAGCCGTCGGTCGCGCTGATCGGGCCGTGCGAACGGCCGGCGTTGCGCTGGTCCATGGCGATCACCCGGTAGGACGGTGCGAGGTGCTCGATCGGGTTCCAGGGGGCGTGTTCCCAGAACGACACGGCTGACCGCATGCCGCCGGGGGCGATGAGCAGCACCGGGAACCCGTCGCCGTGGACCTCGTAGTAGAGCGTGGTGTCTCCGCGTTCGAACATCGGCATGGCCCGAGGCTACGCGCCGCGTGGGCGCAGCACCGTAGCCGCCTGACGGCACGGCCGGCGCGGCACGGCTACGGTGCTGCGCCGTGGGACTTCCGTTGCGTTTCGGCATCGTGCACGACTTCCGCTGCCCTGCGGGCTGCGGTCTCTCGATGCCCCGGGTCTACGCCGAGACCTTCGAACAGATCGAGCTCGCCGAACGCTGGGGGCTCGAGCTTTGCTGGTTCACCGAGCACCACTTCCTCGAGGACGGGTACCTGCCCAACTTCGTGCCGGTCGCCGGCGCCGCGGCGGCGCGCACCACGACGATGCGCTTCTCCACCGACATCTGCCTGCTGCCGTTCCGCCATCCCGTCCGTCTGGCCGAGGATCTCGCCATCCTGGACAACATCTCGGACGGTCGCATGGAGCTCGGCGTCGGCATGGGCTACGCCATGGGCGAGTTCAACGGCTTCGGCATCCCCCGCTCGCGTCGGGTGTCGCTGACCGAGGAGTGCCTGGAGGTCCTGCGGCTGGCGTGGTCCGGCGAGCGGTTCAGCTTCGCGGGCAAGCGCTACGACTTCGAGGATCTGCGGGTCACCCCTGATCCGGTGCAACCGGGCGGGCCGCCGCTGTGGATGGGGGCGACCAGCCTGGCCAGCGCGCGGCGCGCCGCCCGCTTCGACACCAACCTGCTGCCCCAGGGTGCCCGCCACGAGGTGCTCGACCCGTGGGCCGAGGAGCTGCGCGCCACCGGCCGCGACCCCGGCACCTACCGGGTGGGCATCATCCGCGGCGTGTTCGTCACCGACGACCCCGAGCGGGAGTGGGCGCCCATCGCCGAGGCCGAGCGCTACCGGCGCAACGTCTACGGCCAGCTGCTCAAGGCGGCCAACGACCAGGTGATGGGCGGGCGCCCCGCCAAGGGCGAGCGGCCGAACATACCGCTCAGTCCGCTGGCATGGACGGTCGGGGACGTGGAGCACTGCGTCGGCGAGCTGACCGAGTTCATGCGCGAGCACCAGGTCACCGACCTCGTCACCTGGGGCGGGCCGCCAGGGCTCGCCCCCTCGGTGATGAACGCCTCCCTCGAGCGTTTCGCCACCGAGGTCGTCCCGCAGCTGCGGGCCAACCTCTCCTGACCGTCCCCCGCCCGACCCACGAGGAGATCGAATCCATGGAGATGACCGTCGTCGCCGAGGGGCTGCGCTTCCCCGAGGGCCCCATCGCCATGCCGGACGGTACGGTGCTGCTCGTCGAGATCGCCCGACGGACGTTATCGCGCGTCCATCCCGACGGCCGCGTCGAGGTGGTGGCGGAGACCGGGGGCGGGCCGAACGGCGCAGCCTTCGGGCCCGACGGCCGCGTCTGGATCTGCAACAACGGTGGGTTCGCCTGGACCCAGCGCAACGGGCGGGACATCCCCGGCCCGCAGCCCGAGGACTACACCGGCGGCAGCATCCAGGCCGTCGATCTCGCCACCGGGGCGGTCGAGACGATCTACACCCACTGCGGCGAGTTCGGCCTGCGCGGCCCCAACGACCTCGTCTTCGACGACGCCGGTGGGTTCTGGTTCACCGACCCGGGCAAGGCCCGCGCCCGGGACCGTGACGTCGGCGGGCTCTACTACGCCAAGGCGGACGGCTCGTCCATCGAGCAGCGCTCGTGGGGCCTCGAGACGCCCAACGGCGTCGGGCTCTCCCCCGACGGCACGATGCTCTCTGTGGCGATGACCACCACCGGGCGGGTGTACCAGTGGCGGTTGGCCGAGCCGGGCCGGTTCGACTCCCCCTACGCCAACGACCGCGGCACCATGCTGATGGCCGATCCGGGCGAGAACGCCTTCGAGTCGCTCGCGGTGGACGGCGAGGGCCACGTGTGCGTGGCGACCATCCGCGACGGCGGCATCACCGACATCGCGCCCGACGGCACGTGGACCCACGTGCCCACCGGAGACCGGTTGACCACCAACATCTGCTTCGGTGGCGAGGACCTGCGCACCGCGTTCATCACCTGCTCGGCGTCGGGCACCCTGGTGCGCTGCCGGTGGCCGCGCCCCGGCCTGCGCCTGCACCACAACCCCTACTGAAGACCCGACCCTACCGAGGAGCCGGCTGCCCATGCCCAGCGATCAGCTCGCCGTCGTGCTGGAACACCTGCGTCTGCTCGGCTCCCTGCCGAGCGGCTCGCTCGGAGGGCTCGACGCCATGCGGCGCATGACCCACCTGTACGCCGCCGCCAGCCCGGCGACGGCGCGGCTGGTCAGCACCGTGCTGCCGGTCGACGTCGAGGGCATCCCCGGCGAGTGGCACATCACCCCGGGCGCCGACCACGATCGGCGCCTGCTGTACGTGCACGGAGGCGGGTGGATGGCCGGCTCGCTCGGTTCGCACCGGTCGCTGGTGTCCGCCATCACCGCCGCGTTCGGCGGCGTCACCCTCGCCATCGACTACCGCCTGGCGCCCGAACATCCCTTCCCCGCCGGCCTGGACGACTGCGTCGCCGCCTACCGGTGGATGCAGGTGCACGCGCCCACCGGCGCACGCCCGGCGCACAGCTGCGCCATCGCCGGTGATTCGGCCGGTGGCAACCTCACCCTGGCCACCCTCGTGGTGCTGCGCGACGACGGGACGCCCCTACCGGAGGCAGCCGTCGCCGTCTCGCCGCTGACCGACTTCGCCGGGCGCGGCGAGTCCCGGGTCACGCGCCGCGAGGCGGATCCGATCATCCCTGCCGGCGGCCTCGACCGGCTGGCCGCCGCCTACCTGCAGGGCGCGGCCTCGATCGAGGATCCTCGGGTGTCGCCGCTCGAAGCGACGCTGGAGGGGTTCCCACCGCTGCTGATCCAGGTGGGTGACGCCGAGGTGCTGCTGTCCGACGCCACCTCGTTCGCCGAGCGGGCCGAAGCGGCGGGGGTGGAGGTCACGCTCGAGGTGTGGGACGCCATGCCCCACGTGTTCCAGCTGTTCACCGGCTACCTGCCCGAGGCGGACGACGCGGTCGATCACATCGCCGCGTTCCTCAACCGCCACTGTCGTTGAGCGGACCGCCTCACCTCAGCCTTCGAGCAGGCGCCTGATCTGCGCGGCGCTCTGCGTCGCGTGGGCGGCGACCTCCGCCACCGCGGCGGTCACCGCCGCCGCCTGCTCCG
>JADLEF010000339.1 GCA_020846295.1 Acidimicrobiales bacterium
ACAGCTCCACTCTGCCGGGAGGTTCCTCCCCACATCACGACGGCCAGATCAAACAACGTCCCTGGGCACTACACCGGCCGCCCGTGACGCGCTGGGCACCAGGGCGAGGCCCGTGACCACGAGCGCCGATGCCGAAAGACCGATGATGAGCCGCCGCATGCGGGGAAAGTATTCCGTGCCCGCATGCGGCGGCAATTACCGGATCGTCCGGAGTGTCGGTTATCCCTCGCTGTGCTCGGCGAGCGCCCGGTCGGATCGGCGCTGCGCCAGCACGGATCCGGCGAGGCCGGCCACCCCGAGCACGACGAGGACGAGCGGGAGGACGAGGCGCGGGTCCAGGCTCACGTCGTAGTAGCTGCTGGCGATGTAGCCGGCGGCCAGGGCGGTGAACAGCAGTCCCGCGACGAGCGAGACCAGGTCGATGGGATGACTACGCACGGGAGACCTCCAGGTTTCCGAGTCCGACCTCGACCGTGAGGTCGATGGTGGGGGTGGTGGGCGAGACGATGCCGGGCAGCTCGGCGCTGACGGCCTGCTCGGTGCCGCTGAGCTCCGGCTGGCCCTCGACGGCGATGCGTCCGGCGCCGACGGAGGCGTCGACGATGACACGCACGCCCTCGGGCGCGATGACCTCGAGGTCGCCGATGCCGACCGATGCGCTGATCGGGTAGGTGGTCGTCCCGGGCGGGAGCACGAGGTCGGTCAGGTCGAGCTGGCCCTGCCCGATGTCCACGCGGAACTCCCCGATCGTCTCGGCCGGCGTGGACGGCGACCATGAGCGGTCGGCGATCTGCGTGCCGAGCCTCAGGTTCGCCGGCACCAGGGCCACGAGGGCGATGACGAGCAGCAGCGGGATGGCGATCGACAGCAGCCAGCGGGCCCTGCCGACGAAGGTGCCCACGAGCAGTCCGAGACCGAGGACTCCCAGTCCGGTGGACAGGACGACGACCGCCGGGATCGTGGTGGCGCCGGTGACGTTGAGCGCGACGAGGACCCCCATCGCCACCAGGGCCACGCTGAGCGTGGCAGCTCCGAGGTACGACCGAGGCTTAGGTGCGCGCGGTGGCACCGGGGTCGGCACCGGGGCTGTGTAGCCGGGGTAGCCGCCGTAGCCGCCGTACGCGTAGCCGGTCGACTCGGCGGCCGGCGCGACGACGGTCGGGCCGACAGCCGGCGGAGTGACGACGGTCGGTGCCTCCGCGATGGTGGACAGCGTTGCGGCGTCGGTGGCCGCTTCCGCGGAGGCCGGCATGGCCGTGCCCGGTGAGGCGGCGGGAGCCGTGGGTGCGGTCGGGTAGCCGGCCGGCTGCATGGCCCGGTCGCGGTTGACCAGCCACAGCACCAGACCGCCGGCCGCGAGGAGCAGCAGCAGCGAGCCGCCGCCGCCGACGAACCACACGCCGTTCCAGGGGCCGAAGCTGAGGGCGCCGCCCAGCACGATGATGGCGAGGCAGGCGCCCACCACGATGAAGGCGACCCGGCCCGTCGAACCGGGCTGCCCGCTCCCCTCGAGCAGCTTCTGCGCCTCGTTGGCCTCGGCGCCCTCCTCGGGGATGAACAGCCACCCCGCGGCGTAGAGGATGAGTCCGCTGCCGCCGAAGACGGCGAGGACGACGAGCACCACCCGGACGATGACCGGGTCGATGCCGAGCCAGCGGGCGAAGCCCGAGGCGACACCGCCGATGACGCGGTCGTCGCGCAGGCGGCGCAGGGGTGGGCGGGTCGGGTAGGTGCTGAGGTTCTCTGTCATGGCTCCAGCCTGACCGCCCGGGGCTCGGTGCACATCGGGGAGCAACCCTGAACCGACCCTGAATTCGCCCCCGAGGATATCGGGGGTCGTCCCTGATGCGCCGAGGCCTGCCGAGCGTGGATGATCGGTGCGTGAGCACCACCATGACGCCCTCGCGCGCGACCCGACCCGGTCGCGGCCGCGTCGTGGGCGGGGTGGCGCGGGGGCTCGCCGACCACCTCGGCCTGCCGGTCTGGCTCGTGCGCGTCGCATTCGTCGTCCTCGCGCTGGCAGGTGGCATCGGGCTCGTGCTCTACGCAGCGTTCTGGGCCGTGCTGCCGCTCGCCCGCGACGAGGACGACGACGCGCCTGCGGATTCCGACGCCGCCCGGGGCACGGACCTCACGCGACTGCTGGCCCTGGCCGCCCTCGTGCTCGGGGTCGGCCTGCTGCTGCTCGCCTTCGGCGTCGACGTCCTCGGCGGCGCCGTGGTGCCGGTGGTCGTGGCCCTGGTCGGGGCGGCCCTGGTGTGGCAGCAGGCGGACGCCGACCAGCGCTCGGAGTGGTCGGCGACGGCCGCACGGGCGGCCCGGCAGACGGCCGGCTCGACGGCGCAGGCCGGGCGGTGGCGGGTGGTGGCCGGCGTCGGCCTCGTGGTGCTCGGGCTGATCGGCGTGCTCGTCAGCCGATCCGGGCCGGCCGCGGCAGCCCAGGCGCTCGCGACCGCAGTGCTGCTCGTCGGCGGCGCCGCGCTGGTCGTCTTCCCGTGGGTCTACCGGCGCTGGCGCGAGCAGGCCGAGCAGCGCCGG
>JADLEF010000340.1 GCA_020846295.1 Acidimicrobiales bacterium
AGGCGACCCGCCTGGAGCGTCGCGGTGAGGACGGGCAGGTCCGGATCGGTGTACGGGACACCGGCCGCGTCCGCCGGGGTGACGACGACGACCTCGCCCACGCCCGGCACCGCATCGGCGATGGCGGCGACCGCGGCCGCGTCCTGCTCGGAACGCAACCCGCTGATGCGCACGTCCGACCCGCTCGCCACCACGACGAGGCCATCGAACCCGGCGCTTCCCAGCTGGGTGGCGGTCCGCCGCTGCACCCGCTGCTCATATCGCGGCACCTCGACCACGACGGCGGCTGTGCACAGCACGAGCAGCGCACCGCCGGCTCCAGCGACGATGCGCCGGCGGCGCACGGGCACCGAGAGTGCCGGCGCGGTGGGCGGTGGCTTCGGGACGAGCGTGGCGCGACCAGCCCGTTCGAGCAGGTCGCCGACGGGCCGGTCACCCGGCTCGCGGAATGGGTTGATGGAGAACTCGGTGGTCACAGAAGCTCCGGGTGCCGACGCGTCCGTCGGTGGGTTGTCCGTCCTGGCGAATTCCGTCCGGGCCGCGGTCCCAGTCTGCTACACCGATGTGATGGATGCGCCTTTCGGTCAGGTCATCGGCTCGCTTGACGAGCTGCGTCGTCACTACCGCCAGCCGGCGACGACGGTCCGTCGCAAGAAGGTCGGCGCGCTCGACCCGCTGGCCCGGGAGTTCGTCGCGGCGTCACCGTTCGTGCTGCTCGGCACGGCCGATGGGGCCGGTCGGCTCGATGTGTCCCCGCGGGGCGGACCGGCCGGGTTCGTGAAGACGCTCGATGACCGTCGTCTGGTGCTGCCCGACCTCAACGGCAACAACCTGCTCGATTCGTTCGAGAACGTGGTGGTCAACCCGTTCGCCGCGCTGCTGTTCCTCGTGCCCGGCCGTGACGAGACGCTGCGGGTGAACGGCCGGGCGTTCGTGAGCACCGATGGGGCGCTGCTCGACCGGTTCGAGGGGGAGCTGCGCCGGCCCGTCGCGGTGCTCGGCGTAGAGGTCGAGGAGGCGTTCGTGCACTGCGCCAAGTCGTTCCGGCGTGGGGGCGTGTGGGATCCGGCGTCGTGGCCCTCCCTCGACGGGGTGCCCAGCGCGGCGGCGATGCTCAGCGCCCACATCGGGCTGGAGCAGCCGGTCGAGCAGACCGAGCGGTATCTCGAGGAGTCCTACGTGGTGGGTCTGGCCGAGGACCGCCCCCCGTCGAGCTGAGCCGATCTCCGGATCCACCGGTGGGTGGGGCGAGGCGGGGTTCCGCGCTCGCCGTCCGGGTCTGTCTGTGCACCTGGGGCCGGATTCGCCCAGCGCGGTCGGACGGCCACCGCTGTGACCAGGGTGTTCGCCGGACATCCCGACCGGTACGGCCCGCGCCGCGCTCCCAGGTGCACAGACACCGGCGGACGGGTCGGGGCCGCACCCGAAACCGGACCGCGGTGGCGCTGACCGTCTCGCTCAGTGTCCGGCCGGGCGGTGGGTCGGGACGGGGGTCTCGGCCCGTGCGGCGAGCAGCTCGCCGGTGAGCTGCAGCCCCACGCCCACCCCGGTCAGGATGGCGAAGGTGGCGACGGCTGCGGTCGTCCCCCACAGCCACGTGGCCCGCGGGTCGGCGGCGGGGATGCGGGCGAGCACGACGTAGCCGGTCGCCAGCAGGTCGAGCAGGGCGAAGGCGCCGCCCAACCAGCGCACCTGCCTTCCCACTGCTCCCAGCGCGGTCATGACCCACATGGAGACGGAACCGGGCTGTCGGTCCCATGAGCCGATCGGCTCGGCCGGTCGGCTCAGGTGTGCAGGGGGGAGGCGGCCAGCTGGTCCAGCACGAGCCGGTCGGTCGGGAAGGCCAGCGGCTCGGGCGGCTGATGGGGATGGAAGAACTCCACGGCGTCGAGGTCGTCGGCAGCGGCGAGGGCCCCGCCGACGGTCGTGCCGGAGAACCAGATGCCCACCGTGTGCTGGGCGGGGTTGTGGGTGTTGGTGTGCACCGCCAGCACCGGACCGAGCCGCACCTCGAGGCCGGTCTCCTCGAGGAACTCGCGGCGCGCCGCGTCGTGCACGTCCTCGTCCCATTCGACGTACCCGCAGGGGATGCACCACTGCCCGGCGAAGCTGCCGCTGCGCCGGCCGAGCAGCACGCGGCCCTCGTCGTCGCGCACGACCACCGCCACGCCCACGGCGGGGTTGTGGAACGCGATCGACCCGCAGGCGCGGCACACCGGCCGCCAGCGATCGCCGCGCTGCTGCGCCTCGAGCGCCCCGCCGCACCGCCGGCAGTGCCGGGCGTCGGACGGGCCGGCCACCCGGTGCAACCCGGTGTCGGGCGGGCCGTCGGTCAGGGGCGGGGCGGGTGAACCCGGCGTGGGCGGGCTCGGTTCGGGCGTCGCAGGGGCCGGTGCGGACATGGCGGGCAGCCTTGCACAGCGGCGGTAGCGTGGCTGGCCTTGATGCTGTGCACCGCCGGCCCGTCGGCGCTCGACTCGGCGGCCGCCGCGCTGCGCGAGGGGCGCCTGGTGGCCTTCCCCACCGAAACGGTCTACGGCCTCGGCGCCGACGCCACCAACGCCGAGGCCGTGGCCCGGATCTTCGCGGTCAAGGGCCGGCCGACCGGCCATCCGTTGATCGCCCACCTGGCCGATGCATCGGAGCTCGACCGTTGGGCGCTCGACGTCGGCGAGGATGCCCGTCGCCTGGCGGACGCGTTCTGGCCGGGGCCGCTGACGTTGGTGTTGCGCCGGGCGCCGCAGCTGTCGCCGGCGACGACCGGGGGCCGGGACACGGTGGGGCTGCGGGTGCCGGACCACCCGGTGGCGCGGGCCCTGCTCGAGCGGTGCGCCTTCCCGGTGGCCGCGCCGTCGGCCAACCGCTTCGGGCGGGTGAGCCCGACCACGGCGGCCGACGTGCTGGCCGAGCTGGGCGGGACCGAGGTGGCGTGCGTGCTCGACGGCGGTGCGTGCCGCATCGGGGTCGAGTCGACGATCGTGGAGCTGGTGGGCGAGGCGCCGACGCTGTTGCGGCCGGGCGGCGTCCCGGCCGAGGCGATCGAGGCGGTGCTGGGGCGGCCGCTGGCGGCGCCGACCGGTCCGGCCCGGGCGTCGGGCATGTTGGCGTCGCACTACGCCCCCACGGTGGCGGTGGAGCTCGTCGACACCGCCGATGCGCTGGGCGTGCGGGCCCGGGCGCTGTTGGCGCAGGGCCGCCGGGTGGCGGTGCTGGGTGCTGGTGGCGCGGGGGAGCCGGCGGTCACGGTGCCGGCCGACGCGGTGCGGCTGGGCGACGTCGGCGATACCGAGGGGTACGCCCGGCTGCTCTACCGCCGTCTGCGGGAGGCCGACGACAGCGGCGTCGACGTGCTGCTGGCCGTGCTGCCCGCCCCGTCCGGGCTCGGTCGAGCGGTGCGGGATCGGCTGCACAAGGCTGCTGCCCCCCGGCCCTGATCGGTCCGGGTTCGGTGGTGGCAGTCCGCCGCGGCCGCCGCGGCCACCACGGTGGCCGCGGCGGCGAGCCGCGAGCTGCTCGTCCGAGCGTCGCTCAGTCGTCGATGTCGTTCTCGTTCTGGCGGATGGTCTCCCCGCCGTCGAGCAGCAGCGTCTGGCCGGTCATCCAGCCCGCGCCGGCGGCGAGGAACAACGCAGCCTCCCCGATGTCGCCGGGCTCGCCGAGCCGCTTGAGCGGATAGATCTCGGCCACCTTGGCGCCGCGCTCGCCCTCCCACAGGATCTTGGCGAAGTCGGTCTTGATGAGGCCGGGGGCGATGCAGTTGACCCGCACGTTCGGACCGAGCTCGGAGGCGAGCTGCTTGGTCAGGTAGACCATGGCGGCCTTGAAGGTGCCGTACACCCCGAGCTGGCTGGAGGTGAGGAAGGCGCCGGCGGAGGCGATGTTGATCACGCAGCCGCCGCGCTCCTTCATCGATGCCTTCCACGCCGCCTGGGTCCAGGCGAAGGGCCCGCGCAGGTTGACCTCGTGGGTCTTGTCCCAACGGGACAGGTCGCAGTCGATGGTGGGTCCTGCGTAGGGGTTGGTGGCCGCGTTGTTGACCAGGATGTCCACCGAGCCCCAGCGGTCCAGGCAGGCCTGCATGCA
>JADLEF010000341.1 GCA_020846295.1 Acidimicrobiales bacterium
CGCGGCCCAAGCCGTTGTGCGGCGGGTTCTTCTTCGTCGACGAGAACGAGGACCGGGCCAAGACCCTGGGCAACCAGTACGTGCAGGCGTACTACCACACCGCCATGCGCCACTACGAGATGGCGGCCGAGCACTTCGGCAAGGCCAAGGGCTACGACTTCTACGCCAACGTGGGCAAGTTCATCGACCGGCACGGGACGAACGGTGCCGCCGAGGCGTTCGCCAAGCTGATGCCCATCGGTACGCCCGACCAGGTGATGGACCAGCTGCGCTACATCCACTCCGTCATCGACAACAACGGGGTGATGGTGCAGACCTCCTACGCCGGCATGCCGTGGGCGGAGGCCGAGCGCAACCTGCGCTGCTTCGCCGAGCACTGCCTGCCCGAGCTCAAGAAGTGGGAGGTCGAGCCGCTGGCCGAACCGGCCGACCTGCTCAGCGGCGCCCGCTGAGGCCCGGCGCCCGCTGAGCCGCGGCGGGCGGACCCGTCACCAGGACAGCTCGTGGCAGCCCTGGTGGCTGGCCGGCTCGACCTGGAACGTGCCGTGGCTGATGCCGTACCGCTCGGCCAGCAGGTGGCGGGCCTGGTCCAACACGCCGTGCGTGTCCACCCCGTCGGCGGTCATCAGGTGCGCGGACGCGGCCTCCATGTCGGACGTGAGCGTCCAGACGTGGAGGTCGTGCACGTCCACCACGCCGTCGATGGCGGTGAGCTCCGCCCCCAGGGCTGCCACATCCACGTGCGGCGGCGCGGCCTGGAGCAGGATGCGCACCGCCTGGCGCCCGAGGCGCAGCGTCCGCGGCAGGATCCACACGCCGATGGCGATGCCGGCCAGCGGGTCCACCCAGCCCCACTCGAAGGCGCGCACCAGCACGGCGGCGGCGATGACGCCGACCGAGCCGACGGTGTCGGCCAGGACCTCGAGGTACGCCCCCTCCACGTTGATGGACTCCTCGGCCCCGGCGCGCAGCAGGGCGAAGGCGACGAGGTTGACGGCGAGCCCGCCCACGGCCACGGCCAACATCTGGGCGCTCAGCACCTCCGCCGGGGCGAAGAGGCGTTGCACCGCCTCGATGACGACCCACAGCGCCACCGCGCCCAGCAGCAGGGCGTTGACGAAGGCGGCGAGGATCTCCAGCCGGTAGAGCCCGAACGTGTGGGAGTGCGTCGCCGTGCCCTGCCGCGCTTCGAAGCGCGTCGCCAGCTGGATCGCGGCCAGCGCCATGCCAAGGCCGAGCACGTCGGTGAACATGTGGCCGGCGTCGGAGAGCAGGGCGAGGGAGTTGGTGAGCAGCGCGGCGACCGCCTCCACCACGAAGAAGCTGCCGATGAGCGCGAAGGCGACGACCAGGCGGTTGCGGTGGCGCGCACCCGCCCGGGCCAGCGCAGGACCGTGCGCGTGGGCGTGGCCGTGGGCGTGGCTGTCGGGGCGTGGGTGCGCGTGGTCGTGCGCGTCGGGGTTGTGCGCGTCGGGGTTGTGCGCATCCGGAGCGTCGCCATGGTCGTGCGCGCTGCGGCCATCGAGAGCCATGGGCTGAGGCTACCGACGCGGTGCCCGGAGCCATCAGCGGTGGTGGCCGCCGTTCGAGCGGCGGGGCTCGTCCTCGCCCGCCGAGCGGTCGTACGGCGCCCGAAGACGGGTCGCCAGAGCCCAACGGGCTGATTTGTAAGAGGTTGCACGACGCAACGGGCAAGTACTCGACGGAACGCCGCCAGGACGGCACGCTCCGTCGACCATCTCGGAGGCTCGGCGAGCGCGGCTCGCGCGAATCAGCCCGTTGAGGTGGTACCTCATGCAATCTTGGTATCATTCATGATGAACCGGACCGCCGCAGCGATTCGGCTTCGATTCGGCGCGGCCCCCGGCGATTCGGCGCAGCGCCCGGCTCGTTCGCTTCGGCCCCGCCAACGTCGGACGGCGTTGCCGAGATCGACGGTGCGCCACACCACCCGGGCGAGATGTGCCGGCACGTTGCTCGCTCTCCTGCTGCACTCGTATCGATATCGTGCGTTCTGGAGGGAGTTGACTGGTGAGGGACAGGTCCAAGCCGAAGACGTCGTGGTCGTGTTCACGGTCGGTGGTGGCCGCTGCGGTTGCGATCGTCGGCCTGTCCTGTTGTTCGTCGACCGAAGCCGCTCGCGAGGCCGGCGGCTGTGCGCCGTCCGGCGCCGCAGTGGGCTCCGATCTGCCCGATGATCTGCGGCTGACGACGGCGATCGACCTGCCGAGGTCGGAGTTCCCGCCATCGCCGGCGATCGCGCTCTATCGGCGGGGCGATGGTGTCGAGCTCGCCATCATGGACTACGGAGCGGTGTCGCCCGCCGAGGCGCTGCCCGGTAGGACCGACGGCATCGCACCGCAGCCCCTGGCCGGCGGCGGTGCGTCCTACCAACTGGGTCCGGCGGGTCCGCATGGCATCGAAGGAGTCCTCGTGGACCAGCCGGGCCGGCTACGGGTCGTGCTGTCCCGGCAGCTCGGGCAGTTGTCCGACTGGGATGGGCTCCTCGACTCGCTCGAACAGGGCGAGGGCCCGTACCGCAGAGTGTCCTTCCAGGCGGCGTCGCACGTGCCGGGGATCGGAGTCCTTCCGATCAGCCCGGCAGCCGACGGCACGATGGTCTCCTACACGGCGCGCGACGAGCAGGATGATCAGCGCGTCGTCGTCATGGCGCGGGTGTCGACGTGCGACGATGCCGAACCGCTCGGCGTGTTCACCTGGTGGTATGGCCCCGACATCGCAACCATCGACGGCGCGCGGGTGGCAAGCTCGCCGGCACCGGCCGGCAACGGGACGTTCGTGTTGCGCTTCTCGCTGGGGGACGGCCTGACCGTCGTCGGCACGATCGGCTTGACTGATGACGAGTCGGC
>JADLEF010000342.1 GCA_020846295.1 Acidimicrobiales bacterium
CCTGACGGATGGCCTTGAACAACGCCAGCGGGTCCACCCCGCCCTTGATGCCCATCGTCATGACCTCGGCCAGCGCGGTCTGGATCACGTACCCGGCGCAGTTGTGGGCCAGCTTGGCCACCGATCCGGCCCCGATGTCGCCCACCAGCACCGGCTCGTCGGCGAAGTCCCGCAGGACCGGCTCGAAGCGGGCGTACACCGCGGCGTCGCCCCCCAACCAGATGGCCAGCTTCTTCGACGCCGCCCCGCGGGGCCCGCCCGACACCGGCGCGTCGAACACGTGCACGCCACGCTCAGCGAAGCGGGCGTGGATACCGCGCAGTACGGTGGGCGAGTTGGTCGACAGGTCGAAGTAGGCCGATCCCGCCGCCATCGCCCCGAGCAACCCGCCCTCGCCCAGCGTCACCGCCTCCACCTCGGGCGGGCCGGGCAACGACGTGAACACCGCCTGCGCCCCGGCGGCCGCGCCGGCCACGGTGTCCGACCACGTCGCCCCCGCCGCCACGTGCTCGTCGGCCGCCTCCCGTCGCACATCGTGCACCGTCACGTCGTGGCCCGCCTCGATCAGATGGCGGGCCATGTGCCGGCCCATGGTCCCCAGCCCGATGAACCCCAGCTTCATGGACGCTCCCCCTTCAGCACGATGACGTCAGCTCACAGTTCCGTGTCGCCCGCGGCGAGGCGCTGGAAGATGGTGCGGTTGAGGATCTCGTTGGTGCCGTCGGCCACGTTGATCACCCGCAGCACGTGGTACGCCTCGGTCAGCCCCAGCTCGTTGGTGAAGCCCATCGCCCCGTGGGTCTGCATCGCCCGGTCCACCGCCTTCACCGCGGCGCGCACGGCGAACGTCTTCGCCATCGACAGCTCCTTGATGGCCCGGTGCCCACTGTCCAACAGCATGGCGGCATTGCAGCCCAACAGGTGGGCGGCGTGGATGTCCGTCGCAGATTCGGCCAGGGGGAAGGCGACACCCTGGTACTCGCTGATCGGCTTGCCGAACGCCTGGCGCTGCATGGCGTACGCCACCGACTGCTCGATGGCCCATCGCGACAGCCCCACCGACCGCGCCGTGTTGTAGATCCGGCCCAACGACACGCCCAGCAGACCGATGGCGAAGCCCTCATCGAGCTCGCCGACGAGCTGCCAGGGCTCCACCCGTACGCCGTCCAACACCGACTCGGCCTCCGATCCGCCCGGCTCCCCCCACATGCCGATCACCCGGTCGAGCGTGAAGCCTTCGGCGTTGGTCGGCACCAGAAAGGCGGAGATGCCGCCGCGACGTGCCTTGGCCCGCTCCGGGTTGGTCACCGCCAGCGCGATCATCCACTCGGCGATCGGCACGTGCGTCGTCCAGATCTTGCGGCCGGACAGCCGCCAACCGTCCCCGTCCGGCTCGGCGCGGGTGCGGATCATGGTGGCGTCGGAGCCGGCGTCGGGCTCGGACATGCCGAAGCACATCATCGTCTCGCCCGCCATCATGCCGGGCAGGATCTCCTCCCGGGCCCGGTCGGTCACCCGCTCCAGCACCGCGCTCGGCCCGAACGCCCAGTGGCTGATGGCGAACTGGGCCAACCAGCGCCGCCCGCCGCACAGGTGGTAGATGCGCTCCCAGGCGGCGAAGTACGCCAGGTCCCCCATCCCGCCGCCGCCGAGGCTCTCCGGCACCGCCAGGTTGAAGTACCCGGCCTCGGCCGACGCCATGCGGATCCGGCGGATCAGCGCCACCACTTCGGGGCTGTAGGCGCCGTCGGGCCCGAAGCGCAGCCGCACGTCCTCGAGCAGCTCGAGGTTGGCCTCGTGCACCTCGATGACCTCGGTCTGCACGAAGCGCTCGAGCCCGTCGAGGACATCCTGCAGGTCCTGCGGCATCGGGAACGCGATCGAGCGGTTGACCATGCGGTCAACCTAGTTCCGCGGCGGTCGGGTCGCCCCGGATCGTCGGCCACACTGGACGGCATGGATCGAGTGCTGCCCCCCGGGCTCGGCGCCGGCCGCCGCTCCGCCCAGGCCGAGGCCCGCCTCGCCCGAGGGGTGGGCGACCCGCCGATGGCCCGGCCCGATCTCGACGACCGCGCCGCCGTGGCCCGGTGGCGCGCCGCCATCCACGCGGCATGGGGTGAGGGAACCGAAGCTGACGAACCGACCCAGCGGCCCATCGAGGTGGCCGGGATCGCCGCGCTGGCGTCGGGCCCCGACGACGCGCCGATGACCGTGCTGTACCTGCACGGCGGCGGCTACGCCCTCGGCAGCGCCGGTGTGGCGGCCCCGATCACCGCCCGCCTCGCCGCCGCCGGGCTGCGGGTGGTGTCCATCGACTACCGCCTCGCCCCCGAGCACCCGTTCCCCGCCGCGCTGGACGATGCCGTGGCCGCACATGGCGCGCTGCGAGCCGGCGAGCGCCCGGTGGCGGTGGCGGGCGACTCCGCCGGGGGCGCGCTGGCCGTCGGGGTGACGCTGCGAGCCGCCCTCGAAGGCGCCATCGCGCCGGTGGCGCTGGCCCTGTTCTGCCCGCACCTCGCCCACGAAGCGGACCACGATGCAGGCAACGCGGCAGGCGACGAGGCGGGCGGCCGGACGGGCGAGGCGGTGGCGGCGCTGGCCGCCGCCTATCGCAACGGGCACGACCCCACCGACCCGCTGCTGTCGCCGTTGTTCGCGCCGGCGGCGTTGCTCGCCTCGCTGCCGCCCACGCTGGTGCAGACCGGCACGCTCGATGCGCTCCACCCGCAGGCGTTGCGCTTCGCCCGCCTGGCCCGCGCCGCGGGCGCCTCGGTGACGCTCGACGTGTGGGAGGGGTTGTGGCACACCTGGCAGTACCATCGAGACCTCCCCGAAGCCGACCGGGCGCTGGCCGAAGCCGCCCGCTTCCTCACCGGCGCCGCCGCCGGTTGACCACCACGAACACCCAGGAGCACCGCCCATGGCCACCATCGTGTGGTTCCACGCCCACCCCGACGACGAAGCCATCCTCACCGGCGGGTCCACTGCCCGCGCCGCTGACGAAGGCCATCGGAACGTGCTCGTGGTGGCCACCAACGGCGATCACGGCGAGCTGCCGGCCGACCTTGCCCCGGGCGAGTCGTTGGTGGACCGCCGCCGGGCGGAGACCGATGCCAGCGCCGCCATCCTGGGCTTCGACCGGGTCGCCTGGCTGGGGTACAAGGACTCGGGGATGACCGGCTGGGAACAGAACCAGGACCCGGCGTGCTTCCTGCAGGCCCCGCTCGACGAGGCCGCGGGGCGCCTCGCCGCCATCCTCGCCGAGGAGGCAGCCGACATCGTCGTGACCTACGACTGGCACGGCAACTACGGCCATCCCGATCACATCACCGTGCACCGGGTGGGCAAGCGCGCCGCCGAACTGCACGGTACCGGCCTGTTGTTCGAGGCGACGATGAACCGCGACGCCGTGCGCGGCTTCGCCGAGGCGGCCAAAGCGGCCGGCGTCGCCCTGGCCGACAACCCCGACGAGCCGGAGTTCGATCCCGACGCCCCCGCCGATGACGGGCTGCCCATGGGCATGCCGGCGGCGGAGATCACCCACGAGGTCGACGTCACCGCCTACGCGCTGCGCAAGAAGCAGGCGGTGTCCTGCCACCGTAGCCAGGTCACCGACACCTCGTTCTTCCTGCAGATCCCCGACGAGCTGTTCGCCATCGCCTTCGGCACGGAGTGGTTCATCCAGCCTGACATACCGGTCGGTTTGCAGCAGCGCTGGCTGCTGGACTGAGCGGCCCGGCGGACAGGTCCCGTTCAGGCACCGTTCAAGCCGCGCTCACCGGCCCGGAACATCCCGCTCGCCGAGGCCGGGCAGGATCAGCGCCGATGTTCCTGACCAACACCTCCCCCGGCCTCGAACGGGCCTGGTACGCGGTGGCCACCCACGACGAGATCACCGACCGACCCCGTTCGGTGCAGCTGCTCGGCCGGCACTGGTGCGTGCTGCGCCTCGACGGCCGGCTCACCGCGTTCGAGGACCGCTGCCCCCACCGGCTGGCGCCGTTGTCGATCGGCACCAACTGCGGTGCGACCCTCGAGTGCCGCTACCACGGCTGGCGCTTCGACCAAGCCGGAGCCTGCACCCTGATCCCCTCGCTCGGCCCGGACGCGTCCATCCCACCCAAGGCCGACGTTGCCATACCGTACGGTCTGGTCGAACGGTACGGTCTGGTATGGTTGGCTCCGGCCGAGCCGGTGTGCGAGCTGCCGTCGTTCCCGGAATGGGAGGACCCCGGCTACGACACCAGTCGCAACGAACCCCGCGAGGTGGCCTGCAGCGCCTTCCAGCTGACCGACAACTTCCTCGACGCCACCCACCTGCCGACGGTGCACACGCAGACCTTCGGTGTGGCCGACGCCGGCTACCTCCCCCCGCACGAGGTGACCACCGACGGCTGGCGGATCTCGACGCTGTACCGGGTGACCTACCGCAACCACGACGACCCGCTCGTCGCCACCGGCGAGCACCCGCTCGCCCAGCCGCAGGAGCTCTACAAAGAGGCGTGCCCGGCCGCTACCGCGCTGATCCGCCTCGACATGCCGCTCACCGGCAAGCGCCTGGCCATCCTGTTCGCCCTGCAACCGCAGCACGACGAGCGCAGCCGGGTCTACAAGCAGATGGCCCGCAACGACTTCGACGGCGACGAGGCCCGCATGAAGGAATCCCTCGTGTTCGAGGACCTGGTCATGGACGAGGACCTCGTCGTGCTCGAGGCGTACCGGGAGCTCGGCATCCACCTCGACGTGCAGGCCGAGGTGCACACGCGCACCGACAAGCTGTCCCTCGCCTACCGCCGCCTGTTGGGCGCGCTGGTTCGCGGCGACACCGCGTTCTCGCTCAGTCCTCGATCGTGATGCGAGGGTGGGCGCTCACCGTCTGATCCGGCCGCGGCGCCGGGCCGAGGCCGAGCTCGGCCAGCAGCTGCTGGCTGTAGGCGATGCGGCTGGTGAGCCGGCGGGGCACACCGCTCACCAGTGCCAGCGCGGCGGCGGCCATGACCGACTCGGGCTCGACGTCGTCGCGGCGGGCCTCGGTGATGAGCTGGTGGTGCACGACGCCTGGGGTGGGCACGATCCCGGTGGGCGACAGCGCGTTGACGGTGATCCCGCGGGCGTCGACCTCGGAGGCCAGGCCGGTGGTGAACCGCTCCAGCGCCGCCTTGACCATGCCGTAGACCGTGCCCGCCCCGCCGATGCCGTGCGCCGGCGGCTCGGCCGGGTGCACCCCGGCCTTGGAGGAGATGTTCAGGATCGACCCGCCGCCCCGCTCGATCATGGAGGGCAGCACCAGCTGGCTCAGCTCGAACGGGGCGCGCACCTGCACCTCGAACATCAGCCGGAAGTGCTTCTCGGCGAAGTCGAGCACCGGCGTGAAGTAGGTGACGGCGGCGTTGTTGACGAGGATGTCGACGGGTCCGAGCTCCGTCCGCACCGCGTCGATCAAGCGGTGGCGGTGCTCCCCGCGGCCCAGGTCGGCCGGGAAGGCGACCGCGCTGCCACCGGCGTCGATGATGGCCGCCACCGTCTCGTTGATCGTGCCCTCGAAACGGGACTGGCCCGCCTCGGTGGTGCGGGCGCTGACCGCCACCACCGCACCCTCGGCCGCGAACCGCCGGGCGATCTCCGCCCCGATCCCGCGGCTGGCTCCCGTCACCAGCGCCACCTTGCCGTCCAAGCTGCCCATCGCACCCCTCCTGCTCACACCGCGCCCCGCTCGGGCCGCGCCGGCCGCCGCAAGCGTAGGCGGGCGGTCCTACCCGCCCGCCGATGGCCCGCTCGATGGGCCGCTCAGCGGGGCCTGCGACCGGCGACGGCTTCGTCGTGGGCGGCCTC
This sequence comes from Acidimicrobiales bacterium, assembly GCA_020846295.1. Lineage (GTDB taxonomy): Bacteria > Actinomycetota > Acidimicrobiia > Acidimicrobiales > CAIXPF01 > CAIXPF01. The sequence goes on from JADLEF010000342.1 coordinate 5,833, forward strand.
GAGCGCCATCCGGGCCAGCGGATCGAGCCGGGACCGGGCCCAGCCCTCCAGCGGCGGCGGGACGGCGGGCAGACGCCACACCACCTGTTCGTGGCAGAGGTCCCCGCGGCGCACCCCGACCTCGCAGCACCAGCAGACGTAGTCCTCCTCGCAGCGGAAGGCGTGGGCCACCTCCTTGGAGCTGACCGCATCGTCCTCCTCGAGCATGGCGAGCACCCAGGCCAACACCACCGTCGCCTTCGGCCGGCCCGACGCCAGGCGCTCCAGCGTGGTGAGCACCTCATCGAGCGAGGCGGTGCGGTGGGCGGCGGGCACGGCCCCGTTTCTACCGCCCGGCTGCAGGATCGGCCCACCCACGCCCCTCGGTGCGCCGCTCGAGCGACACACGCACCGAGGGATAGCCTGCGCGCCGTGACCGACTTCACCTGCTTCGCCCTCGACGTCGTCGACCAGGTCGCCCATCTGCGCATGGTGCGACCGGAACGGGCCAACTCGATGATCCCCGCGTTCTGGCGGGAGTTGCCCGCCATCGTCAACCGCCTCTCCGACGAGGCGGGCGCCAGGGTCATCGTGCTGTCGGCCGAGGGGCGGCACTTCTGCTCGGGTATGGACACCACCGTGTTCACCAACCCCGGCGGCATCGCCGACGCCCCCAAGGACGGCGGGCGCACCAGTCGGGCCCGCGCCGCGGACGCGTTCCGGGCCATGGCGATGGACGCCCAGGAGTCCTTCACCGCGCTCGAGCGCTGCCGGCTGCCGATCCTGTGCGCCATCCAGGGGGCGTGCGTGGGTGGCGGGGTGGACATGGTCACCGCCGCCGATCTGCGCTACGCCACCGATGACGCCTTCTTCTGCATCCAGGAGATCAACATCGGCATGACCGCCGATGTCGGCACCCTGCAGCGGCTCCCCAAGCTCATACCGCCCGGTATCGTGGCTGAGCTCGCCTACACAGGACGACGCATGCCCGCCGCCCAGGCCAAGGCGTACGGCCTGGTGAACGAGGTCTACCCGGACCACGCCTCGATGCTCGATGCGGTCCTGGCCACCGCTCGGGAGATCGCCTCGAAGAGCCCGCTGGCGGTGTGGGGCACCAAACGTACCATGCAGTATGCCCGGGAGCACTCCACCGCCGACGGCCTCGAGCACATCGCCACCTGGAACGCGTCGATGCTCGACCCGGCCGACATGGCCGAGGCGTTCCGGGCCCAACAGGACAAGCGCCAGCCCACCTACCCGGACCTGTACCCGGTGCGACGCGGCTTCGGCGCCTGAGCGGGTCACGGCGACGCCCTGGTCCGTGCTGTTGTCGGATGTTCGCGCAGCACCGGTCAGATGACGGTGTGGAAGTCGACGCTGAGGGGAGCGCCCGCTGCGCTCCGTCAACCTTCCGACGAGTCGCGTCATGCAACCTGCAAAGGATCCGACAACAGCTCGCAGCGAATCGAGATCGATTCGCTGCGAGGGCTCCCGCCCCGCCCTCAGCCGGCGGCGAGACCGGGGATCTCGCAGGCCTGGTCGAGCTCGACCTTGACCGTGACCGACGGGTTGGCGTGCGGGCCGGCGCCCCACGACGGCATCACCATCGAGTACAACCCGGAACCCCCACCGGCGATGAGCACCAGGTCCTCGGGCCGGCGGAACGCCTTCAGCAGGTCGTCCGGGTCGCCGTCGCGCACCATCGTCGGGTTCAGCGAGCGCAACAACCCACGGCGGTTCACCGCCCGCTCGCACAGCGCCTCCGCCGTCTTGGCGCGATCGAACCCCGCCGAGGCCAGCACCCCGATGTGATCGGGGTTGAGCACGACCACCGCGGTGCCCTTGCCGAAGTGGGCGTTGTTCGACCCGACGTTGGCCAGCGTCAGGGCGAGCGTCTGCAGCAGCCGCTCCGGCGCGGTGGGATCGTCGGCGTCGCCCACGAAGATGACCGAATGCGGGCCCTCGGTGCCCACGATGGTCACCGCCGAGTCCTCGGGCGCCAGGCCACGCGCCACGTGCAGCGGCTCCCACGGCGAGCTGTCCTCGTCCTCCGCCAGGCAGAACGTGAACTTGCCCGGGTGGCCGAGCAGCGACATGTCCGACGTGCCGGGCCGGCCGCCGCCGATGTTGATCATGCACAGCCGCAGCGCTCGACCGATCGCCGCGTTGGCCCGATGGCCGGGGCCGAGCGCCCCGAACCCCGAGGCGATCGGCCCGCACGAGTGGCGCGCCGGCCCGTTGACGATCAGCAACGGGGCGATGCAGTGCGTCGTCGCCTGCAGCTCGGTGAGATCGAACCGCGGATCCAGCGCGGCCTGCACCGCGCCCAGCACGACCGGGAAGTGGTCGGGCAGGCAGCCGGCCATCACCGCACACGCCGCCACCTTCTCGACGGTGGCGTCACCGAGGTTGGGGCCCATGGCGCCGAGGGACACGTCCCCCGGCAACCCGGAGGCCACCACCATGCGCTCCACCCGCGCCTCGGTCGGGATGACGACGGGCAGGCCGTCGGTGCAGCCGAGCTCGTGCAGCAGTTCGAGCGCGGCCGACTCGTCCGTTGCGGTCAACACGGCCATCAGCGCACGCCTCCTGAGCCGCCGCGCAAGGCGGCCACGATCTCGTCGCGGATCAGCTGCGCCACCCGTCGCATGTTGTCGGTGCCGCTGCCGGCCACCGGGTGGGGGAACTGCACCCGCGGCACGTCGGGCATGCCGACCGAGCGGGCGATGAAGTCGCCCTGCGCCCAGAACTCGCTCGAAACAAGGGCCACGGCCGGAACGCCGATCCGGGCCAGGTTCACGCCGTCACGCACGGTGCCGGTGGTGCAGCTGCCTCAATGACCGTAGGCGGCGACGGCCGCCTGGCAGGTGCTGCGGATCTCCTCCAGCATCGCCGGGCCGGCCACCGACGAGGCGTCGCCCTTGTCCCAGCGGCGGAACGAGGCGTGGGGCAGCACGTCGCGCAGCGCCGCCTCGACCTGATCGAGGAAGGCGACCGAGTCCGGGAAGCCGTTGGCCAGCAGCCCGACGGTGAAGCCGGGCGCATCCGGGTCGGCGCTCAACGCGTAGGCCTCGACCGGCGCCCCCGGTTCGGCCCGGGGATCCAGGAACGTCACACTCATGGCAGCAGCCTCACACGATCCGGGCGTCCCGCAGGGACGCGATCTCAACGGTCGAATAGCCCAACGAGCCGAGGATCTCGTCGGTGTGCTCACCGAGCTGCGGCGCCCGGTGGCGGATCTCCCCCGGCGACGCCGACATGGCCACCGGGAAGTCGGCCAGGCGGACCGCCTTGGCGGCCGTGGGGTACTCGGTCTCCTTGAGGAACCCGAGGGCGTTGATGTGCTCGTCGTCGAGGGCCTGCTGGGGCGAGTAGACCGGGCCGCCGGGCACCTTGTGCCGCTCGAGCAGCTCGAGCACCTCGGCGGTGGTGCGCGCCGCACACCACTCGTCCATGATGGCCGACAGCACCGCACCGTTGTCCCCGCGGGCGAGGTCGTCCTTGAACCGCTCGTCGGCCAGCAGCTCGGGCCGGCCGACCAGCTCGCACCACCGGTCGAACTGGTAGGCCCCGATGACGAGGACCATGACCCAGCCGTCCTTGGTGCGGTGCACGTCCGCCGGGCCGGAGGTCTGACCCCGGTTCATGGTGCCGACCCGGTCGATGCGCAGCTGCTCCTGCTCGATGAGCGCACCGGCGTTGAAGGTGAGCGCCGTCTTGAGCAGCGCGCCCTCGATGAACTGCCCCTCGCCGGTGTGGTCGCGGTGGCGGAGCGCCGACACGGTGGCCAGCGCGGACAGCGACGCGGTCCCGAAGTCGACGTAGGGCACGAAGGACCGTACCGGGTGGTCCGCCGGCCCGCTCAGGTGCAGGTTGCCCGAGGCCGACTGGGCCAGGCCGTCGAAGCCGACCTTGTTGCTCCACGGCCCACCGGAACCGAACGCGTTGACCGTGGTGAGGATGATGTCCGCCTTGACGGCGCGCAGCGTGTCGTAGTCCAGCCCCATCTGGACCAGCGTCGTCGGCGGCAGGTTGGCCACCACCACGTCGGCGGTGGCGACGAGGCGCCGCACGACCTCCCGACCTTCGTCCTTGACCGGGTTGAGGGTCAGGCAGCGCGTGTTGCGGTTGCACTGCAGGAACATCGAGCCGACCCCGTCGTCGGTCACCGGCCCCACGAAGCGGTCCTCGCCACCGTCGACCCGTTCGACGCGGATCACGTCGGCGCCGAGGTCGCCGAGCAGCGCGGCGCAGAACGGCCCCGCGATGTACCGACCGAAATCGAGCACCCGGATGTCGGACAACGCACCCATCATCACTCCCCTCGTGGCGGGCCGGTCGACCGCACACTACCGGCGCCGCGCCCGCCTGCGCAGCGCTACGCTCCCGGCCCATGGGGACCATCGATCAGGCTGCACTGGACAAGCTGCGCGCGCGCATTCGCCAGGAGGTGGAGCAGGGCCCGCTGCTGTCGTGCCAGTTCGCGCTCGCGCTCGACGGCGAGCTCGTCACCCACGAGACCTACGGCGACGCCACCAACGACACCCGGTACGTGATGTTCTCCGCCACCAAGGTGTTCGTCGCCTCGGTGGTGTGGCAGCTGATCGCTGAGGGCCTGCTCGACCCGGCCGAGCCGGTGACCACCTGGTTCCCCGAGTTCGGAGCCAACGGCAAGGAGCGCATCACCCTCGAACAGGTCATGCTGCACACGTCGGGCTTCCCGTACGGGCCGCTCGGCCCGCCCCGGTGGGCGGACCGGCAGCTGCGCCGGGAGGCGATGGCCGGCTGGCGGCTCAACTGGGAGCCCGGCACCCGCTACGAGTACCACCCGACGAGCGCCCACTGGGTGCTGGCCGAGCTCATCGACACCGTCACCGGGTCCGACTACCGCGACGAGCTCGAGCGCCGCGTGACCGGCCCGCTCGGTCTGGGCCGCATCCTCGGCATACCGGAGGACCAGCAGCAGGACATCGCCACCCTGCAGGTGGTCGGCGACAACGCCACGCCCGACGAGCTGGAGGCCACCTTCGGCCTGCGTGAGCTGCCCGCCGGCGAGGTGAACGACGCCGTGCTCACCGGCTTCAACGACCCGGCGGCGCGTGCGGTGGGCGTGCCCGGCGGCGGCGGTGTGGCCCGCGCCGACCAGATCGTGCGCTTCTACCAGGCGCTGCTGCACAACCCCGACGAGCTGTGGGACCCCAAGGTCCTCAACGACGCGAAGACCAACGTGCGCAACCACCTGCCGGACCCGCTGACCCGCACGCCGGCCAACCGCTCCCTCGGCATGATCCTCGCCGGTGACGACGGCCGCTCCAACTTCCGTGGCATGGGCCGCACCTTGTCGCCCATGGCGTTCGGCCACAACGGCGCACGCGGCCAGATCGTGTGGGCGGACCCGGCGACGGGCCTCAGCTTCGCCTGCCTCACCAACGGCCTCGACCGCCACGAGGTCCGCCAGCCCCGACGCGACAGCGCCATCGCCAGCCTCGCCGGCGTGTGCGCCACCGCCTGACGTGACCCCGACGCCCGAAGCCACCACCCCGCCGCCGCCGAACCGGGTGATCTCGCTGCTGCACCCGTACCGGGTGATCGAGCTCGGCGACCGGCGCAGCGCGTTCGCCGGGGCCATGCTGGCCGAGCTCGGCGCCGAGGTGATCCTCGTCGAGCCGCCCGACGGCGGACCGGCCGACGCGCCTCATACCGCACGGTACGGCGCCCCGTTCACCGCGGGTCGCGGCGGCGGGGCGGGGCCCGAGGACTCGCTCGTGCACCACACCCTCAACGCCGGCAAGGCGTCGGTCGTGCTCGACCTGACCGACCCGGCCGACCGGGACCGGCTCCGCGCCCTCATCGCCACCGCTGATGCGGTGATCGACGCCGGGGGCCCGACCGAGCGCGCCGCCGCCCTGCACCCCGACACCGATGAGCTGGCGGTGTGGAACCCCGCTGCGGTGCACCTCGTGGTCAGCGGCTACGGGACCACCGGACCCAAGGCCGATTGGGCCGACAGCGACCTCGTCGCTGCTGCCGGCGGCGCCCAGCTGGCCATCACCGGCAACGCCGACAAGCCGCCGCTGCGCTGCGCCGTCCCCCAGGTGTACGCCCACGCCTGTGTGGACGGTGTCATCGGCGTGCTGGCCGCCTGGGCCGAACGCGACCGCAGCGGGCTCGGCCAACTGGTGGACGTTGCCGCCCAGCACTCCTGGTTGCCGGCCGCCTTCCACTACGCCCTCTACGGCGTGTGGGGGTACCCGAACGTCGAGCGGAACGGCTCGCACGTGCGCATCGGTGGCATCGCCAGCCGCTTCGAGTTCCCGGCCAAGGACGGGTCCATCACCCTCACGTTCCTGTTCGGATCCGCCGTCGGCCCGTTCACCAACCGCCTCGTGGCCTGGATGCACGAGGAAGGCGCCTGTGACGACGAGTTCGGAACGGTCGACTTCACCACCTGGGACGCCGCCGGCGACCCCGCCCGCTACGACCGCCTGGCCGCGCAGCTCGTCAATTTCACGTCGTCCAAGACCAAGGCAGAACTGCTCGAGGCGGCGCGCGCACGGCGCCTGCTCATCGCCCCGGTGTTCACCCTGGACGAAGTGCTCGACGCCGAACAGTTCCACGACCGCGGCTTCTGGCGCGCCAGCGGCCTGGCCCGCGCCGACGGCAGCGACCGGCCGGTGCTGCGGCCCGGCCCGCCGGCCAAACTGTCCACCCTCGGCGGCGCACCGCTCGGGCTGCGCCCGCCGGGGCCCGCCCCCGTCCTCGGCTCGAGCCGGGTGGAGGACCTCATCGCCGGCAGGGCGGCGACGGACCGTTCGGTACGGTCGGTGCCGGCAGCCGGGGCAGCGCAGGCCGTCCGCCCGCTCGAGGGGCTCAAGGTGCTCGACTGCACCATCTCCTTCGCCGGGCCGACCATCGGCCGCTACCTGGCCGACCTCGGCGCCACCGTGGTCAAGATCGAGTCGCAGAAGCGCCCCGACCTGGCCCGCAACGCCGGCCCGTTCCTCGGCGGGTTCAGCTACGACACGTCGGCGTGCTTCGCCCACTACAACGCCGGCAAGCTCGGCATCGCGCTCGACCTGTCCAAGGCCGAGTCCCGGCCGGTGCTCGAGGACCTCGTCGCCTGGGCCGACGTGCTCGTCGAGTCCTTCGCTCCCGGGGCATTGAGCCGGCTGGGGCTCACCGACGCCCGCCTGGCGGCGCTCAACCCGACCCTGATCGCCCTGTCCAGCGCCATGGTCGGCCAGAGCGGCCCGTTCTCCGAGCTCGCCGGCTACGGCAACATGGCTTCCGCCCTCTGCGGGTTCGCCTCCACCACCGCGTGGGCCGATCGCCCACCGGCGGGGCCCATGGGCGCCTACACCGACATCATCTCGCCCCGCTTCGCGACCTCGGTGCTGCTCGCTGCGCTGGACCACCGCCGCCGCACCGGCGAAGGCCTGCGCATCGACTTCGGTCAGGGCGAGAGCTGCCTGCACCTGCTCGCCCTCGGGCTCATCGATCGCCAGGTCAACGGCGGCTGCTGGGAGGGCCGAGGCAACGACGACGTGCAGTGGGCGCCGCACGGCGTGTACCCGCTCGCCGGTGAGGACGAGTGGGTGGCGGTGGCGTCGCGCACCGACGCCGAGTGGCGCTCGCTGGCCGGGATCGTCGGGCGGGCCGATCTGGCCGGACTCGCCACCGACCAGCGGCTGGCCCGCCGCGAGGAGCTCGACCGGGCGGTGGCGGCGTGGACCGCGACCCAGGATCCGTCGACGGTGAGCGCCACCCTGCAGGCCGCCGGCATCTGCGCCCACACCGTGCAGAACAGCAACCGGCTGGTCGACGACGAGCAACTCGCCGCCCGGGACTGGTTGGTGCACGTGGAGCACGGCCGGATCGGCGCACTGCCCGTCGGGGCGAACCCGGTGCGGCTCGGCCGCAGCGCCATCGAACCTCGACGGGCCGGGCCGTGCCTGGGCGAGCACACCTTCGAGATCCTGTCGGACCTGCTCGGCTACGACGGCGACCGCATCGCCGAACTGGCCGTGGCCGAGGTCCTCGAATAGCGACGAGGTAGCACGGGCCGCCCGGCCCCGACACCGGGGCGGCCGCGCCCGATCGCCGGCCGCACCCGATCGGTCAGCCGAAGGCTTCCACCAGCGGCGGGCGGCGAGCTCCGGCGCCGAGCAGCGCCTCGAACCCGGCGGCGATGGACAGCAGCCGCCATTCCGCGCGGTACGCACCCACCAGCTGGACGCCGACGGGCAGCCCCTCGGCGCTGAACCCGGCGGGCAGCGACAGCGCCGGGCAGCCCGTCACCGTCACTCGGCTGCACGAGCGCATCCACTCGATGTAGCTGCCCATCGCCACCCCGTCGACCTCCGCCACCCACTCGTGCTCGAGCGAGAACGGCAGCACCTGGCTCACCGGCGCGAGCAACACGTCGTACCGTTCGAAGAAGCGGGCGAAGCGGGCGAAAACGTCGCTGCGCAACACCTCGGCCCGGCCGACGTCGGGCCCGCGCAGCGCCCGGCCCGCCTCGATGTTCCAGCGGACGGTGTCCTTCATCTGCTCGGCATGGCGGTCGTACAGCGAGCCGTACCCCAGCTCGAACTGGAACGCCCGCAGCGTCTCGAACGCCTCGTCGGCGCCGTCCCAGCCGGGATCGACGAGATCCACCCTGGCGCCGGCCTCCTCGGCCACGTCGGCCACGGCCCGCACCACGGCGACGACGGCCGGGTCCACCGGGAGGTCGCCGAGGCGGTCGCTCACCGCCACCCGCAGCCCGGCCAACGCGGCCGGCTGCAGCGGGCGGGCGCCCCGGACGGACGGACGGTCCTCGGCGACCGACAGCGGCACCCGCGGATCGGGACCGGCCAGCACCGACAGCTGCAGCGCCACGTCGGCCACGGTGCGACCCATCGGGCCCTGCACGGCCAAGCTGCCCCATGCATACCGCGACGGATGGCTCGGCACGCGGCCGGGCGACGGCCGTAGGCCGACCACGTTGCAGAAGTTGGCCGGGTTGCGCAGCGAGCCGCCCATGTCCGAGCCGTCGGCCACCGCCACCAGCCCGCAGCGCAGCGCCACCGCCGCCCCACCCGACGAGCCGCCGCACGTCCGGTCCAGGTCGTAGGGGTTGCGGGTCGGCCCGAAGACCGGGTTGAACGTCTGGGACCCGGCGCCGAACTCCGGTGTGTTGGTCTTGCCCACCATCACCGCACCGGCGCGGTGCAGGCGCTGCACCACCAGATCGTCCACGTCGGGCACGAAGTCGGCGAAGATCGGCGAACCGAACGTGGTGCGCACCCCGGCCACCAGCGCCAGGTCCTTGTGCGCCACCGGCAGCCCGTGCAACGGGCCGAGCGGCGCACCGGTGCGGGCCAGGTGCTCATCCGCCGCGGCGGCCATCGCCTCGGCCCGCTCCGGCGTGCGCGTCACCACCGCGTTCACCTCGCGGTCGAGGCGGTCGAGACGCCGTTGGTGGGCGTGGAGCAGCTCCCGGGCGGACAGGGCGCCGCTCGCCACCAGCGCCGCCAACTCCACCGCGGGCCGGTCGCACAGCTCGTCGTCGCCGGCGGGCCGGACGGACGCTGCGGCCGCGTTCACGCCGGGAACTCGTCGACCGAGAAACCGGCCAGCACCCCGCCCCCGCGGAACACGTGCGCCCGGCCGTCGGAACGGACCAGCAACCCGGGGCCCCACAGCTGGCGGGCGTCGGCGGTCTCCACGTGCACGTCGTAGGGAGCGGGCTCCAGGTGCAGTTCGTCCTGCGTGGTCACCACGACCTCCCAGTCAACGCCGACCGCAACCTCGCCCTGGGCGACGAGGAGATCGCCGTAGTGCACCTCGACGGGGACCCCGTTGAGCCGCAGATGCGAGAATCGGAACTTCTTGTGCCGCATTTCGCTGCCTTCGCTGTGGACGATCGCGTCCCGGGGCCGCCACAGTAGCAGCGGCCTCCCGCCGCCCCCGGCCGACGCGATGGCGCTCAGCGCCGCTTCAGTCTCCGCAGGCTGCGACCCAACCCACCGAGCGAGGAGGGTGGCGGCGCGCCGTGGGCGACCGCGTCGGTCGTCTCCTCCAGCGAGCGCCGCACCCGCTTCACGGTGTCCTGGTGGGCATGGCGGGCCACCGCAACCCCGGCGACGATGGCCAGCGGTGCGGCGAACACGATGAACGGGCTGAGCGCCACGGTGCCGACCCCGACCCCGGCCATGGCCAGCGTGCCGATCGAGGACCCGACCGCCACCGCGCCGTTGCGACTGTCGGAGACATCGGCCCGCACGCACAGCGCCGAGGTGCCGTCCGACAGGGCGCCCACCGCGCTGCGCACCTCGCGCACCTTCGACAGGCCGCCCTCGCCGTGCAACGAGCGAACCGCCCGCCCGGCGCTGGCCACCGCGTCGGTGCGCCGGCGCGCCACCGCCAC
>JADLEF010000343.1 GCA_020846295.1 Acidimicrobiales bacterium
AGGACGGCTTCGTCGCGTTGGTCGAGGTGGACGAGCGCCTCGATCAGGTCGGCGTCCCACAGTCGCACCGAGGCGAGCGCCGGGCCCCCGCTCATCGGCCCGTGGAAGAGCCGGCCGAGCAGCGCCACGGCGCGCTCACCGTCGCTGTCGGCCACCGCGGCCAGGCCTTCCACCGCGTCGGAGCGCCACAGGGTGGAGCGATCGCCACGGTCGAACGCGTCGGCCCGGGCCGCCACCAGGTGGCCCGCGGCGTCGGCCTCGTGGCCGCGCAGCACGCAGAGCCGCGCCGCCAGGGAGTGGGCGTACCCCGCCGCCATACCGTGGCGCATGGAGAGGGTGAGCGCCTCGTCCAGCGCGATGGCCGCTTGCTGCCAACGGCCGCGGCGCAAGTCGAGCTCGGCGCGGCAGCACAGCGTCCACACCTCGGCCACCGGGTCGGCCCGGCGGCCGGCGCGCAGCAGCAGGAGATCGGCGAGCCGGCCGGCGTCATCCAACCGGTCGAAGAACGTGAACCAGTTGGCCGCCTCGAGGAAGACGAGGGCATCGGCCCACACCGCCGGCAGCGGGAGGACCGGATCGGCGAGCGCAGCGGCCAGGGCGTCCAGCGCGAGATCGGCCCCGGCCGGGTCACCGCGACCGGCGAGGGCGTCCAGCACGCCCTCGAGGGCGTCGAGCACAAGGGTGGAGAAGCGGTCCGCGGCGGCGCCACGGGCGGCGGCCAGCAGGGTCACGGACTCGTCCAGCCGCTCGCCGATGACCGCCATCCACGCCGCTACCGCCAGCTGCTGCACGCTCGCCGCTCGGTGGGCGTCCGTCGGCGACGACAGGTGCACGGCGAGCGTGTCGAACGGAGTGTTCGCCCAACTCGGATCGGGCACGATCGTCGGTCCCTCCAGCCCTGTGCGCCGCACACCGATGCGCACCGCCGCAGTCTACGGCGTCGGTGCGCCCATCCGGCCTACCATGCCGGCTCATGAGCGAACCCGCGAGCGACACCCCGAGCGACGCCGCCACCCCCGTGGTGGTCCTGGTGCACGGCGCCTTCCACGGCGCCTGGTGCTGGGCGGCGCTGCAGGCGGAACTGGACCGTCGGGGCGTGCCCAGCATCGCGGTGGACCGGCCCGGGCACGGCGCGTCGACCGAGCCCAAGGGCGACCTGCACGCCGACGCCGATGCGCTGGCCGCCGTGGTGGCCAAGCTCGACCGGCCCGTGGTGCTGGTCGGCCACTCCTACGGCGGCGCGGTGATCAGCCAGGCCGATACCGCGCCGTATGCCAAGCACCTCGTCTACCTCACCGCCATGGTGCTCGACGAAGGGGAGAGCGCCACCGGGGTCAGCGCGACCCTGCCTGCGGTGGAGGGCCCGGCGGCCCGGCTGTTCCGCCGTCGCGACGACGGCATGCTCGAGGCCCGACCGGAGCTGGCGCCGGTCGCCTTCTACCACCGCTGCCCGCCCGAGGCGGCCGCCGCCGCGGTGGCCCGGCTCGAACCGCAGCGAGCGGCGACGATGAAGCAGGCCGCCACCCGGGGCCGCTGGCGCGAGGTGCCCTCCACCTACGTGCTGTGCCGGGACGACCAGGCCATCCACCCTGCGGCGCAGGCGATCATGGCCGGGCGCTGCGGGGCGACCGTCGAGCTCGATGCCGACCACTCGCCGTTCGTGGCCATCCCCGACCAGGTGGCCGACATCCTGGCCGGCATCGTCGCCGAGGTCAGCGCGGGCCTCGTCGACCCGCGCTGACGGTAGCCTCGGGCGCGATGTCGCTGCCGTCCGAGGTCCGACCCGAAACGTTCACCGCGCAAGGGCTCGGTGAGATCGATCCCGGCACCCGGGCGTTGGTCCCGCCGCTGCACCCCTCGACCACCTTCGAGCGCAACGCGGACAACACCTTCACCGACGGCCGCGGCTACACCCGGGCCGACAGCCCCGCCTACGACGCGCCCGAGCGGCTGCTGGCGCGGCTGGAGGGGGGCGCCTCGGCGATGCTGTTCAGCTCGGGCATGGCCGCCGCCACCGCGCCGTTCTCGGTGCTCGTCCCGGGCGACCACGTCGTCGTGCCCAGGGTCATGTACTGGGGGCTGCGCAAGTGGCTGGCCGAGTTCGGGGTCACCTGGGGCCTCGAGGTCACGCTGGTGGACACGGCCAACCTGGCGGCGGTGGCCGCCGCCATCCGCCCGGGCCGCACCCGGCTGCTGTGGGTGGAGACGCCCGCCAACCCGACGTGGGAGCTGGCCGACATCGCCGCGCTGGCCGAGCTCGCCCATCGCCACCACGCCCGGCTGATCGTCGACTCGACGGTGGCCACGCCGGTGCTGTCCCGCCCGCTGGAGCACGGCGCCGATCTGGTGATGCACTCGGCCACCAAGTACCTCAACGGTCACTCGGACGTGCTGGCCGGCGCGTTGGTGACGCTCCTCGACGACCCGTACTGGGAACGGCTGCGCGCCTGGCGGCGTGAGCAGGGCAGCGTGATGGGGCCGTTCGAGGCGTGGCTGCTGCTGCGTGGCATGCGGACGCTGCACGTCCGCGTCGCCCGCCAGGTGGACACCGCGCAGCGCATCGCGGAGCACTTCGTCGACCACCCGGCGGTGCACGAGGTGCTCTACCCGGGCCTGGCTTCCCACCCCGGCCACGAGCTCGCCCGCCGGCAGATGCCGGGCGGGTTCGGCGCCATGCTGTCGCTGCGGGTGCACGGGGGCGAGGCGGCCGCCATCGCGGTGGCGGCCAACGTGCGCGTGTTCGGGCGGGCCACCTCCCTGGGCGGCACCGAGAGCCTCATCGAGCACCGAGCCTCCATCGAGGGTGCGTCGACGCCGGTGCCGGGGGACCTGTTGCGGTTGTCGATCGGCCTGGAGCACCCCGAGGATCTGATCGAGGACCTCGAGCGGGCGCTGGACCTGGGCGGCGCTCCCGCGCCCACCGCTCGCCAGCGGCTCGCTGCACCGCCGGTGGGCATCGTCCCCGAGGGTGACCGGGCCATGATCATCGCCCGCGGTGGCGAGCTGGGGGCGGATGGACCGGTCGGTTCGCCCGGCGCCTGGCGGGCGATGGGGTACCGCCGCGGCGACGCCGCCCCCGCCGACGGTCCGACCCTGGCCGAGCGCGTCGCCGCCGTGCTGGCCGAGCAGGTGGCGCCGTCGGTGGCGGCGCACGACGGCGAGGTCTCCCTCGACGGCATCGACGACGACGGCACCGTGCGGGTGCGCCTCGGCGGCGCCTGCCAGGGTTGCGCGCTGGCCGAGGTCACCGTGTACCAGGGGGTGGGCCCGTTGCTGCGGGAGCTGGCCGGCGCCCGGGCCGTGGTGGACGTGACCGACCACAGCGTGGCACCCCGGCCGTACTACAAGCCGGCCAAACGCTGAGCCGCCCGCCATTCCATACTTATAGGTATGTCGGGTGGCGGGGTAGCGTGCCGGGATGGACGCCGCAGCCATCGACGAGGAACGACCTGACCGGCGGGCGTGGATCGGGCTGATCGCGGCGTCCGCCGCCGCCACGGTGGTGGCCATCAACCAGGCGGGCATCAACCTCGCCTTCACCGAGCTCGAGCAGCAATGGCCGGACACGCCGCGCTCGGTGCTGTCCTGGACGATCAGCGCCTACAGCATCGGCCTGGCGTCGTTCCTGCTCGTCGGCGGCCGGCTGGCCGACCGGTTGGGCCGCCGCAAGGTGCTGCTGGCGGCCAGCGCCGTGTTCCTGGTCGCCTCGGTGGCCTCGGCGGCGGCGCCGAGCGTCGGCGTGCTGATCGCCACCCGGTTCGTCGCCGCGGCCGCGGCCGCCTTCACGCTGCCGGCCTCGCTGTCGGTGGCGTTGCCCATGTTCCCCACCGCCTTCCGGGGGCGGGTGGTGGCGACGTGGGCGTCGGCCAACGCGGTCGGGGCGGCGTCGGGGCCCAGCCTCTCGGCGCTGGCCATCGAGTGGTTCTCGTGGCGTGCGGTGTTCCTGCTCGGCGTACCGGTGCTGGCCTTCATGTTGGTGGCCGGCCCCCGCCTGCTGCCCGAGAGCAGGGCCCCGGTGTCGGGCCGGCGGCTCGACTACCTGGGGGTGGCGCTGGGCACCGTGGCGGTGGCCGGCCTCGTGTTCGCCATCAGCCAGGGCTCGACGCTGGGCCGCGGTCATCCGACCGTACTGCTCGGTCTGGCCATCGGACTGGCCGGTATCCCGCTGCTGTGGCGGCGCTGCCTGCACCATCCCGAACCGCTGCTCGATCCGGCCGTGCTGCGGCTGCGCACCGTGTGGTCGGCGAACGTGGCCAACCTGTTCCTGTCGGCGGCGGGCATGTCGATCTGGCTGGTGTGGCCGCTGTTCGTGAGCCGCATGTGGGGGTACTCGCCGTTGCGCACCGGCTTGGCCATCTCGGCGGGGCCGGCCAACAACTTCGTGTGGGCGACGGTGGCCGGCCGGCTCAACGATCGGTACGGACCGCGCGGGCTGATCTCGGTCGGCTCGCTGCTCCCGCTGTGCGGGATCGTCTGGTTCGTCACCCAGCTCGGTCCGGAGCCGAACTACGTGCGCGAGCTGCTGCCGGGGATCCTGCTGTTCTCCTCGGGGTTCGGGCTCACGTTCTCGCCGCTGAACACCGCCGCGTTGGTCGGCGTGCCCGACGCCGCCTTCGGTCAGGTCAACGCGGCGTTCAACACCGCCCGCCACCTGGCCTCCGCGCTGGGAGCGGCCACCATCGTGGCCATCGTGGGCACCGAGTCGAGCCTGGCCGTGTTCGATCGGGCGTTCCTGTTCCTCGGCGTGTGCACCGTGGTGGGTGCGGCGGTGATCTGGTTCGTGTACCCGCACGCCGATTCGGCCGCGGTGCGGGCGTCGCGCCGGACGGTGCCCGAACGAAGGCCGGCCCGGTAGCGGCCGCCGGCAGCGGTCGGGGCCCGGACCGAGCGCGCGGGCGGGCCCGGTGGGGCAGACTGCCGGTGATGGCCGACGCTTCGTTCGATTCCCGGCGGGCGTGGACGGTGGCCGTCGGCGCGGCGCTGGCCAACGCCGTCGGGTTCGGCACCGTCTACTCGTTCGGCGCCTTCTTCGACGCGATGGCGGAGCAGTTCGGCGCCGGGCGCGGTGCCACCGCGCTGGTGTTCTCCCTGACCTTGTTGCTCTTCTTCGGCTTCGGCGCGGTTTCCGGCGCGCTGGCCGACCGCTTCGGCCCGAGGACCATGCTGGTCGTCGGCGGGGTGCTGTTCTGCGGGGGGTTGCTGGCCACGTCGAGGGCCGACAGCCTCGCGATGGGCTACGTGACCTACGGGGTGGGCGTCGGGCTCGGCGGCGGCTGCTGGATCACCCCCATGCTGGCCACGGTGGGGGCCTGGTTCGATCGCTACCGTCCCCACGCGCTCGGCCTCACCGCGGCGGGCAGCGGCCTGGGCACCCTGGTGCTGTCGCCGTCGACGGCGAGGTTGATCGACGCGTACGGCTGGCGCCGGGCCGATGTGATCCTGGCCGGGGTGGGAGCGGTCGCGCTGTCCATCGCCTGGCTGCTGGTGCGGCGGCCGCCGGTGCCGCCGCCGGCGCGACCGGGGGCCCACCTGCGGGCGGTGAGCCGAACCCGCCCGTTCCGCCTGCTGTTCGTGTCCTCGATGTTCATGTCCGCGGCGTTGTACGTGCCGTTCACGTTCCTGGTGTCCTTCGCCAAGGAGGATGGGGTGGCGGCGTCGCGGGCCGCGTTGCTCGTCGGGCTGATCGGCGCGTCGTCGATCGTGGGGCGGCTGGGTCTGACCGGGCTGTCGTCGCGCCTGGGTCCGATCCGGCTGTACCAGGGGTGCCTGGGCGTGCAGGTGCTGGCCTACGGGGTGTGGCTGGCCGGGGGCGGGCGCTACCCGGTGCTGGTCGCCTTCGCCGTGGTGCTGGGCGTGGCCTACGGCGGGTTCGTGGCGTTGGGTCCGGAGGTGATGATCCGGCTGTTCGGGGCGAGCGGGCTGGGCGCCATCCTCGGCCTGGTCTACTTCGGCTCAGGGATCGGCGGGTTCATCGGCCCGGTGGCGGGCGGTGCGCTGGCCGACGCGACCGGCACGCACGCGGTACCGATCCTGTTCGCGGTGGGCCTGTCGGCCATCTCGGCGGTCATCACGTTGGCGGTGGCCGACGAGCGCGTCGAGGCGCCCACCGACCACCCCGTCGCCACCGCCGGCTGACCGGCTGTCCCGGCTCGCGCCGGCAACACAGGATCGGCCGGCGGCCGCTCTGGTCTCAGCTGGCCGGGTGGTTCCGGCCGGGTGGTCCCGGCGAATCGGCAGCGATTCGGCGTGGGTGGGCGGGCTGTTGTCGGATCTTTGGCACGTTGCACGATGCAACCCACCGGAACCGGGACCATGTGCGCGCCATAGAGCGCGTTCCGTCAGGAAGTTGTGGATGCTTCCAACGTATGGCCGTCAAGGATGCGACGACAGCTGGGCACCGGCCCCCGAGCCGAGCCGCCGAATCGGGTCGGCAGCACCGCGTCGCCCGGGGTGAGAGACTGCGCCCATGAAGCTCCGACTGGTGAACCCCACCGCCCCCGAGCCGACCGTCGCGGTCGGCAGCGGCGGCATCGACCGGCTGCGGAACTCGAGGGTCGCCGTGCTGGAGAACGGCAAGCAGCACGCCGAGCTGATCCTGGCCTCCATCGCCGAGCTGCTCGGCCCCGACCACGGCGTCGAGCTGGTGACGGTGGCCCACAAGTCCGTCGCCGCGGCCGCCGATCCGGCGGTGATCGACGAGCTGGTCGCCCAGGCCGACTGGGTGCTCGTCGGTTCCGCTGATTGAGGCAGCTGCACGGCGTGGTGTATCCACGCCTCCGTCGAACTGGAGAAGCGCGGCGTCCCCACCGTCACCGTGGGAACCGACGCCTTCGAACGCCTGGCCGCGCTGCAGGCCAAGGCGATGGGCCACCCGGACCTGCCGGTGGTCATCGTGGAACACCCGCTCGGCGGGATCGACCCCGACGAGGTGCGGGAGAAGGCCAAGGTGGCGGCTCGCGCCATCGTCGAGCGGTTCGGACCGAAGCTGTGAGCGATCACCGGCCCAGCGGGCACGAGGACATCATCGAGCTCGAGGACTCCCTCGAGGACATCCAGGCGTACTTCGAGGTACGGGGCTGGAGCGACGGGTTGCCGTTCATCCCGCCCACCCGGGAACGGGTCGACCGCTTCGTCGGCCACCTGGGCCGCGATCCGGGCGAGGTGCTCTGCACGCTCGCGCCGCGCAACGGTGAGGCCACCGTCGAACGTGTCGTCGCCAACGCAGTGATGGCCGGGTGCCGGCCCGAGGACCTGCCCATCGTGGTGACCGCCGTCCAGGCCGCCGCCGATGATGCGCTCAACCTCAACGCCATCCAGTCGACGACGCACCCCAGCGCCATCATGATCCTGGTCAACGGGCCGGTGGCCGACAAGCTGTCGATCGCGTCCGGCCCGGGCTGCTTCGGTCCGGGCTGGCGGGCGAACGTCTCCATCGGCCGGGCGCTGCGCCTGTGCCTGTTCAACATCGGTGGCGGCACCCCGGGCGAGGGGGACCGCGCCACGCAGGGCAGCCCGGCCAAGCTCGCCTTCTGTGTGGCGGAGAACAGCGCCGAGAGCCCGTGGGAGCCGTATCACGTGGAGCAGGGCTTCGCGGCCGACGACAGCGTCGTCACCGTCATCGCCTGCGAGGGCCCCCACAACATCCAGGACCACTACTCGATCGGCGGGCGGGGCGTCCTCACCACCGTGGCCGGCGCGCTCGCCCAGGCCGGCAGCAACCACCTGCTGCGCAACACCGGGTTCCCGGTGCTCGCCTTCGGGCCCGAGCACGCCCACCAGGTCGCGGTGGACGGGTACGGCAAGGCCGACGTGAAGCGCTTCCTGTGGGAACACGCCCGCTTCCCGGTCGAGCGCCTCTCCGAGGAGTGGACGGCGGACGGCAGCTACGCCGACCGCGTCGAGCACCTCACCGGCCAGCGCGCCGAGGCACCGATCACCCAGAAGCCGGAGAACCTCCAGGTGATCGTGTGCGGCGGGCCGGGCAAGCACTCGTGTTGGATGCCGACCTTCGGCGGGGACACGCGCCCCGTGTCGCGCCTGCTCGAGCGAGGATGACCGACGGCCTCGAACCGTTCGCGCTCGCGTTGCGGGAGGCGCTCGCCGCCGTCGACCCGCTCGGCGCCCTCCACGCCGCCCGGCTCACCGACGGCCTCCCGGTCATACCGCCAAGTATGGAAGCGGTGGCGGTGATGCTGGACGGGCGCGACCCACTCGCCCCCGCCACCACCGAACCGCTGCCCATCGCCTTCGCCACCGCCACCTGGTGGGATCTCGCCGCGCACGCCGTGCTCGCCGGTTGCCCACCGGAGCCGGCGTTGCTGGACGTGATCGCCGCCGCCGTGGCTGCGTGCGCCGACCCGGCGTTCAACCTCCTGGGCGTCGCCGCCACCACCGGCGCCGCCTCGCCCCTGATCGTCGTGCACGGCGGCACCGCCGAGCGCCTCGGGTTCAACGCCGGCGCGGGGACGCTCGGCCCCGGCGGTGTGCGCAACGCACCGGTCGGCCGCGCCGTGCGCCTGGCGCTGCAGAACATCGGCTGCGCCCGGCCCGGCGAGGCGGACATGGCCACCCTGGGTCATCCGGGCAAGATCAGCTGGTTGGTCGCCGAGCGCCTCGGCGCCTCCCCCTGGGCGCCGCTCGAGCCGGCCGAGGCGGTCACGGTGTTCCCCGGTGTCGGCAGCGTCGAGGTGGTGCTGCCGACCACCAACGCCGACGCGGTGGCCGACCGGCTCGCCGCCGTGCTCAGCGGCCTGGCCGCGCCGAGCGCCCTGGTGCTGATCCCACCGGATGCGGCGGTGTTCCTCGCCCGCCAGGGCTGGGACGCCGCTGCGTTGTCCGCCGCGCTGGCCGAGCACTGCCCCACCCCGATCCGGCCGGTGGTCTGCGGCGGGGCCGGGGTGAAGGCTGCGGTGGTGGCCCGCTGGGGTGGTCCGTGCGACGCGGTCACCCGACCGATCGAACCGGGGGGATCCGTTGGCTCATGACGTGCTCGTCCTCGGGGGCGGCCCGGCCGGTGCATCCGCCGCGCTCGCTCTCGCCCGTCGCGGCGTGTCGGTGGCGGTGGTCGACCCGCTCGGGTTCGGGGGCCGGCTGATCAACCTCGACGTCCTGCGCGACTGCCCCGGCCCGCTCGAGGGCACCGCCGGGTGGGATCTCGCCGCGACCCTCGGCGAGCAGGCGCTGCTGGCCGGCGTCGAGGCGATCTTCGCCGCGGCCGCCGCAGTGAGCGCCGAGCCGGCGGGCGGGTGGCGGGTCACGCTCGACGACTCGACCGCGCCCGTCGCCCGCGCGGTGCTCATCGCCACCGGCACCCGCCATCGCCCGCTGCCGGGCGACGAGGAGGGTGCGTTGGCCGGTCGCGGCGCGTCGTACTGCGCGGTCTGCGACGCGGCGCTGTTCGCCGGCGCTCCGGTCGCCGTCTACGGCGCGGGGGACCGGGCGCTGGCCGAGGTGCTCACGGTGGGTGAGCACGCGTCGGCGGTGCACTGGGTCATCCCGGCCGAGGCCCCGCCGGCGGCGGCGGCGCACTCCGATGTCGTCGCGCTGCGCTCGCTGGACGTGCTGCTCGGTACGGAGCTGCAGGCCGTGCGGCCCGTCGAGCCCGCCGCCGCAACCGAGCCCGCCGCTGCAACCGAGCCCGCCGCCGCAACCGACGCAGGACGGGGTCTGGTGCTGATCCTGCGGACGGCGGACGCCCAGCGTGAACTGCACGTCGCCGCCGTCTTCGGCGCCCACGGCGAGCTGCCCAACACCGAGGCGGTCGCCGCCGTGGCCCCCTGCGACGATGCCGGGTTCGTGCGCACCGACGCGGCGTTCGCCTGCCCGGGCCGTCCCGGCTTGTTCGCCGCCGGGGACGTCCGCACCGGCGCCTCGCCCTACGTGGCCGCCGCGCTGGGCGAGGGCACCGCGGCCGGCCTCGCCATCGCCGCCTTCCTCGGCGTCTGAGCCCACCCGGCGGGGGCGACGTCGGGTCAGCCCCAGCCGGTGAGGCGGACCAGCGCCGTCGTCGCCGCGGCGATGACGACGACCACACCCATCGGTACCTTGCGCCAGGACAGCACGGCGGCGACCGCGATGCCGACCACCCGGGCGTCGATCACGACATCGGCCTTCACCGTGAAGGTCTGCACCGCGATCACCGCGGCGACGATCGACAGCGGCATGAGCACCAGCAACCGGGTGGCCCGATCGTTGCCGGCCAGCAGACCGCCGAGCGCGAACCCGCCCAGCATGCGCAGGCCGAACACGCCCCCGAGGAACAGCGCCAACCCCAGCGGGCTCACGATGTCACCCCCGGACGTCGCCACAGCCGGGGCGGTACGGCGAGCGCCAGCAGCGAGGCGGCGGCGGCGATGAGGACCGGCACGCCGGCGGGGAGCATCGGGGTCAGCGCCACAGCCGCCGAGCCGCCCAACACGATGGCCACCGCGCTGTCCTGGCGGCGCAACCCGTTCACCACCGCCCCGACGAAGGAGGCGGGGAACACCACGTCGAGCCCGATCCGGCGGGTGTCGCCGACCACGTCGCCCAGCGCCAACCCGACGGCCGAGCCGATGATCCAGCCCGCCGTGGTGCACAGCGCGAGCTCCCAGAACGCCCGCCGAGCCGCCCGTTCACCGTACGGCTGGGCCTCGATGGCGGCGGCGACGGCAACCTCGGAGGCCGAGTGGGCGATGGCGATGCGCTCCCACAGCGAGGCCTTCCAACGTCCCGGCATGCTCATGGCCAGCAGCCCGAAGCGGGAGCTGACCAGCAGGGCGGCCACGATCGCCGGGGTGATCCCACCGCCGCTGGCGATGACCGACGCGTAGGCCACCTCGCCGGTGCCGGAGTAGGCGAAGGTGCAGGCGGCCATCACCACCCACCACGAGGTGCCCACCCCCTCCATGATCGAGGTGACGGCGACGCCGATCGCCATGGAGGCGAACAGCAGGGTGCCCAGGTCGAGCCAGGACATCTTCCTGAACCCGCCCGCAGCCGCGGCGGCATCCGCATCGTTGGTCGCGCTCATCGGGCCGCACGGTAGCCGCGACGGCCGCGACGGCCGCTGGCTAGGATCTCGCCGCGTTCACAACCGTGACACTCCGGGGGGAGACATGAGCGACATGAGGATCATGGCCGAGGGCCTGGCCTTTCCCGAGGGACCGATCGCAATGCCCGATGGCAGCGTGATCCTCGTCGAGATCGCCGCCGGGCGGTTGACCCGCGTCAAACCCGACGGGTCGACCGAGGTCGTGGCCGAGACCGGCGGTGGCCCCAACGGCGCCGCCTTCGGGCCCGACGGGCGCATCTACGTGTGCAACAACGGCGGGTTCGACACCGTCGAACGCAACGGCCAGATCCGCATCGCCGAGACGCTGAACAGCTACGTGGGCGGCTCGATCCAGGCGGTCGACGTGGCCACCGGCAAGGTGGAGACGCTGTACACCGAGGTGGACGGGGTGCCGCTCAAGGGCCCGAACGACCTGGTGTTCGACCGCACCGGCGGGTTCTGGTTCACCGACCACGGCAAGACGTGGGAGCGCTCGCAGGATCGCGGCGGCCTGTACTACGCCAAGGCGGACGGCTCGTCGGTGACCGAGGTCGTGTTCCCGCTCGAGGGCCCGAACGGGGTCGGCCTGTCGCCCGACGAGGACTACGTGTACGCGGCGGAGACCCACACCGGCCGGGTGCGCAAATGGAAGATCGCCGAGCCCGGCGTGCTCGACACCCCCTACGGCAAGAAGACCCGGGGCGATCTGGTGGTCGGCCTGCCCGGCGAGCAGCTGCTCGACAGCCTCGCCGTCGACGGCGCCGGCCACGTGTGCGTGGCCACCATCCGCAACGGCGGCATCAGCGACATCGACCCGGCCGACGGCAGCGTCGTGCACGTGCCCACCGGCGACCCGCTCACCACCAACATCTGCTTCGGTGGTCCCGACATGACCACCGCATACATCACGTGCTCGCTCAGCGGGACCCTCAAGGTCACCACCTGGGCCCGCCCCGGTCTCAAGCTCAACTTCAACCCGTACTGAGTTTGCTGGCGGCTGCGCGGTGTTTGCTGGCGGCTTCGCCGCGCCCGGATGGGGCCCCAACCCCATCCTCCTCCCGAGCATGGGGCCCCTACCCCATGCCGGGCGGTGTTTGCTGGCGGCTGCGGTAAGGGGGTTGTCCTGGTTGGGGCCGGGCCCAAGCCAGGGTCAGCGGGCCGTGGTGGGGATGATACCGATCCGTATGGTGGTGGCCGCCTTGCTCAGGGCGGCCACCACCGCGTCGGGGTGATCGGAGCGGGCGAACACGAACCCGAGGTACTGCCCGCCCCTCGGCAGCGCCTGCACACGGTCGCCCGGCGACACCTCGACGCTGACCTCCTCGACGCCGTCGATGTTCCGAGCCCCCTCGACGCCGTCCACGGCGTACACCGTCCCATCGGCCGGCACCGCAAGCATCCACACCCCGACCGCGGACGCCTCCCGAACCGGGTCGAAGGGCAGGCGCAACGCCTGGCGCAACACCAGCTCCTCCAGCGTGCACCCTCCGGCGAAGCGCAGCATGGTGGCACAGCGCCCGCCGATGGTGCGTGCCGCCAGCTCCAGGAACGTCGGCGCGCCGTCGGGCCCGAGGCGGAACTCGACGTGCACGGGACCATGGCGCAGCCCGATCGCCGAGCACACCGCGGCGGTGTCCTCCACCAGGCGGTGCTGCGTCTGGGGCGCCAGGTCCGACGGGGTGACCAGCATCGTCTCCGGGAACAGCGGCCCTTGCGGAGCGTCCGGCTTGTCGAAGATGGCCAGCGGGTGGAACCGGCCTGCATCGAGCAACCCCTCCACCGCCACCTCGCCACCGGGCACGAACCGCTCCACCAGGATCGGCTCCCACGGCGGTACCAGCGCGCGCGCCTGCTGGGCCGCACCCCGGGCGTCGAGGGGGTCCGCCACCCGCATGACACCCCGGCTGGCGGTGAGCGACACCGGCTTGACCACCGCCGGGAAGCCGACGTCCAGCGCGGCCTCGGCCGCGTCCATACCGGTCGGTACGACGAGGAACGGTGGCTGCTGGACCTGCGGAGCACGCTCGGCCACCGCCCGGCGCTGCGTCCCCTTGTTCGTCGCCGCTGCGACGGCCATGACGGGGTTGACGTCCAACCCCAGCGCCTCGCCGAGCAGAGCGGCGGCCATCGCCGCCGGCGTGTCGGTGGCGACGACCGCGTCGACGGGCACGCCGCTCCCCGTGGCGCGCGCCACCAGATCGGCGACGTCGGGCCGGGCGAGGTCGACGGTGTGCACGTCCTCGCCGAGCGGTGGGGCGGCGTCGGTCAACAGGGTGACGCGCCGGGCCAGTTCCCCGGCGCCGCGCAGGTAGACGCCGAGGCGGTACCCGGCAGCGGAGGCGACGAGCACCAGGTGCCCGCGCCGCGCGCCGCTCACGCCGGTGCGACCGGCGGTGTCGTCTCGCTGAAGCGCTCCCACGCCTCGGCGTCGCTGACGCCGAACACCTTGTCGTACACCGCCGGCGGGTAGCTCATCACCGGCTTGGTCGGGTCGGGCGGCGGCTGGGGTACCGGCGTGGCCGGGGCTGCGTAGGCGACCGGGACGCGCAGCCGCGCCAGTTCGTCGCCGGAGATGCCGCACAGCTCCACGACCTCGGGGTCCACCCACTGGGCGTCGTCGATGCCGCTGCCGCAGCTGATCTCGAGCACGAGGCCCTCCGGCCCGGCGAAGTACATCGAGCGGATCATGCCGTGGTCGATCGGGCCGAAGACCGGGACGCCGCGGGAGCGGATGCGGTCCCGCAGGGCGAGGAGGTCGTCCATGGTGTCGACGTGCAACGAGACGTGCTGCATGGTGCCCGCTGCGGTGGTGCCGGTCATGTTGCCCGCGTGGGTGACGCCGAGCTCCATGTCCTTGGGGTTGCGCGGGCTCTGCACGAAGGCGATGTAGCTGGTGGGCGACAGCTCGACGAACCCGTGGAACGTCTTGGCCACCCCGTGCATCCAGTAGAGGGCCTTGAGCGGGCAGCCGAGCACGT
This sequence comes from Acidimicrobiales bacterium, assembly GCA_020846295.1. Lineage (GTDB taxonomy): Bacteria > Actinomycetota > Acidimicrobiia > Acidimicrobiales > CAIXPF01 > CAIXPF01. Next base: position 14,011 of record JADLEF010000343.1, read on the forward strand.
CGCTGAAGAAGGTGAGCTGCGCCTTCATGTCGTTGGTGGAGATGGCGAGGTGGTTCACACCCGTTGGATGCAGTGCCATTGGCCGGTGCCCTCCCTGTTGCGTCGCCCCGAGCCTAATGGGCGTCCGATCGCGTGGGCGCCGCAGTGCCTCGACCTCTGTCAGGGCGCGGACCGTCAATCCCAGAACGCGCCGATGGTGGCGGCGACGATCAACGCCGGGGCGACGTAGCGCAGCAGCAGCCGCAGCTGCGCCACCCCGCGGTGGTGCAGCCCGAGCTCCGATGCGACGACCCGTCCGCCCGTCGCCCAGCCGGCGAACACGGCGATGAGCAGACCGCCGGCGGGCAGCAGCAGGTTGGAGGTCAGCTCGTCGAGCAGGTCGTAGACGGTGGCGGTGGCGTAGCGGTCGATCCAACCGAGCGGGTGCAGGCCTCGCCACCAGCTGAACGAGCCGACGGTGGCCAGGCCGGCCAGGAACGCGGCACCGCCCCCGAGCGCTACGGCCCGGCGGCGACTCCAGTCGAACCGGCTCGACAGCACGGCGGCGACCGCCTCCAGCATCGAGGTGGCGGAGGCGAGGGCGGCGACGAACAGCAGGAGGAAGAACGCCACCGCGGCCAGCCGCGCCCCGGGCACCTCTGCGAACGCCAGCGGCAGGGACACGAACACCAGGCCCGGCCCGCCGGCGGGGTCAAGGCCGTGGGCGAACACGATCGGGAACACGGCGAGTCCGGCCACCAACGACACCGCGGAGTCCGCCAGCACCGACGCCACCGCCACCTGGCGCAGGTCGATCTCGGCCGAGCTGTAGGCCGCGTAGGTGATCATCAGACCAAGGCCGACCCCGATGGAGAAGAAGCCCAGGCCGAGCGCGTCGAGCACGCCGCGCCCGCTGAGGTTGCCGAAGTCCGGCACGAACAGGAACCGCGCCGCCTCGGCCGCATCTCCCTGCACACAGGACCACACCGCCAGCGAGACGAGCAGGACCGCCAGCATCGGCATGAGCACCTTCATCGAGGACTCGATGCCGCGCTGCACCCCGCGCACCACCACGGCGGCCACCGCGGCGAGGAAGGCGGCCTGGGCGGCGGTCATCACCCAGCCCGAGGCGAGGAACGTGTCGAATCGGGCTTGCACCGCAGCGGCGTCGCGCCCCGGCAGCCCGCGCACGGCGGTGTCCACCGCGTAGGCCAGCGTCCACCCACCGATGACCGCGTAGTAGCTGAGGATCCCGAACGAGGCCGCCGCGCCCAGCAGCCCGACGTTGCCCCAGCGCAGCGAGCGCCCCTCGGTTCGGGCCACGGCGGCCAGGCTGGTGGCCGCGTCCCCGCCGCCGCGCCGTCCGATGGCGAACTCAGCGAACAGCAGCGGCACGACGACGAGCGCCAGGCCGATCGCGTAGACCAGGACGAAGGCGCCGCCGCCGTTCGCTCCCACCTCGTAGGGGAACTTCCAGATGCTGCCGATGCCCACCGCGGAGCCCACGGTGGCGAGGATGAAGCCGCTGCGGCTGGCCCAGCTCTCGTGGGTCGGCACCGCTGGTGGAGATCCGTCGCCGGCCATCGGCCCATCGTTCCAGACCGGGAAGGATCCGACCCAGTGGGGACGTCCCCCCTGCACCGGAACGGACCTGGGCAGTTGACGAGCCCCCGCAGCGGGGAAGAGGTCCGCTCGAGCTGCTGTGACGGTCGTCGCAGCAGCCCTGGTCGGGGTCGCGACCCGGCTGCCATCGGGAAGCGATCGGGTAGCGATGGGGAGGAACGAGCATGGCCGACGCACACCGCAGACGGGTGGCGGCAGGCTGGTTGGCCATGGCGGTGGGCGCCGCCGCGGTCGCCGCGTGCGGCGGTGACGCGGACGGCACGCCCACGCTCACCTGGTACATCAACCCCGACAACGGGGGGCAGGCGACCCTCGCCTCGCAGTGCAGCGACGCCTCCGGCGGCGCGTTCCGCATCAGCACCCAGATCCTGCCCAACGAGGCCGACGCCCAGCGCGAACAGCTCGTACGCCGGTTGGCGGCCAAGGACTCCTCCATCGACCTCATGAGCCTCGACCCGCCGTTCGTGGCCGAGTTCGCCAACGCGGGCTACCTGCGGCCCATCACCGAGGACGCCGACGTGGCCGCCTTCACCGACGGCGTGCTCGACGCACCGCTGGAGACGGCCACCTGGGACGGCGAGCTGGTCGCCCCGCCGTTCTGGGCCAACACCCAGCTGCTCTGGTACCGACGCTCGGTGGCCGAGGCGGCGGGGGTGGACCCCACCGCGGACACGTTCACCTGGGAGCAGCTGATCGCCGCCGCCGAGGGCGATGGCAAGCGGGTCGGGGTCCAAGGCCGTCGCTACGAGGGCTACATGGTGTGGATCAACGCGCTGGTGTCGAGCGCGGGCGGCACCATCATCGACGATCCGGCCGCCGGCGCCGACGCCCGCCCGGCCATCGATGCGCCGGCCGGCCAGGCGGCCGCCCGGGTGGTGTCCAGGCTGGCCCGGTCGAGCGCGGCGCCGGCCGACCTCGCCACCGCCGGCGAGGAGGAAGCGCGTTCAACCTTCCAGGGACCCGACGGCGCGTTCATGGTCAACTGGCCCTACGTGTACGCCGCCGCCCAGGAATCGGTCGCATCCGGCGCCATACCGCAGAGCACGTTCGACGACATCGGCTGGGCGCGTTACCCGCGGGTCGAGGCCGACCGGCCTTCCGCCCCACCGCTGGGTGGTATCAACCTGGCCATCGGCAACTTCACCGAGCACCCGCAGGAGGCGCTCGCCGCGCTGCGCTGCCTGCTGAGCGTCGAAGCCGGCGTGCAGTACATGGTGGAATCGGGCAACCCGGCGGCGCGCGCCGCCGTCTACGACGATCCGGCGGTGCGAGAGGCGTACCCGATGGCCGAGCTCATCCGGGACTCGATCGCCTCTGCCGCCCCCCGGCCGATCACGCCGTACTACGGCGACGTGTCCCAGTCGGTGCAGCGCAGCTGGCACCCCGCCCGTGATGTCGACCCGCAGCGGACGCCGGCGGACAGCGCCTCGTTCATGAGCAAGGTCCTGGCCGGAAAGCGACTGCTGTGAACCTGACGACCGTACGTTCCCGGGCCCGGCTGGCCGGCGGCACCCACTCGGCCACCTCGGCGGCGCCGGCCGCCCGCACCGATCGCTCCCGCCACGAACGACGGCTGGGGTTGCTGCTCGCCGCCCCGTCGTTCGTGGTCATGGTGGCGGTGACGGCCTACCCGCTGCTCTACGCCGTGGTGCTCTCGCTGTACCGCTACCGGCTGACCGATCCCGCCGGCAAGGAGTTCATCGGGCTCGAGAACTACGTCACCGTGTTGCGCGACCCGATCTGGTGGGCCGACGTGGCGACGACCGCCATCATCACGCTGGTGTCGGTGGCGGTGGAGCTCGTGCTGGGCTTCGCCTTCGCCTGGGTGATGTACAAGGTGCTGCGCGGCCGCTCGCTGGTCCGAACCGGCATTCTCATACCGTACGGTATCGTCACGGTGGTCTCGGCCTTCGTATGGCGCTACGCCTTCCAGTTGGACTCGGGGTTCGTCAACCAGTGGTTCGGGCTGGCAGAGTTCAACTGGTTCGGTGGCCGTTGGTCGTCGTTGTTCGTGATCACGCTGTCGGAGATCTGGAAGACGACGCCGTTCATCTCGCTGCTGCTGCTCGCCGGTCTGGTCCAGGTGCCCGGCGAACTGCTCGAGGCGGCCACGGTGGACGGCGCCACCGCCCGGCAACGCCTGCAGAAGGTGATCCTGCCCAACATGAAGGCGGCGATCATGGTGGCGCTGCTGTTCCGCACGCTCGACGCCTGGCGCATCTTCGACAACCCCTACGTGATGACCGGCGGGGCCAACAACACCGAGACGCTGTCGTTCCTGGCCTACCGCCAGAACGTCTCGCTGGTGAACCTCGGTGCCGGGTCGGCGGTGTCGGTGCTGCTGTTCCTGACGGTGGTGCTCATCGCCTTCGTGTTCATCAAGGGGTTCCGCACCGATCTCGGCCAGATGAAAGGGCAGCGCTGATGGACGGACGTCGCACGAGCAACTGGTGGTCGCTGTGGGGGGCGCTCGTCCTGGTGTGGGCGCTGTTCCCCTTGGCGTGGATGGTGTCGCTGTCGTTCAAGGACCCGGCGACGTTCCGCTCCGGCTCCCCGCGGTTCTGGCCCGAGTCCTGGACGTGGGAGAACTACCGCACCGTCTTCGACAACTCGCTGTTCACCGCGGCGCTGCGCAACTCCTTCGGGATCGCGCTCATCGCCACCGTGCTGTCGGTCGTCGTGGCCATGTTCGCCGCCTACGCCATCGCCCGCCTCGACTTCCCGGGGAAGAACATCCTGCTGTCCTTGGCGCTGGCCATCGCCATGTTCCCCCAGGCGGCCCTGGTCGGGCCGCTGTTCGACATGTGGCGGGGGCTCGGCATCTACGACACGTGGATCGGCCTGATCCTGCCCTACCTGACCTTCGCCCTGCCGCTGTCGATCTGGACGATGTCGGCCTTCTTCCGGCAGATCCCGTGGGAGATGGAGCAGGCGGCGCAGGTGGACGGGGCGACGCCATGGCAGGCGTTCCGCAAGGTGATCGTGCCGCTGGCCGCCCCGGGCGTGTTCACCACCGCCATCCTCACGTTCTTCTTCTGCTGGAACGAGTTCCTGCTGGCCAGTTCGCTGACCTCGACCGATTCGGCCCGGACGGTGCCGGCGGCGCTGTCGTTCTTCACCGGTCAGTCGCAGTTCGAGTCGCCGGTGACCGCAGTGATGGCGGCGTCGGTGGTGGTGACCATCCCGGTGGTGATCCTGGTGCTGCTGTTCCAGCGTCGGATCGTGGCCGGGCTGACCGCTGGTGCGGTGAAGGGATGAACGAGGGAACGCATGGCTGAGATCACGTTGCGCAACATCGTCAAGCAGTACGGGGACGGGTACCCGGCCGTCAACGACGTCAGCCTGGACATCGCCGATGGCGAGTTCATGATCCTGGTCGGCCCGTCGGGGTGCGGGAAGTCCACCCTGCTGCGCATGATCGTGGGGCTGGAGGACATCACCTCCGGGGACCTGCTCATCGGCGGGCAACGGGTGAACGACAAGGCGCCGAGGGACCGGAACCTGGCGATGGTCTTCCAGAACTACGCCCTCTACCCGCACCTGAGCGTGTTCGAGAACATCGCCTTCCCGCTTCGGTTGCGGGGCAAGGAACCGGAGGACGAGATCCAGCGCAAGGTGCGCGCCGCGGCGGAGACCCTGGAGCTCACCGAGCACCTGGACCGCAAACCGGCCAACCTCTCCGGCGGGCAGCGCCAGCGGGTCGCCATGGGCCGCGCCATCGTGCGCAACGCCGACGCGTTCCTCTTCGACGAGCCGCTGTCCAACCTCGATGCCAAGCTGCGCGGGCAGATGCGCACCGAGATCCTGCGGCTGCAGCGCCGGTTGGGCACCACCACGGTCTACGTGACCCACGATCAGACCGAGGCGATGACGTTGGGGGACCGGGTGGCGGTGTTGCGCAAGGGGGTGCTGCAGCAGGTGGCGTCGCCGCGGGAGCTGTACGAGCAGCCGGTGAACATGTTCGTGGCCGGCTTCATCGGCTCGCCCCCCATGAACTTCGTGCCCGCCCTGGTGCAGGACGGCGAGCTGGTGCTGCCCTTCGTGCGCTTCCCGATGAGCGACGGGTTGCGTGCGGCGGTGGCCGAGCGCTCGCTGGTCATGGTCGGGCTGCGGCCCGAGCGCTTCGAGGACGCCGCGCTGCTCGACGCGGCCGCGCTGCAGGGCGGGGTGCGCTTCCGGACCCGGGTGGACGTGATCGAGTGGCTCGGCAACGAGCAGTACGCCTACCTGCCCTACGACGTACCAGCCGGTACGGACCGGCAGCTGCAGGAGCTGGCCCGTGAGCTCGACAGCGAGCGCATGCGCAACCAGCTGGTGGTGGCGCTCGACCCGCAGAGCCGCATCGGCGCGGACTCCGACGCCGAGCTGTGGTTCGATCCCCGCCGGATGCACGTGTTCGACCCGGCGAGCGGGGACAACCTCACCCTGTCCCTGGCGGGCGCCGGCGCCGGGGTGGGCTGAGCCCGTGCCGTGTCACACCTCGGGCGGGACGGCGGTGCCGGAGGTCAGCGAGTCCGGCACCGCGGGGAGCACGTCGACGAAGTACGACGCAGCCGCCGCTTCGGTGCCCACATCCGCTCCGGCTCGCTCGGAGAGGAACCAGCGGTGCTCCAACACCTCGTGGAACACCTCGACCGGGTCGAGCTTGTCGCGCAGCTCGTCGGGAATGGACGAGACCACCGGGTCGAACACCTCCTGCAGCCAGCGGTGCGCGGCCACCACGTCGGAGACGGGCCGCGCGCCGCTGCGCTCCAGATAGGCCTTGAACGCGGTGAGGTCGTTGATCAGCCTCCGGGCCTGGTTCTCCTGGGCCACCAGACCGGTGCGCTGGTAGAGCAGGGCGCGGTTGCGTCCCGCATCGCTCACCTTGGTGGTGACGCGCAGCCTGGCCGCCTCGGTGTCGGTGGAGACGAGCTCGATCTCCTCGACGTCGAAGCCGAGCTCGTTGAGGCGGTCGAGCCGTTCCCGCAGGCGCTGCTGCTCCTCACCTGGCGCGATCAGCCAGTCGCAGGTGAGCTCCTCCCACAGCCGCTCGTAGCGGGCCACCAACTCGTCGCCCACGGTGAACGGGTCGAGTCGCCCGCGCAGCAGGTTGCCGGCCGAGAGGTCGAGCAGCTCGCCCACCACCCGTTCCTGCGCGCCGTAGAGGTCCGCCATCCGTTGCCCGGCCGACAGCGACGGGTGCAGCTCCGCAGTCTCGGCGTCGACGAGGTGGGCGGCCAGGGCGCCGGCGTCCAGCCGGAACAGCGTGTTGGACAGCGAGCAGTCCCCCCAGTAGAAGCCGGCCAGGTGCAATCGCACCAGCAGCTCGACCATGGCGTCGAGCAGCACGTCGGCGGGGTGCATGCCGCGCGGTTCGCTGAACAGCGCCCGGTAGGTGGTGGAGTACTCGAGGAACCGCGTGACCAGTGCCGCGTCCACTCCCTCGGCGCGATCGATGACGACCCCCTGCGCGACGACGGCGGGGATGCCGACCGACGCCAGGTGGCGCAGCAGCTGGTACTCCCGGCGGGCCAGTCGCTCGGGCAGCTCCTTGATGGCCCACAGCCTCCCCTCTTCGGCGATGAACCGGACCACGTGACGGTGCAGGCCCGTGTTGCGCGCCGTGATCAGCCGGGGGTCCTGCCAGTCCGCCAGCGGGATCGACCACGGCAGGCCCAGCAGACCGGCCGCCTCGCTGGCAGGAGGGGCGAAGACGACGCGCACCGTGTGGTACGGCCGGCGATCAGCGGGTCAGCGGCGCAGGCGGCTCCTGGCCGATGCTGCGGTACGCGGCCCGCAGGATGCGATGGGCCCGATCGTCGCCGGTGGTGCCCTCGCCCATGCGGTTCATGACGTAGCCCATCGTGAGGCGGGCGTCGACGTCGTTCACGACCAGCGAGCCGCCCCAGCCGCCCCAGTAGCAGACCCGGGCGTTCGGGCTGATCGGCGCCTTGGGCGAGCTGAGCCCGTAGCCCACGCCGAAGGTGACCCCGATGCCCATCACCAGGTCGCGGCCGGCGGCCTGCACGTCGAAGATGCGCTCGCACACCTCGGGGCTGAGCAGCTCCACACCGTTCATCGTGCCGCCGCAGGCGACGGCGTGCTGGGCGAGGCACACCGAGCGGGCGTTGCCCTGGCCGCCGGCGGCGGGGATCTCGGCCCGACGCCACGGGATGGTGAACGACGCCGGGGCGTCGAGGCGGGGGTTGACCATGGTGCGGTAGGCGATCGACTCGCGGTTCGGTCCGGCCGCTCCGCCGGAGGACTCCAGCTCGGTGGCGAGCGGCGGCGCCGGGATCAGCGGGGCGACGCGGGCGTCGTGCTCGGCGGGCAGGCCGATGTGGAAGTCGGCTCCGGTGGGCTCGGCGATCTCGGTGCGGAAGAACGTCCCCACCGACACGCCGGTCACCCGGCGAACGACCTCGCCGACGAGGTAGCCCTGGGTCAGCGCGTGGTAGCCGCTGCGGGTGCCCGGTTCCCACCACGGCGCCTGCGCGGCGAGCAGCGACGTGCACTTCTCCCAGTCGTAGAGGTCCTCGGTGCTGATGCGCTCCTGCCACCCCGACAGCCCGGCGGTGTGCGAGAGGAGGTGGCGCACGAGCACGCCGTCCTTGCCGTTGGCCTCGAACCCGGGCCAATGGCGGGCCACCGGCGCGTCGAGGTCCACCAGGCCGCGGGAGGCGCAGACCAGCAGCGCCAGGCAGCTCATCGTCTTGGTGGTGGAGAACACGTTGACGAGGGTGTCGCGCTGCCACGGCGCGGTGGCGGCGGCGTCGAGGTGACCGCCCCACAGATCCACCACGAGCTTGCCGTCGATGGCGATGGCCACCGATGCCCCCACGTCCCCACCGTCCTCGAAGTTGGACAGGAACGCCTCGCGCACGAGGTCGAACCCGTCGTCGCAGTGGCCGTCGATGGGTGAGGTGGTGTCCATGGCCGGTCACCTTACCGAGTCGCCATCGGGCGCGAACCGGACGTACTGAACGGTATGCTGGGTCCGATGACGGTGCGGACGTGGCGGTTGATCGGGCCGGATGGGCGAGCGTTCGACAGCGGGACACCCGGTTCGCTCGGTGGCCATCGCGGGACGCGCATCTACGGCCGGTTGGACTGCGCCACGGCGCGGCGGGCCATCGAACGGGGCGGGTACGTGGCACACCGGGTGTTCTTCGCCGACGAGGCGACCGCGGTGGCCGCCGGGTACCGGCCCTGCGCCCGCTGCCTGCCCGACGCCTACCGGGCGTGGAAGGCCGCCCGACCAACAGCATCAAACCCAAAAGCGAGCACCATCGTTCGCCCCGACCGCCCATGACCCCCGCGCCAGCTCCCTCATGGCTACGTCGGAGATCCGACCATCCACGGTCCGTTTCCAGACATCGCCGCAAGGCCCTCCGACGGACCAGTCCCGCCGGCGCCCGGGGCAGGACGCGAGCCGGCGCCGGCACCGCAGCGCAGACCGTTCGGGGTCGCGCGGACGACCGGACCGGCGCCGGCCGACCGCCATCGGAGCGCGAGTCCAGCGGGGATGACGATCGGCCGGACTGGCGGACCCGCCCCGGTCTTCGGCCAGACTGACGGCCATGAACGATCTGTCCGTCGCCGCACGTGTGCGACGGGACGGTTTCGAGCTCACCGTCGAGCTCACCGCAGCCCCGGGTGAGGTGGTCGGTCTCATCGGTGACATCGGCAGCGGGAAGTCGACCGTGCTGGGTCTCATCGCCGGCGTGCTGCGCGCCGAGGAGGGCCGGGTGCGAGGCCCCGGCGTCGTGTGGGACGAGCCCGCGGCGTCGGTGTGGGTGCCGCCCGAGCAGCGATCGGTGAGCTATCTCCGTCAGCGTCCGCAGTTGGCCGACGACGTTGCCGCCATCGACCAGGTGCTCGCCGCCATGGCCGTGCCCAACGCCGGCAACGGCGCCGCCCACACCGCCCGGCGGGAGGCGATGAGCCTGCTGGAGGACCTGGGCCTGCACGCCGGGGTGGCCGGCCGGCCCGGCTGGACGCTGTCGGGAGGTGAGGCCCAGCGCGTCGCGCTGGCGGTGGCGCTCGCCGGGCGGGCGTCGGTCATCCTGCTCGACGACCCCTTCGGCGCCATCGACTCCCGCGGCGGCGCGGCGGTGCGACGCTGGCTGGTGGACCGACTGGCCCGCCGGGGCCGCACCACGATCGTGGCCTGTGCCGACCCGGCCGACACCCGCCACCTCGCCGACCGCGTCGTCGAGCTGCCCTGAGCGGGTTCAGGCTGCGGGCGACGCGGGCGAGCCGGTCGAGGTGACCGGCGCCACCCGGTAGGCCCGGGCCGCGGTGTTGTGGAACAGCTCGAGCCGCTCGGCGTCGGTGTAGGACGCGCTGGCGATCGAGAACGCCTCCCACAGCGTGGCGTAGGGCACACACGGCTTGTCGACCGGGAAGTTCGATTCGAACAGGCAGCGAGACGGGCCGAAGGTGTCGATCACGAAGCGGATCTCGTCACCCCAGGCGTCGGCCACCTCCTGGGCGGTCGGCGGCTCGGGCCGGCGGTCCCAGCGCGCCCCCGACAGCGGACGGATGATGGCGCCCAGCTTCACCACCACGTTGGGTCGGGCGGCCAGCTCGGTCATGCCCGCCTTCCACACCGCCCTGGTCTCCTCGGCGCGGCCGCGGTAGGGGCCGCCGGCGATCGGGACTCCGAAGTGGTTCAGCACGACGGTGGTGTCGGGGCAGGCGGCCGCGAGCCCAGCGGCCTGCGGCAGCTGGGGGTGGAAGCAGAAGCAGTCGTAGCTGAGGCCCATGCGGCCCAGCGTGCGCACCCCGTCCCGGAACGGCTCCTCGGCCATCAGCCCGCCCCGTGGCGCCGAGTTGTTCATGGGGGTCGGATCCCACGCGGTGGTGTGCCGCACCCCACGGAACAGCCCTGCGCCCAGCTCCTCGTGGGCGGCGAGCACGACCTGCACCGCGTTGCCCAGCGTCAGATCGGCGTGGCCGACGATGGCCACGATCGGCGGGCCGCCCCGTTGGGCGGCGCGCTGCGCCTGCTGCACCACGAACTCGGTCTCCCCGAGGGGGCGCAGCTCGGGCGGGCCGTCCGGGCGGTACTGCGAGTGGCACTCGACGAACACCGTGCCGACGACGTTCGGGCCGGTGGCGATGTCGGCGTGCAGCTCGTCCACCGTGTAGGCCGCCGAGCCGCCGTGGCCGCCCTCCAGCCAGAGGTGGTGGTGGGCGTCGAGCACGGGCAGGTTCGGTACGGCCATGCCGGTCAGCTTCGCGCAGCCGCCTCAGCGCCGCGCCGCGACCGGGGTGAAGGCGGCCGGCAGGTGCTTCACCCCGTGGATGAACGCCGCCTGCAGCGGCACCGGGGCGCCGGTGGCGTGGAGGTCGGGGAGGCGGTCGAACAACTCCCGGAACAGCACGGTGATCTCCCGGCGGGCCAGGTGGGCGCCGAGGCAGAAGTGCGGGCCCGGCCCGCCGAAGCCGACGTGGTTGTTCGGCTGGCGCAGCACGTCGAACCGCAGCGGATCGACGAAGTGGGCCTCGTCGCGGTTGGCGGCCAGGTAGAACAGGCACAGCTTGTCGCCCGCGGTGCTCGCCTGCCCGCCCACCTCGGTGTCGGCGGTGGCGGTGCGCCGCATGTAGGTCACCGTGCTGGCCAGCCGTACGATCTCCTCCACTGCGGTGGGGGCGACGCGGTAGAAGTCCGCCGTCCAGATGGCACGCTGGTCGGGGTGCTCGGTGAGCAGGTGCAGCCCCCAGCCGATGGCGTTGCGGGTGGTCTCGTTGCCCGCTACCACAAGCAGGATGAAGAAGCTCGCCAGATCGGCGGGGGTCAGCTCGTCGTCGGGGACCCGGGCGTTGATCAGCATCGAGGTGAGGTCGGTGCCGTCACCGCCCTTCTTGGACTCCGCCACC
>JADLEF010000344.1 GCA_020846295.1 Acidimicrobiales bacterium
CGCGAGGAGGACCGCCGGCGCGGCCTCGAGGCGGGCGCCGACTACTATCTCACGAAGGGCAGCTTCCACGACGACACCATGCTGAACGCGGTGCGCGACCTCATCGGACACGCGCAGGAGGACGGCACGTGAGGACCGTCCGCTCCGGGACCCCATGCGCATAGGGCTGGTCAACGACATGCCGATGGCGCTTGAGGTGCTGCGCCGCGTCCTCGCCCGCGCGCCGCGGCACCAGGTGGCCTGGACCGCCGCCGATGGCGCGGAGGCGGTGCGGTGTTGTGCCGCGGACCGGCCGGACTTGATCCTGATGGACCTGATCATGCCGGTGATGGACGGCGTGGAGGCGACCCGCCGGATCATGGCGGCCTCGCCCTGCGCCATCCTGGTCGTGACGGCGACCGTCGAGGGCACGACCAGCCGCGTCTTCGACGCCCTCGGGGCGGGGGCGCTCGACGCCGTCAACACCCCGGCGCTGACCGGCGACGGGGCCGCGGTGCTGCTGGCGAAGATCGACGCCCTGGAGCGCCTGATTTGCGACTCCACCCATCCGTTCGCCGCCGAGCGGCCGCCGGGGCCGGCCGGCTTTCATGGCGGCGGACCGCGGCCGTGGCTGTTTGCCATCGGCGCCTCGGCCGGCGGTCCGGCCGCGGTCGCGGAACTGCTCCGGGACTTCCGGCCGGACACCCGCGCGGCGATCGTCGTGGTGCAGCATCTCGACGAGAGTTTTGCCACCGGCCTGGCCGAGTGGCTGGCCGGCCAGGTTTCGCTGCCGGTGCGGATCGCGGTGGACGGCGACACCCCGGCCGCCGGGGTCGTGCTCCTGCCCGGGCGCGATGATCACCTCGTGCTCACGCCGGCGGGCACCCTGATTTATCGCCGGGAGCCGGCCGACTACGTCTACCGGCCGTCGGTCGACGAGTTTTTCGACAGTGTGGTCGAGCACTGGAACGGGCCGGCGGCCGGCGTGGTCCTGACCGGCATGGGCCGCGACGGAGCCCGGGGGCTGAAGGCGATGCGCGAGGCGCATTTTCCCACGTTTGCGCAGGATCGCGACAGTTGCGCGGTCTACGGCATGCCGCGCGCCGCGGTCGAGCTGGGCGCCGCCGAGGCGGTGCTGCCCCTGGCGCAGATCAGCCGGTCGCTGCTGCAGTTGATTTCGGTATCGTGATGCACTAACCCCCTTACGCACATGTCTTCCAACCGCCCGCCATTCTCGTTTTCCATGATGGTGCTGCTCGTCGACGACCAGGCGATTGTCGCCGAGGCGGTGCGGCGGAGTCTGGCGGAGGTGGCGGACCTCGAGTTTCACTTCTGCCAGGACCCGCAGAAGGCGGTGGCGCTGGCCCAGCATGTGAAGCCGACCGTCATCCTGCAGGACCTGGTGATGCCCGGGGTCGACGGGCTGGAACTGCTCAAGCAGTACCGGGCGCATCCGGCGCTGCAATCCGTGCCGGTGATCGTGCTCTCGACGAAGGAGGAGCCGAAGGTGAAGGCGCAGGCCTTCGAACTCGGGGCGAACGACTACCTGGTGAAGCTGCCCGACCGCGTCGAGCTGGTCGCGCGCGTGCGGTACCACTCGGAGGCCTACATCAGCGCCAAGCAGCGCGACGAGGCGTTCCGCGCCCTCCGCGAGAGCCAGCACGAACTGGCGGCCCGCAACGCCGCCCTGGTCACCCTCAACCAGCAGCTCGAGGAGGCGACCCGCGCCAAGTCCGAGTTCCTCGCCAACATGAGCCACGAGATCCGGACCCCGATGACCGCCATCCTGGGGTACGCGGACCTGCTGCTGGAGCCCGGTCAGGGCCCCTCGGACCGCCTCGAGAACATCCAGACCATCCGCCGGAACGGCGGTCACCTGCTCACCCTCGTCAACGACATCCTGGATCTGTCCAAGATCGAGGCGGGGAAGATGGACATCGAGGAGCTGGCCTGCGATCCGGGGGCGATCGTCGCGGAGGTGGCGTCGCTGATGCAGGTCCGGGCAGCCGAGAAGGGCGTGCGGTTCGAGGTCGTCTACGCCGATCCGCTCCCCACCCGCATCGTGACCGACCCGACGCGGTTGCGCCAGATCCTGCTCAACCTCGTGGGCAACGCGCTGAAGTTCACCGAGCGGGGCTCGGTCAAGCTGGTCGGACACTGCCGCGCGGAGGGGCAACGCCTCGAGTTCGACGTGATCGACTCGGGCGCGGGGATGAGCCCCGAGACCATGTCGCGCTTGTTCCGGCCCTTCACCCAGGCCGACTCGTCCACGACCCGTGTCTTCGGGGGGACCGGGCTCGGCCTCACGATCTCGCGGCGCCTGGCCCGCATGCTCGGCGGCGACATCTCGGTCCGTTCGCAGCTCGGCGAGGGGAGCACCTTCTCGGTGCACGTCACCACCGGGCCGCTCGAGGACGTGCCTCGGGCCGTGGCGCCCACCTTCCGCGTCGTCGACGCCCAGCGCCCCGGGCTGCCCCGGGTGACCGGCAGCATCCTGCTCGCCGAGGACGGACCCGACAACCAGCGGCTCATCGTCGCCATCCTGCGGATCGCCGGCGCCGAGGTCGAGGTCGTCGACAACGGCCGCACCGCCGCCGAGCGCGCCCTCGAGCGCCGCGCCGAAGGCCGCCCGTTCGACCTGATCCTGATGGACATGCAGATGCCCGTCCTGGACGGCTACGGAGCCACGTCCTACCTGCGCAGCCAGGGCTACACGGGCCCCATCGTCGCCCTCACCGCCCACGCGATGGCCGGCGACCGTGACAAGTGCCTCACCGCCGGCTGCGACGGGCACGAGACCAAGCCCGTGGACCGCTCGGCGCTGCTCGGCACCGTCGCCCGCGACCTGCGCGCCGACGTCCCCGCGGCGACGCCGCCGCCGCCCCCCCTCGCGCTGGTTCCCCTCGCCTCCACCTACTCCGGTGACCCCGACATGGAGCCCCTGATCCGGGACTTCGTGGACGAGCTCCCCGTGAGGCTGGAGGAGATGGAGCAGGCCCTCGACCGCGGGGACCGCGACCGGATCCGCCGTGTGGCCCACCAGCTCCGTGGCGCCGGCGGCGCCTACGGCTTCGCCTCGGTGACGGATTGCGGCAAGACCCTCGAGGAGGCTGCAGGCCGCGCCGACGACCTGGGCCCTCCGCTGGAGGCCCTCGCAGCGCTCGTCCGCCGAATCACCCTCGCGCGCGCCGCTTGACCGGAGGTTACATGTCCCGCACC
>JADLEF010000345.1 GCA_020846295.1 Acidimicrobiales bacterium
GGTCGACATCACGCCGCAGGTGGAGCTCTCGGGGGTGCGGCGCCTCGTCAGCTTCCTGACCGCCTTCCCGGTGGTCTTCGCCCACCTCGACGACGCGGCCGCCGCCATCGCCGCCTACAACCCGCACCGTCCGCCGCCGTCGAGCTCGGCCGGGCTGTCCAAGGTGCTCCGACAGGGCGACGACGGCCGGTGGCGCTGGCACTGGGACCCGAAGTTCATGAACGTGCGGGCCGCCCAGATGGACGAGGACCCCGCCGCGTGGGAGGCGGAGCGCCACCAGATGGCGGAACGGTTGCACGTGTCGGCCTCGGCGCTGGCGGCGCCGCTGCTGCTGGTGCGGGGCCTGCTGTCCGACCTCGTCAGCGACGAGGCGGTCGCCGCACTGCGCGAGGCGGCCCCCCGCTCGGAGTTCGTCGACGTGCGCGGCGCCGGCCACATGGTCGCCGGGGACGACAACGACGCCTTCACCACCGCGGTGGCAGACTTCCTCGGCCGTCACATGCCGGTGTCGCGCTGAGCGCACCGCCACCCACACCAGCTCGCACCACTTCCACAGGGGGACCCCACCGATGGTCTACGCCAGCGGCCGCACGTACCACGACGCCGACGCCCACATCATGGAGCTGCCGGACTTCCTGCGCGACCACGCCGACCCGGCGTTCCGCGACCGGATGCCCCGCCTGGGCATCTCGGCCATCGGTGAGGCGGCCGGCAGCCAGGTCGACTGGGTGGCCAAGACCTGCCCGTTGCACAACGACCCCGAGTACCGGGCGAACGAGGCCGAGCTGCTGCTGCGCAAGAACTACTACGCGGTGGGTTCGTTCGATCCGGCGCACCGGCCCCAGGCGCTCGACCAGCTCGGCTTCGCCTCCCAGCTGATCTTCACCACCTGGAGCGCCGCACCGCTGGTCGCCGCCGAGCACGGTGACGACGTCGAGCTCGCCTACGCCATGGCCGACGCCCACAACCGTGGGGCGGCCGAGTTCTGTTCGGTTGACCCCCGCCTGCTCGCCGTCGGGTACGTGTCGCTGATGGACCTCGAGCGCGCTGCGGCCCAGGCCGGCCGGGCCATCGAGCTGGGCTGCAAGGCGTTGATGATCGCCAGCGCCTGCCCCAAGGAGCACTCCCCCAGCCACATCGGGCTCGACCGGGTGTGGGCGCAGGCCCAGGAGGCCGGCGTGCCGATCGTGATGCACGTCGGCGGCACCGGGCAGCTGCTGTCGCCCAAGTACTTCGAGAACGGCCTGCCGCCGGTGCTCGACTTCCACGGCGGCGCCGAGAACTTCCGCTCCATCGACTACATGGCCATCCCGGTCAACCCGGCGCAGACCATGGCCACCCTCATCCTCGACGGGGTGCTGGACCGGTTCCCGGACCTCAAGTTCGGCATCATCGAGCTCGGGGCGTCCTGGGTACCGGGGTGGATGCGCTACCTCGACTCCGCCTACAGCTCGTTCTTCAGGAACGAGGAGCGGCTGCAGAAGCTCTCGATGAAACCGAGCGACTTCGTGCGCCGCCAGGTCCGCGTGACGCCCTACCCCGGCGAGGACACCGGGTGGATCATCCGCCAGAGCGACCCGCAGATCTGCCTGTTCTCCTCCGACTACCCCCACGTGGAGGGCGGCCGCAACCCGCTGAAGCGCTTCGCCCAGGCCACCGAGGGATGCACCGACGAAGAGCTCGACCACTTCTACGAGCTGAACTTCGCAGACCTGATGGGTCCGAACCTGCCTGCGGTCGCGCCCGCCGCGGCGTGACCGCCGCCCGACGCTGGACGCTGTTCGGAGCGGCGTGGCTCGTCTACGCCGGCTTCGGCCTGACCTCCGGGGCGATGGCTCCGGTGGTGGGCGAGATCCGCGACGATCTCGGCCTGTCCTCGTCGGCCATGGGCCTGGTGCTCGGCGCCTGGCAGCTGGTGTACCTGTTCTCCGCCATACCGGGAGGTCGGTTGATCGACCGGTTGGGGGCCCGGCGGGCGGTGGCGGCCACCGCCGTGCTCGTCGCCGCCTCCGCCGCGGCGCGCGCCGGCGCCCAGGGCTTCGTGACGCTGTACGCCGCCGTCGCCCTGTTCGGGTTGGGCGGACCGCTCATCTCGATCGGCGGCCCGAAGCTGATCGCCGCCTGGTTCGCGCCGGAGGATCGAGGCAAGGCCGTCGGCCTGTACAGCACGGCGCCGGCGGTCGGGGCCATGATCGCCCTGTTCGCCATGCACAGCGTGGCCATCCCGGTGACGGGCTCGTGGCGCGGGGCGATGCTGCTGTACGCCGCTGCCACGCTGAGCACCGGCGTGGTGTGGTGGATCCTCTCCGGCGGCGGCGCGGCCGACGGCGGGCCGTCCGGCCGCGGGCAGGGTTCGCGGGCCGCGCGCACCCCGACGCGCACGAGCCGCCAGCTGCTGCACCAGCCCTCGGTCCAGCTCGTGCTGGTGCTCGCCGTCGGCTCGTTCCTGTTCAACCACGGCATCGGCAACTGGTTGGTGGAGATGCTGCGCGACGGCGGGCGCAGCGCCTCGAACGCGTCGTCGCTGGGGGCGCTGACCACGCTGGTCGGCATCGGCTCGGCGCTGATCGTGCCCCGGCTGGCCACACCGGCGCGACGCAAGCCGCTGTACCTCGGGGTGTACGTGCTCGGCGCAGTGGGTGTTGCGCTGGTGCCGCACCTGGCCGGCGCCACCGTGTTCGTGTCGCTGGTGGCGGTGGGCATCACCCGGGCCGCAGCGCTGCCGCTGGGCATGATGCTGCTGATGGACGACCCGGCCGTCGGCGCCGAGAACATGGCGGTGGCCGGCGGGCTGTACTTCACCGCCGGGGAGATCGGCGGCGTCGTCGGCCCGATCCTGGTGGGCAGCGCGGCCGAGTCATCGGGCGGGTACAGCCTGGCCGCCCTGTTGCTGGCCGGTTGCGCGCTGGCCATGGCGGTCGTCGTCGGACGGCTGCCGTCGGCGCGGCGCTTGGTGGCCGCGCCGAGCGTCTGACACGCTGCTGCGGTGATCGACTTCGAGATTCCCGCCGACCTCGCCGAGCTGCGCGACCGCACTGCGGCGTTCATCCGCGAGCAGATCATCCCGCTGGAGAACGGCGCCCCGCGCGACCACCACGGCCCCACCGAGGAGTTCCGCCTCCACCTCGTCGGCCTGGCCCGCGACGCCGGGCTGCTGGTCCCGCACGTGTCCAAGGAGTTCGGCGGCCTGGGCCTCAGCCACGTGGGCAAGGCGCTGATCTTCGAGGAGTCGGGCTACTCGATGCTGGGCCCGGTGGCCATGCACATCGCCGCGCCGGACGAGGGCAACATGCACCTGCTCGAGGTGGTGGCCAACGCCGATCAGAAGGAACGGTTCCTGCGGCCGGTGACCTCCGGGCAGCACCGCAGCATGTTCATGATGACCGAGCCCGACGGCGGTGCCGGATCCGACCCGTCGATGATGAAGACCCGGGCCGACGAGCAGGCCGATGGCAGCTACCGGATCAACGGGCTCAAGTGGTTGATCACCTCGGCGCTGGGGGCGACGGTGTCGATCATCATGGCCCGCACCTTCGACCGCAACGGCACCGACGTGGGCGCGACGATGTTCCTCACCGAGTCCGACGCGCCCGGCATCGAGATCGCCGAGGTGCTCGGCACCATGGACCACAACGCGGTCGGCGGCCACGCGGTGATCAAGCTCAACGATGTGCACCTGCCCGCCGAGTCGGTGCTGGGCGAGGTCGGCGCCGGGTTCCGCTACGCCCAGGTCCGGCTGGGCCCGGCCCGGCTCACCCACTGCATGCGCTGGTTGGGCGCGGCGAGGCGCTGCCACGACATCGCGGTGGACTACGCCCGCACCCGCCACGCCTTCGGCAAGCCGATCGGCGAGCACGAGGGCATCGGGTTCCAGATCGCCGACAACCTGACCGACATGCAGACCTCGCGGCTGCTGATCCAGCACTGCGCCTGGGTGCTCGACTCCGGCAGCCAGGCCCGCGAGGAGTCCTCCATGGCCAAGCTCTACGTGTCGGAGGCGACGAGCCGGGTGGTGGACCGCTGCGTGCAGATCCTCGGCGGCCGCGGCATCACCGATCGCACCGTCGTGCGCCAGGTGTACGAGGACATCCGCGCCTTCCGCATCTACGACGGGCCCAGCGAGGTGCACCGCATGGCCATCGCCCGCCGGGCGCTGCGCTGAGCGGGCGTGTTGCTGAGCGGGCGTGTTGCTGAGCGGGCGACGCGCTGAGCGGGCGATCGGTAGGGTCTGGGCGGCGGTCGCCGGGCCGCACGGGCCGATCGGGCCGGGACCAAGGGGGACGACATGACGGCGATGGTGCAGACGGTGCGGGGACCGGTGCCGGTCGAGGCGCTGGGCAACGTGCTGGCCCACGAGCACGTGTTCGTGCTGTCGACAGAGATCATGCTCAACTTCCCCGACGAGTGGGGCGACGAGGACGCCCGCGTCACCGACGCGGTGCAGCGCCTGACCGCCCTCAAGGCGGCGGGGATCGACACCATCATCGATCCCACCGCCATCGGCCTGGGCCGCTACATCCCCCGCATCGCCCGCATCGCCGAGCAGATCGAGCTGCACATCATCGCCGCGACGGGCATCTACACGTTCAACGAGCTGCCCCACTACTACGCACGCCGTTCGCTCGAGTACATGGTGGAGCACTTCGTGCGCGACATCACCCACGGCGTGGCCGACACGGGCGTACGGGCCGGCATCCTCAAGTGCGCCACCGATCGACCCGGGGTGACCCGCGACGTGGAGAAGGTGCTGCGGGCGGTGGCCCAGGCACACCGGCGCACCGGCGTGCCGATCACCACCCACACCCACGCCGAATCCCAGCGCGGCCTCGAGCAGCAGAAGATCTTCCTCGACGAGGGCGTGGACCTCAGTCGGGTGATCATCGGCCACAGCGGCGACACCGACAACCTCGAGTACCTCGAGGCGCTGCTGGCCAACGGCAGCTACCTCGGCATGGACCGCTTCGGCATCGACGGGTACCTCAACACCGAGCAGCGGGTGGCGGTGGTGGCCGAACTGTGCCGCCGCGGCCACGCCGACAAGCTGGTGCTCAGCCACGACGCCTCGTGCTACCTGGACTGGATCCCGGGCGAGGTGGACACGTCGGCCACCATGCCCAACTGGCACTACCTGCACATCAGCCACGATGTGATCCCGATGCTGCAGCAGGCCGGCGTGAGCGACGGCGACATTGACTTGATGCTCCGCCAGAACCCAGCCCGGCTGTTCGCGGTGCAGGGCTCGTACTAGCCGGCCCGCCGTACCAGCCGTACCAAACCGTATGGTACGACGGTGGGGTCAGGCCTTCGGGTCGGCGGCGGCGCGGTCGGCGTAGATCGTCGTCGCCGCCCGCTGCACCCGGGCGGCGGGTAACGCCTCGTCGCCGGCCTGCAGCCGGGCCAGCGCCGGCGCCTTGTCCTGCCCGACCACCAGGAAGGCGCGGTGGGCGGCGTCGTTGACCAGCGGCGGGGTCAACGTCATGCGCACGTGCCCGTTGAACGGTCCCGTCACCGCCACCGGCTCGGCGGCGAGCAGCACCGGGCTGCCCGGCGGCCACGAGGCCGTGTGCCCGTCGGCGCCGAGGCCGAGGTGCACCACATCGAACCGCTTCGGCAGCGCGGCGGCATAGCGCGCTGCGGCGGCGGCGAGGTCCGACGCCGTCACGTCCATCAGGTGCACCCGACTCTCCGGTATGCCGACCTGTTCGGCGAAGTCGTGCACCAGCGCGGTGGCGTTGCGGGCCGCGTCCTCGTCGGGCGCGACCCGTTCGTCCACCTGGTAGAGCTCGACGCGACCCCAGAACACCTCGGTCTCGATGAGCGCCTCGAACAACTCCGCGGCCGTCGATCCGCCGGACATCGCCAGCGAGCACACCCCCCGTTTGCCCATCGCCTGGCGGGCGATCACGGTGAACCAACCGGCGAAGGCCCGGGCGGCGGCCTTCGGCGTGGCGGCGACGACCAGTTCCATGGGCGCACGCTAGCGGCGACGGCGAGTACCTTCTCCTCCGTGATCACCGAGGACGAGGTACGCAACGCACTGGCGCAGATCCTGCAGCCCCGCCGGGCGGACGAGCGCATGACCACCATGGGCGCCGGCAGCGACGATCTCGAGCCCGCCCGCCGCTACCTGGCCAGCACGGTGGAGGGCGGCTGGGCGGTGCCGTCGTGGCCCCGGCCCTTCGGTGGACGCGATGCCGAGCCCGCCGAGGTGCAGACCATCAACCGGGTGCTGCGCGAGTTCGCCGTACCGGACCTGTACGCCTACATGATCGGGCTCGGCATGTGCGGGCCGGCGCTGCTCGCCCACGGGACCGAGGAGCAGCAGCGGATCTGGCTGCGGCCCATCGCGTCGGGTGCGGAGATCTGGTGCCAGATGTTCTCCGAGCCCGAGGCCGGGTCCGACCTCGCCAACCTGGCCCTGCGGGCCGAGCGCGACGGCGACGAGTGGATCCTCGACGGCCAGAAGGTGTGGACCAGCCGGGCGGTGTGGGCCAAGTGGGGGCTGTTGCTCGCCCGCACCGACCCCGAGGTGCCCAAGCATGCCGGGCTCACCATGTTCGCCATCGACATGTTCGCGCCCGGCGTCGAGGTGCGGCCGCTGGTGCAGATGAACGGTGACGGCCACTTCTCCGAGGTGTTCCTCACCGGGGCCCGCACCCCGGACGCCTGGCGCATCGGCGACGTCGGCGCCGGCTGGAAGGTGGCCATGACGGTGCTCGCTCACGAGCGGGCCTCCGCCGGGACCAACCGCGGTGGCGGGGACGGCGGGGGCAAGGGGGCGCGCACCCCGGGCTGGATCCGGGACCTGGCCGGCCGTGGCGTGCTGACCGAGGCGGCGGCGCGCCAGCGGGCGATGAAGCTGCACGCCCGAGATGCTGCCGCCGGCTGGCAGGCCGAGCGGGCCAGCGCCGCCCGCCAACCCGGCCCGGCCGGCTCCGGCGCCAAGATCCACAAGACGGTGTCGTTCCAGGGCCGCACGCAACTGGTCAAGGACAGCTACGGCGCCGAGGGCATGCTGGCCGACCACGACGGCCACGTCGAGTTCATGACCGGGCCGTCGATGTCGATCCGCGGCGGCACCGACGAGATCCAGCGCAACATCCTCGGCGAGCGGGTGCTGGGCCTGCCCAGCGAGCCGCGCGTCGATCGCGACGTGCCGTGGAGCACGGCCCGCAAGGGCGAGTTCCGCTGACCCGGGCGGGACCGGCGTCACCCACCTCTTTGACGGGGTTGTCAACTCGTCGGTACGGTCCCAGGGTGCCCCAGAAGTATCTTCCGGTCGACGGCGTGGCGACGCTCGTCCATCACCGAGGACCTACCACGCTTCCGGGCCGCCCCCCTGCGACGTCGCAGGGTGCGGTGGTCATCTGCCTGCACGACGCGGGCGACAACGGCAACAGCTTCGCCGGCCTGCTCGACGCGCTGGCGGACAACGCCAGCCCGCTGGCCTACGACCGGCCCGGCCACGGCCGCTCCGCCAGCCTGGACAGCCTCGGCTCGGTCGAGGCGATGGTCGCCCACCTGCGCGGCCTGACCGGCGCGTTCGGGCTGGCCGGGCCGGTCCTGGTCGGCGAGGGGCTCGGCGCCGCGATCGCCCTCGAGGCCGCGGTGGCGGAGCCGTCGTGGCCGAAGGCGCTGGTGCTCGTCGGTGGGGCGGCCGCCCGCTTCGACGGGCTCGACGCCACCATCGAGCAGTTGCAGGCCATCACCTCGGGCAAGGCGCGGCGGGCGTTCGACAACACCGGCTACGCCCCCGACACGCCCAAGGAGACCTACCAGAAGGCCTTCGCCGAATGGGTGAAGACCGACCCGCGGGCCACCCTCGGCGACCGTCGCGCCCAGCAGGGCTGGGACGGTCGAGGCCGGCTGGGGGCGGTGGCCTGCCCGGTCGTGATCGTGCTCGGTGAACACGAGGACGATGCCGCCCGGGCCACCGCTGAGGCGCTCGCCGCCGAGCTGTCCGACGCCAGGATCGTGACGCTGGCCGGGGCCGGCCGTCACGGCGTGATCGAGAACCCCGCCGGCCTCGCCGGTGTGATCAGTGAGGTGGCCCGATGAGCCTGTCCGGCGCGTGCGCCATCGCCGGGGTGTACGAACACCCGACCCGCTGGGCCCCCGACAAGACCGAGTTCCAGATCATGGCCGAGTCGGCCAAGGGCGCCCTCGATGACGCCGGGCTGGCCATCGGAGACGTGGATGCCCTCTTCGGCGCCTCCATGACCATGGGCGCCATGGGCATCGTGGAGCTCGCCGAGTACCTCAACCTCAAGCCGAACTACATCGACGGGACCAACATCGGCGGCTCGTCGTTCGTGGCCCACTGCACCCACGCTGCGGCGGCGATCCACGCCGGGCTGTGCGACGTGGCGCTGGTGCTCTACGGCTCGACCGCGGCCTCCACCGCCATGGCCATCGGCACCGGGATGGGCCACGGGACCCGCAACGCGTGGGAGTCGTTCCAGTCGCCCTACGGCATGACGACGGTCGGCAGCTACGCCATGGTGGCGCAGCTGCACATGGAGAAGTACGGCACCAAGCCGGAGCAGCTGGCCGAGATCGCCGTCACCATGCGCCGCCACGCCGGGCTCAACCCGGCGGCCAAGATGCGGGCGCCGATCACGGTGGACGATGTGCTGTCGTCCCGGCTGATCTCGGCGCCGTTGCACCTGCTCGACTGCTGCATCATCAGCGATGGTGGCGGGGCGATCGTCGTCACCTCGATGGAGCGGGCACGCGATCTGAAGAAGAAGCCGGTGCAGATCCTCGGCTGCGGTGAGTCCGTGTGCCACCAGGAGATCGGCGCTCCGGACCTGCTGACCATGGGCGCTCGACAGGCCGGCGAGCGAGCCTTCGCCATGGCAGGGGTGCAGCGGTCCGACATCGACCTCGCCATGGTGTACGACAGCTTCACCATCACGGTGCTCTCGACGTTGGAGAACCTCGGGTTCTGCGAGGTCGGCGAGGGCGGGGACTTCGTCTCCGGGGGCCGGATCGGTCTCGGTGGCGAGCTGCCGGTCAACCTCGACGGCGGCGGCCTGTCCAACAACCACCCGGGCATGCGCGGCATCTTCCTCGTGATCGAGGCGACCAAGCAGTTGCGCGGTGAATGCGGCGATCGACAGGTGAAGGACGCGAAACTGGCGGTGGCACACGGGACCGGCGGCACGCTGGGCGTCGCGCATTCGGGTGCCACCCTGATCCTGGGAGTGGACTGATGGCTGAGACTCCGGAACTGGTCCACCCGCAGGTGTATGCGTCGTGGGAGACGCGCGGGTACTGGGAGGGTGCCGGGCGGGGCGAGCTGGTGCTGCAGCGCTGCCTGTCCTGCGGCACCGTGCAACACAAGCCGCGGGGCGTGTGCGCCTCGTGCCTGTCGGGCGACATCGAGCACTTCGTCGCCTCCGGTCGTGGGACGGTGTACACGTTCACCGTGACCCACCAGAACATGGTGCCGCCCTTCGCCGCCGCGTGCCCCTATGTGATGGCGTACGTCCAGACCGAGGAGGGGCCCCGGGTCCTGACCCACATCGTGGGCTGCGACCCGGCCGACGTACGCATCGGTATGGCCGTGGTGGCGGACTACCAACCGCAGCAACGGACCGACGGCGAGCAGTTCGCCGTGGTCCGCTTCCGTCCGGCCGACTGAGCGACGTCCAGAGGTATCCGGCGAAACGATGATCCTCGATCTCCACACCCACTCCGTGCGGTCCGACGACGGGCGCGCCAAGGTCGACAACTACTGCCAGTGGATCCGCAAGAAGGAGCTCCCGCTCGACGGGTTCGTGCTGACCGAGCACCGGCAGTACGACGCCGAGTCGGACTACCGCGACCTCGAGGACCAGTACGGCCTGTTGATCCTCAAGGCGAGTGAGGTGGAGACCGACTACGGGCACGTGCTGGTGTTCGGGGTGAACGAGGAGCTCGTGCACGCGTTCGACTTCGCCCGGGTGGACAACCCGATCGGTGAGGTGCTCGAGGCCGCCCGCCGCTGCGGCGCGGTGGCGGCGCCCTGCCACCCGGGGCGGCCCAACGTGGGGTTGTTCGCCCACTACGAGCGCAAGGGGCCCGTCGAGGGCGTCGACCTGGTGGAGATCTACAACGGTGGCAGCCGGCCGGGCGAGGACGAGTGGTCCGAGACCGAGGCGGAGAAGTTCGGCTACCGCGGGTTCGGCGGGAGCGACTCGCACATCGTGAGCCGCATCGGGTACGCCGCCACCGAGTTCGACGATCCTGTCCGTTCCATCGAGGATCTGGTGTCCGCCCTGCAGGCCGGGCGATGCCGGGCCCGTTCGTTCCGTTAGAAGGTGACCGCACGTGGTTGACATTGACGCGTTGAAACGCGACTGGGTTGGGGTGGAGTTCCACCGCGCCGACTTCGAGATCGAAGAGGAGCAGGTGCTCGCCTATGCGACCTCCTGCGGCGATGCGGACCCGCGGTACAGCGATCCGTCGCACCCGGACTTCGCCGCCCACCCGATGTACGTGGGGTGCCTGGGCAACACGCGCGATGCGATGCTGCCCAAGGAGTTCCCGGACCTGGGGCCGGGGCGAGCCATCGACGGCGGGAAATCGGTGGAGATCCTGGGTCCGATCCGGGTGGGCGACGTGCTGTCGGGGCGGGCGCAGATCGCCGACATCTACGCCAAGACCGGTCGGTCGGGGACGATGGTGTTCATCGTGCACCGGCTGAACTTCTACAACCAGCGCGATGAGCACGTGGCCACCGTGGACCTGCGCCAGATCAAGGCCGTGGGGAGCTGAGATGCGTTTTTCCGAGATCGAACTGGGCGACGATCTGCCCGAGACCCATCCCGATATCTCGATGGACAAGGTGCGGTTGTTCGTGAGGGCGGCGGGGATGAACTTCCCGCGGTTCACCGATCACGAGTTCGCCCGCAACGAGGGTCTGCCCGGGGCGATCGTGCCCGGCGTGATGAGCCAGGGGTTCCTGGCGGCGATGATCCACCAGTGGGCGCCCGGCGCCAAGATCCACAAGCTGGACACGGTGTTCCGCTCCACCATGGTGGTGGACACGTCGGCGACGTGCCGCGGGGCGGTGACGGACCTGGACGAGGAGCACCACCTCGTGGAGATCGACCTGACCATGCTGGGGGCTGACGGCGTGACCGCAGTGATCGGCACGGCGTCGGTCGAGATCGCCGACTGAAGCGACCGACTGACTGGCTGACTGACTGACTGACTGACTGACGGACTGACCTCGTCACGTTCGGCGGTAGCGCACAGTCGTAGAGTGTTCTTTCCCCGGCCGGGTGGTCCTCCACCCGGCCGCATCGCGTTTCTCCGGTGACGAAATGGTGATCGGCCGGGCGCACGTCAAGGTTCTCCGGTGACGAAATGGCCGGCGCCCGCACCGTCGTGCGTCCGCCCCGGCGAGCCCCGGAAGGATCCGCCTACCAGCGCCCGCTGAACCTGCGCGCACCGGCGGCCCGGCCGCCTCCCCGGCGCCCGCGCCCGGCATCCGCACCCCAACCGTCGCACCCGCTGCGCTCCCGCACCGCCGCCCGCCGTCCGGCACCCGGCACCCGGCACCCGGCACCCGGCACCCGGCACGCCTGACGAGGTCGGCACCACACAACACGCGGCGCCGCACCCCACCGGGTGCTCGGCAGCTGCCCAGCCGGTGCGCCGGCTGGGCCGGCTGGGCCGGCTGGGCCGGCTGGGCCGGCTGGGCCGGCTGGAGTTTCGTCACCGGAGAAACTCGATGCAGCGACACTCACCCACCACATGCACCCGGTCGGCCACCTTCCGCAGCCGCGCCGCCACAGCGCCTAAACCGTCACACCCCACCCGTAC
>JADLEF010000346.1 GCA_020846295.1 Acidimicrobiales bacterium
ATGGACGGCTTCGAGGCCACCGAGGGCGTCGTGATCATCGCCGCCACCAACCGGCCCGACGTGCTGGATCCGGCGCTGCTGCGGCCCGGCCGCTTCGACCGTCAGGTCATCGTCCCCCTGCCCGAGTTCACCGAGCGGCTGGCCATCCTCAAGGTGCATTGCAAGCACAAGCGGATCGCCCCCGACGTGGACCTCAACGTCGTGGCCCGCGGCACCCCCGGCATGGCCGGCGCCGATCTGGCCAACCTGGTCAACGAGGCCGCCCTGTTCGCCGTGCGCGGCGGGGACGACGTCATCCGCGCCCGCCACTTCGAGGAGGCCCGGGACCGGGTCATGATCGGCGCCCGGCGCGAGTCGGTGGTCATGAGCGACCACGAGAAGGAGATGACCGCCTACCACGAGGCCGGTCACGCCCTCGTCGCCACCCTGCTCCCCGGGTGCGACCCGGTGCACAAGGTCACCATCCTGCCCACCGGCATGGCGCTCGGCGTCACCATGACCATGCCCCAGGAGGACCGGCACTCGATGTCGCAGTCGAGCATCGAGGATCGCCTCTCGATGATGCTCGGCGGCCGCATCGCCGAGGATTCCATCTACGGCGAGGTCACCAACGGCGCCTCGGACGACC
Source organism: Acidimicrobiales bacterium (assembly GCA_020846295.1). Classification (GTDB taxonomy): domain Bacteria; phylum Actinomycetota; class Acidimicrobiia; order Acidimicrobiales; family CAIXPF01; genus CAIXPF01. Next base: position 629 of record JADLEF010000346.1, read on the forward strand.
TGCGCAAGGCGACGGAGTTCGCCCGCAAGATGGTCCGCGAGTGGGGCATGTCCAGCCGCATCGGGCCCATGGCCTGGGGTTCGGGTGGGCCGGTGTTCCTCGGCGAGGACTGGGTGCAGTCCAAGGAGTACTCCGAGGAGACCGCCCGAGTCATCGACGAGGAGATCGAACGGATCCTGCGCGAGGCCGAGGACCGCACCCGCCAGCTGCTGCACGACAACCGCAAGGCGTTGGAGATGGTCGCCCGGGCGCTGCTCGAGCGTGAGACCATCGACGGGCGAGAGGTCAACCGCCTCATCGATCTGTCGCACCGGCCGCCGTCGGCCGGGCCGGCTGATCTGGCCCCACCGATGTCGCCTCCCCCGCCGCCGCCGCCCTCCCCGGTCGGCTGAGCCGAACCGAACGCAAGGGCCCGCAGGTTCGCCTGCGGGCCCTTTGCGTTCCGGGCCGACGGGCTCAGCGCAGCTCGGCCAGCGCACCCCACAGATCGGATGCCGTGACCGGCCCCAGGAAGTGCTTGCGCACGACACCCTCGGCGTCGACGATCACGAGCAGCGGGACGGCGTCGATGCGGTAGCGCTCGTGCAGGCGCTTGTCCGCCTTGGCCTCGAGGTTCTGCACTGCGACCTCACCGCTGTCGACGATCTGCGCCCGCTCCCACACCGACGCGCACACCTCGCAGGTGGCCGAGCTGAACAGCGCAACCAACCACGGCGCGTCGGGCCGCACGAAGTCCGACCGCTCGAGCTGGGCGGGGATCGACCAGGTGGTGCTCTCGGCCGGGGCGCTGCGGTTGCGCCGGCTGAGGTACCCGGCGGCGACGGCGGCGAGGAAGGCCAGGGCGATGGCGATGAGCAGGCGGTTCATGGTCGGAGCGGCTCAGCGGGTTCGATCGGTCGGTGGTCAGCCGGCGGGCGCGGTGGTGGCCGGGTCCGCCACCGGGGCCACGGTGGGCGTCGTGTCCGGTGGCGCGGTGGTGGGTGCCACGGTGGTGGACGTCGCCGGCACAGTGGTGACGGTGGTGGGCACGGTCGTGGTCGGCGCGGTCGTGGTCGGCGCGGTCGTGGTCGTCGACGGCCCCGTGGTGCTGCCGGTGCCGGCACCGGGGATGCTGGTCGAGCCGGACCCGCCGGTGGGCGCCGCCACCGTGGTCGTCGGCTCCTCGCCGAGGCCGATGTCGGCGTCGAGGGGGTCGGGCACGCGGACCCCTTCGGGCAGCGGCACGGCGCCGTGCACGCTCACGTCGGCCAGCGGACCGTAGGTCTGCACCCCGTCCACCACGATCATGCCGCTGGCCTCGACGACCGCGAGCAGCGGCGCCTCCCCCGCGGCGGCGCTGAGGGGGATCTCGACCTGCTGGCGCGGCTCGAGCTCGGTGGTGGCCGACGGCAGGTCGACGGGCAGCTCCTCGGAGCCGCGGAACAGGTGGAGCTCGAAGTCGGCCGGCTGGTCGTTGGAGACGTTGGCGACAACGAGCTTGGCCGAGACCACATCGGCGCGCGCCGCGTTGGGGAGCACCCAGCGGGTGGCCACCAGCGGCGAGCCGAGGGTGGCGGACAGGCCCGGCGGCAGCGGGACCATGCCGGCCGCGGCGGCCTCGGCCGCCGCCTGGGACGGGTCGATGGTGGTGGTCGTGCCGGCGGTGGCGTCCGCCGGTGCGCCGTCGGCGGTGGTCACCGCCGTGGTCACTGCGGTGGTCGCCGATGACTGGGCGGCCTCGGCCGCCTCGGCGGCCGCGGTGGCGGCGGCCGCCTTCACCGTGGAGCTGAGCTGCACCCGCTCGGCCACCACGGCCACGTCGTTGAGGGAGCGCACGACGGTGGTGTGGCGCAGCGGTTTGGGCACCCGTCCCTCGTCGTTGAGGACCACCTCGGCGTAGGACTGGGGTGCGATCTGCAGCTCGAAGGGCTCGATGGCGAGGTCCCGCGTGGTGCGCGCCCGGGAGATCTCGACCTCGACCTGGGCGGTGGCGTCGCTGGGGTTGTACACCGAGATGCGCTCCAGGGTGTCGGCGTCGACCCGGCCGTCCGCGAAGTACCAGCTGGTGGCGGCGCTCGGTGCGGCGGGCGTGACGTCGAGGGTGACGGTCCCGTCCACGCCGGACAGGCTCTGGAGGCGGGCGACGACGAGCCGTCCGCTGCGCGCCGTGATCTCGGTCGACACCCGCTGGCGCACCGGCACCAGGTTCGTCACGTCGACCGTCACCAGCCGCCGTGGCGGCACCAGGAACCCCTGCAGCGCCTCGGGCGTGCGGAACCCGTCGTCGGTGTCGAAGCTCATGTCGACCACCGCCTCCACCGCGAACGGGTTGAACAGCGCCAGGCGCAGTGACGAGGCCTCCTGGGGCGCGGTCTGCCCCCACGGCAGGTACCAACGGTCCGACGCCTGGGAGCTGCAGCGGTCGCTGTCCCACCCGCCGAGGCCGACGACCTCATGGGTGACGACGACGCCGCCGCGGTCGAGCTCGACCAGCGCCGCTGCCCACTCCCCCTGGGCCAGCGTCGACAGCGCCACCTGCGCCTGGTCCCGGGCGGGGACCGCGACCGGGAAGGACTGCGGGTCCTGGCCCTCGAGGAACAGCTGCAGGGTGCCGGTCGCCGCCTCGTCGGGGGGGTTGGCCAGCGTGATGGTGTGCTCCGCCGGCCCGGTGACCGCGGCGGAACCGCCGGCGCAGAACCAGGTGGAGCTGCCGGCGCCGACCGCCGTGGCGAGGGGGCTGAGGGCGGCCGCGGTCACCGCGCCACTGGCCCGGACCGCGTCGTCCCGGCGGGGGTCGACGGCGAAGGCGGCGGCGACGAGGGCGACCAGCAGGACGGCGATGGGCAGTCGGCGGGCGATCACCGGGTCTCCTCGGTGTCCGGGGCGGACGCGGCCTGGGTCGGTGTACCGGCCGTAGGCCCACGGGCCGGCTCGTCCGGCTCGTCCGGCTGTTCGTCCGGCTCGTCCGGCTGTTCCAGCTCATCCGGCTGCTCCAGCTCGTCCGGCCCTGGACCGTCCAGCTCGTCGGGATCGGCCCACGAGAACGGGCGCTCGGCGTCGAGCGCGGGCAGGCCCAGACCGGCGATCGGACCGGCGTCCGGCGTCGTCGGACGGGGGCGGCGTCGGGCCACCGCGAACAGCGCCGCCCAGCTCAGCAGCTGAGCCGCCCAGATGGCGATGCGGGCCGGGGAGGCGGGGGCGGCCAGGGCGGCGGCACCGCCGTCGACCACCTCGAAGCGAGTGGTGCCGCTGATGCCCTCCTGGGCCGCCACCCGACGCCCGTCCACGGTCAGCTCCCACGTGTCGTCGAACGCCTCGGCGAACTGCACCACGACGGCATCGTCGAGGGTGCCCTCGTAGCGGCGGGGGCCGTCGGCGGCGAGCGCCGCGGTGGCGAGCGCGCCACCTTCCGGCAGGGGCAGCTCGGCGGGCGACTCGGCGTCACCGGGGACCGTCGCCGTCATGGGCAGCCACGCCGTGTTCCGATAGACCCGGATGGCGGCGTTGAGATCGACCTCGGCCAGATCGAGCTGGCTGGCCAGCGTGGCGTCCACCCAGTCGGCGGCGGGGCTGCTGCGGCTGGTGAACGGGGCGGGGGCCAGCTGGTCCACCACCACCACGTAGCGGATGCCGAGCACGCCGAGCCGCTGGCCGAGCCGGTTGTTCCCACCGGCGCGGGCGCCGGAGAGGGCGTCGGCGATGCCCTCGGCCGCGTCGGTCTGCGGGCCGGTCCACAACGCCCCCGCCGAGGGATAGCCGATGCTGGTGGCGTAGCTGGTGACGCCGTCGCCGACGGGCCACCCGGCGACGGGCAGCACGTCGGCTCGGCCCAACCACAGCACCCGGAACGGGCCGGTGCTCGCCTCTGCGGCCTCGTCGTCGACGAAGCCGAGGACGCGGTCGTAGCCGCCGCGCGGCATCTCCCACGAGCCGTTGAACGAGCGCAGCGCCAGCGGGATGAGCGCGACCAGCAGGCCGCCGGCCGCCACCACGCTGGCCACCTGCCGCCACCCGAAGCGGTACGCGGGCAGATCGACATCGAAGGCGGCGACCCCGGCACCGACGGCGAGGGCGACGCCCACCGCGGCCGGCGCCATGACGACCTCGGCCGACGGCAGCCGTACATCGGCCCAGCCGGCCTGCACGACGGTGACCACGCCGAGCGGCAGGGCGTAGAGGAGCCAGCCGCGCACCGCCCACCCGAGGCGCCACGAGCGCCCGATGGCCAACCCGGCCAGGCCGGCCACGAGCAGGCCCCAGCTGACCCACGAGCCGCCGAAGCGACCGGTGTGGAAGTGCAGCAGGTCCCGCAGCGGCACCGACTCGGCCCCGCCGAGGGTGCCCAGCACCCGCACATCGGGATCGCCACCCGACCAAGCCGACAGCAACCACGGCGCGTGCAGGGCGAGCCCGACGACGGACCCGCCGACGGCGGCGGCGAACACCTTGGCCACCCCGGCGCGCTGCCCGCCGAGCACCGACCCGACGGCCAGCGCCACCGCGGCGAGCAGCACGACCAGCACCGAGGAGGGGGCCAGGCAGGCGAGCGCCGAGACCTGCAGGGCCACCGCCGCGGTGGCCGGCACGAACCCGGACGCGGGCGCAGCGGCGAACGGTTCGAGCCGGGCCGCGGTGGCCAGCGAGCGCACCACCCAGGGCAGCAGCGCGTACAGGCTCAGCGCCCGCCACTGGCCGGCGACCAGGGCGTTGTAGATGAGCGGGTTGGCGGCGTAGGCGAGCACCATGGCCGCCTTGGCCCGGCTGTGCTCGCTGAAGCGTCCGAGCCGCCACATGCCCAGCAGGCCGAGCGGGATGGTGCCCAGGACGAGCAGTGAGCGCAGCAGGTCGGTGGCGCCGAGCAGCAGCAGGCCGCCGACGCCGACCAACCCGAGGGCGGTGGGCGGCGCTGCAGGAGTGCCGAGGCCGCTCTCGCGCCAGCTCGACCAGCTCTGGGTGAGCAGGTCGCGAGCCCGATCGGGGAAGGGCACGAACTCGCCGATCGCAGGCAGGGAGCGGGTGAGCAGGTGCCGGCTGCCGAACAGCAGGACGATGACGAGCAGGGCGACGGCGACGACGTTCTGGGGCTGGGCGCCGGCGCTGCGGCGGCTGACCCACTGCCGCAGCGAGTCGCCCAGGGTGGCGCTGGCGTCGGCGCCACCGATCTGGCCGCGCAGGAAGCCCGTGAGCCGGGCCGAGCCGCGGACCTGCAGGCGGCGCAGCTCGAGATCGGTGACCTGGCGGAGGTCCTTGACCTGGCGGCGCTTGCCGAGGGCCGAGCCGATGCGACGGGCGTTCCACAGCCAGGCGCCGGCGATCTCGCGGGCGTGGCGGAACCGGCCGGTGAACACGGCGAGCACGATCTCGACCAGCGACAGCACGGCCTGCTGGACGAGCTCGCCGAGCAGGTAGAACCAGCCGTAGTTGGTCAGCACCATGCGCAGGCGGTGGCGGGCCTGCAGGCGGCGCCGGTCGTCGAGGCGACGCTCGCCGAGCGCCTCCACGTGGCGGGCCCGGGCGTTGGGGGCGACGAGGACCCGGGCGCCGGCCAGGTGGGCGCGCCAGCAGAGGTCGGTGTCCTCACCGTGGTAGCTGATGGTCTCGTCGAAGCCGCCGAGGGCGCGCAGCAGGTCGGCCCGGATCAGGAAGCACGCGCCGGGCACGAAGAAGACGTCGCGCACCCCGTCGTGCTGCTCCTGGTCGAGCTCCCCACGCTCGCAGAGCGGGAACGGCGCGCCGAAGCGGTCCGCACCCATCCCGACCGACAGGAGGGCCTCGGGCTGGTCCCAGCGGACGATCTTGGGGCCGACGACGCCGGCGTTGGAACGGTAGGCCTCCTCGACCAGCAGGCGCACGGCGTTGGGGGCGAGGGCGACGTCGTCATGGCAGACGAGGAAGAACGGGGCGCCCTCGACCATGGACAGGGCGTTGTTCACCGCCTCACCGGGGCCCGCGTTGCGGTCCAGCCGGCGCACGTACGCCTTCGGCGCGACCTCGGCGATGCGGTGCGTCGGGTCCTGGTCGCTGTTCGTGTCGAACACGAGGATGGAGAGGTTCGGGTACTCCTGGTTGACCAGGGCGGACAACGATTCCTCGAACCACGGGCCCGGGTTGTGGGTGACGACCACGGCGACGACGGTCGGCAGGGCCGGCGCCGCGGTACGCGGCTCTTCGGCCGACTCCGTGCTGGTCCCTCCCCCGCTCGGATCCGGGTCGAGGGCGACGCGCTCATCCACGATGGCGAGAGGCTACTCGTCTCCCCTTCGCGCACACGCGATGGCCCCCGGCACCCCACTACGCTTTTCACCGATGGACGAGCGTGCCCGCAAGGGTCTGGAGGTCGGCGTGGGCCTGGCGTTGCTCGGCGTGCAGCGCTGGATGTCGCTTCGACCCGACATCGAGGAGGAGCTCGACCGCCTCGGCTACGGCCTTGCCGCCGACATCAGCCGCAAGGTCGGTGCCACCGTGTCCTCCGCCGTCGCCCGCCTCGCCTCGTCCGCCGGGACGTGACCGGGCCGTCCGCAGACCGCCCGCTGCGGGTCGCGCTCGATCTGACCCCGATCCTCGGCCACCCCACCGGCGTCGGCGTGTTCGCCACCGAGGTGGTGCGCCACCTCGCCGGCGCGCCACCCGACGCCCCCCATCCGCTCGAGCTGGTCGGCTACGCGGCCACGTGGCGGGGCCGCAACACGCTCGGCCACGTCGCCCCCGCCGGGGTGCGGGTCGCCCGCCGACCGATGCCCGCCCGCCCGCTGCGCGAGGCCTGGGCCCGGCTCGACGCCCCGCCCATCGAGTGGTTCACCGGGCCGGTCGACGTCGTGCACGGCACCAACTTCATCGTGCCGCCGTCGCGCCGCGCCGCTCGGCTGATGACCGTGCACGACCTCACGCCGGTGCGCTACCCCGAGCTCTGCAACGCACACACGCTGGCCTACCCCCGCCTCATCGAACGGGCCTGGCGCAAGGGCGCCTGGATCCACACCGACAGCCACTTCGTGGCCGACGAGGTCCGCACGTGGCTCGCCGTCCGCGAGGTGGACGCCCACCGGGTGGTGCCCATCCACCTCGGGGTCAGCCCCCAGCGCGGCGGGGACCCGGCCCGGGGACGGGCGCTGGCGGGCACCGACCGCTACGTCCTGGCCATCGGCACCATCGAACCCCGCAAGGGCCTGGTCGACCTGGTCCGCAGCTTCGACCAGCTCGTCGAGGCGATCGACGCCGACGGCCCGGGAGGGGGGACCGGCGCGGGAGCGGACGCGGGAACGAGCGCCGGCGCGGCACCGCTGCGCCTGGTGATCGCCGGGCCGGACGGTTGGGGCGTCGCCGCCTTCGACGCCGCGCTGCACGCCTGCCGTCATCGCGATCGCATCGCCCGTCTCGGCTGGGTGGACGACGCCGCCCGGGCCGACCTGCTGGCGGGCGCCGCCGTGCTGGCCTACCCGAGCGTCTACGAGGGCTTCGGCCTGCCACCGCTCGAGGCCATGAGCCTCGGCATCCCGGTCGTCTGCAGCGACGCCGGCCCGCTGCCGGAGGTCACCGGGGACGCCGCCCTGCGGGTGCCCGTCGGCGACCCCTCGGCCCTCGCCGCCGCCCTCGCCGCGGTGCTGACCGACGACGGCCTGCGCGCCGGCCTGGCCGCCGCCGGCCCGGATCGGGCCGCCCGCTACTCGTGGGCCCGCTGCGCCGGCGAGCTCGCCGCGCTCTACCACCGGCTGGACGCGGCCGGCGCAGCCATAGGCTGATCGTGTGAGAGCGCTGGTCACCGGGGCCGCCGGGTTCGCCGGAACACACCTCGTGGCCCATCTGCGCGCCTGCGGGGACGAGGTGTTCGTCACCGACCGTCGCCACGGCGGACCGGACCTGCTCGATGGGCCGGGCTGGCGCGACCACGTCGCGGAGCTCCGTCCCGACGCGGTGTACCACCTCGCCGCCCAGGCCAGCGTCCCGGCCTCGTGGGCCGATCCGGCCACCACCGTCCGGGTGAACGTCGAGGGCACCCTGCACGTGTTGCTGGCGTGCCGCGACGCGGCCGTCGGCCGGGTACTCATGGTGTCCAGCTCGGACGTCTACGGGCAGGTCCCCGAGGCGTCCCAGCCGCTGCGGGAGTCGGCGCCGCTGCGCCCGGTCACCCCGTACGCCGCCTCGAAGGCCGCCGCCGAGCAGCTCGCCGTGCAGGCCCACCTCGGGTGGGGGCTCGATGTGGTGCGGGTCCGCCCGTTCAACCACCTCGGCCCCGGCCAGGACGACCGCTTCGTGGCCGGAGCGCTCGCGGCGCGGGTGGTCGACGCCGAGCGACCGGACGGTGCGGGCCGGGTGGCGGTGGGCAACCTCAGCGCCAAGCGGGACTTCACCGATGTGCGCGACGTGGTGCGGGCCTACCGGCTGGCGCTGGTCGGCGGCGAAGCGGGCGAGGTGTACCACGTGTGCTCGGGTCGAGCGGTGGCCATCGCCGCGCTGGCCGAGACGATGGTGCGGCTGGCGGTGCGGCCGGTGGAGCTGGTGACCGACCCGGCGCTGCTGCGCCCCGTCGACGTGCCGCTGCTCGTCGGCGATGCCGGGCGGCTGCGGGCGGCGACCGGCTGGGCGCCGGAGATCCCTCTCGAGCAGACGCTGTGCGACCTGCTCGAGGACTCCCGCCGCCGCGGCGCCGGCGGGCGCTGAGCCCGAGCGGCGCGCAGCTCGGCGGCGACCGCGCTCACCTGCCGGCGCGCCGCGTCGACCCGGCTGCGTTCGTGGGCGTCGACGGTGGCGACGGCCAGCTCGGCGAGCTCGTCGGCCCAGCGCTGCAGGGCATCGAAGCCGAGCCGCCACCAGCGGGCGTCGGCCTCGGCGCCATCGACGAGCAGCGGCTCGATCCAGGCCAGGTCGGCGGCCAACCGGGCCAGCCGCAGGTCCACCTCGGTGTGGCGGGCGACGACGAGCGGCAACCGCTCGCGCTTGGCGTTCGGGTCGTCGGTGGCAGCCACCAGGTCGTGGGCCTCGACACCGAACGCGCCGGCGAGCAGGGCCACGGTGCGCTCGTTGGCGACGCTGAGCCCGGCCTCGAGGTGCGACAGCGCCACCCGGGAGATGGCGACCCGCTCGGCCAGGCGGGCCTGCGTCCAGCCCAGCTCCGCCCGCTGCTTGGCGATGCGCCGGCCGAACGGTTCCACACCACCAGCCTGCCACGAGCCCGCCCCCGTTCCGCGCCGGCGCCGCGAACCCTGCCGCCACCGGCGGTCTCCTCTGGTGGCGGTGCGACCACGTCGCCAACTGGCTAAGCAGACAGCGGGTTCTCCGGGCGGTACAACGATGGCCATGTCGAGCACCAAGCGGGCGTTGATCACCGGAATCACGGGCCAGGACGGCTCCTACCTGGCGGAGTTCCTCCTCGGGTTGGGCTACGAGGTGATCGGCATGGTGCGGCGCTCCTCGACGGTCAACTTCGAGCGGATCGCCCACATCCAGGACGAGCTCACCCTGGCCTCGGGGGACCTGCTCGACGAGGGGTCCATGATCGGCGTGATCGCCGAGCACCGGCCGCACGAGGTCTACAACCTCGCCGCCCAGAGCTTCGTGCAGACCAGCTTCGGCCAGCCCGTCCTCACCGGCGACGTGACCGCGCTGGGCGTGACCCGGCTGCTGGAGGCGATCCGGGTGGTCGACCCCGACATCCGCTTCTACCAGGCGTCGAGCTCGGAGATGTTCGGCAAGGTGGTCGAGGTGCCGCAGACCGAGCTGACGCCGTTCTACCCGCGCTCCCCCTACGGCGTGGCCAAGTTGTACGGCCACTGGATCACGGTGAACTACCGGGAGAGCTACGACCTGTTCGCCACCAGCGGGATCCTGTTCAACCACGAGAGCCCGCGGCGCGGTCTCGAGTTCGTCACGCGCAAGGTCAGCCACGGCGTGGCCCAGATCAAGCTGGGGCGGGCCACCGAGCTGCGCCTGGGCAACCTCGACGCCCAGCGCGACTGGGGCTTCGCCGGGGACTACGTGGAGGCGATGTGGAAGATGCTGCAGCTCGATGAGCCGGGCGATTTCGTGGTGTCCACCGGGGAGACCCACGCGGTGCGAGAACTGGTCGAGGTGGCGTTCAGCCGCGTCGGGCTGGACTGGGAGCAGTACGTCAAGGTGGACGAGAAGTTCTACCGGCCGGCCGAGGTGGACCTGCTCATCGGCAACCCGGAGCGGGCCCGCTCCGTCATCGGCTGGGAGCCGAAGACCAGCTTCACCGATCTGGTCCACATGATGGTCGACGCCGACCTGGAGCAGCTGAGCCGGGCCGAGCACCGCTCGCGCTGACCGCTGCGGCGGCGAGGCGGCGAGGCGGCGAGACGAGGGCCGCTCAGCTGCCGGGGCGGAACACCATCAGCACGACGGCCACCACCATCAGCAGGTGCGAGGCGCCCACACCCGCCATGAGCCGCTTGCGGGCCTCGTCGCCGCGCTGGCGAGCGGCGGGCAGGATCACGGCCACGCCGATCGCGACGAGGACGACCCACACCAGCAGCGAGACGAGCACCCACGTGTCGCCCATCGAGTACTTGCCCACCCCGTCCTCGCCGGACAGGCCGAGGGCACCCATGCCGAACACCCACAGCAGCACCAGCGCGGGCAGGCTGATCCGGCTGTAGATCTTGGCCGCGCCCTCGGGGTCGGTCGCCCACAGGCGCCCGATGATCAGCAACGGGCCGAACGCGGCGACGACGGCGATCAGGTGGAGCGTGAGGTTGATGTTGAATCCGGTGGAGGCGGCGAGCACGGCCGAAACGCTAGCCCGCCGTCGTCGGGCAGCCGTGGCGCCTCATCAGCGCTCCTGACCGCCGAACTGGCGGTGGCGGGCCCACATCGAGCGCAGCCGGCTCAGGTGCCCTTCCGTCGAGTGGGCGGCCGGGTGACCGGCGCCGAGCGCGTTTGCCACGGTGCGCGCCAGCCGGGTGTTGCGTTGCAGGAGATCGTTCAGTTGCAGCGCATCGAGCTGGCGGTGAGCGGTGAGCAGCTGGTCGAGCACCGCGACGGTGCGGGGGTCGTCAGGGCCGTGACGCCGAGCGAAGTCGCGCACCATCACATCGGCCAGCGAGGCGGCCGGCGCGTACTGGGAGGCATCGAGGAGCTCTCGCAGCACGCCTTCGGCGAGCCGCTGGCCGGGGTCCCCGGCGCGGTCGGCGCCGACGCCGGCGACGGCGCCCTCGACCCCGGCCAGCCGGGCGAGGGCCTCGGGGTGCAGGGCGCCGACGGCCCGGTACAGCTGCTGGTGCTCGGACGCCTCGCCGCCGTCGAGCGCGACGAGCAGCCGCCGGGCGATCCACCCGCTGTCGAGCGCGCCCGACGGTGGCACCAACGCGGCCTGACCGCCCGCGAGGTCAGCGGGTGCGCCCGGCGCAGCTGTTGCACCGGGCGCGGCCCTCGGTGTGACCGTCACGGCATCGGCGCGGGGCGGTGCGGGGCGATCGGTGATCGGCGGACGGGCCGGCGCGGGCAGCGGCGCGTCGACCAGCGGGGAACGGGCCCGATCCATACCTTTAGGTATGGTCGAGGCCAGCTCGACGATCCCGGTCGGGCCCGCCGCGGCG
>JADLEF010000347.1 GCA_020846295.1 Acidimicrobiales bacterium
CCCGGTGGCCACCTCGCCGTCGCAGGTGACCCGGCAGAGGTGCTCGTCCAGCCCGGCGATGCGGGCTCGCACCGCCGGGTCGTTCACGTCGTAGGTCTCGCCCTCGACGAGGTCAGGCCCGTCGTAGCCCCCCTGGTGGATGCCACGGTCGGGGGTGCCGCCGTACATACCGCAGCGCAGGTAGGCGGTCTGGTTGCCGATCCGCTCGTAGTGGACCTGCTTGGTCTCGCCGGTGTCGAGCGTGTACTCGACGATGCCCTCCACGAAGATGTGGGTGTCGGGCTCGAAGCGCAGCCGTCGGTTCGGCTTGGCCACGCGGCCGGATCCGGGCCGGGCGTCGCCGAAGGGGTAGAAGACCCGGTCGCCCCACAGCGTCCAGCTGGGGAAGGCGACGAAGGCGTTGCCGGACACGCCCACGTGCAACCGACCGCCGAGGGACAGCGCCGGCCCGCCCACCCCGCGCCCCACGCCCCAGTGCCGGTCCCGGGTGCCGGGCGATCCGGCCGGGATCTCGATGCGGCGGCCGTCCACCTCCACCCAGCCCTCGACCACGCCGAAGCTCTCGAAGCCGGTGGTGACGTCGTTGCGGCGGCCCGGGGGTGAGCCACCGGCCGAGTTGGACAGCGGCTCGCGGAACATCTGGCGCGTGGTGTCGTGGAAGTCCAGCTGGTAGCTCACGCCGTACTCGTTGGGCTCCAGCGCGTACCTCCACCAGCGCATGCCGCGGATGATCTGCGGCGCGATGGGTCCCATCCGCAGGTCGGCGCGGTCCGCCCCCAGCCGCCGGAACGCCCGAACCGTGGTGTGCCGGCCCCGGTGGTTGACGATGGCGTAGGCCTCGGCACGGTCGAGGTTGGGATAGAAGCTGCAGCCGGTGGCGACCAGCACCTCGCCCGCCGGGTCGTGACAGACCATCCAGTAGCGCTCGTACGCGCGCGGGTCGCCGGTCCACATGACGCGGATCGGGTCCGGCGTCTGGTGGATCATGTAGTCATCCATGGGCGACAGCGGGAACTGCTCGGCGAAGTGCTCGTCGCCGACGGTCAGGCTGACGGTCGGGTCCTCACCGTGATCGGGCTGGGTCATCGAGAGCTCATCCTTCGTGGGCGGGGCGGGCGGGGCGCCCAGGGCGGGCGTTGGTGGGATCGGCGTCGAGCCGACGGCGCAGGTGCGCGCCGATGGCGGCGGTGGCGCGGCGGCCGGCCTCGTCGTCGGGCAGGGAGGCGATGGCGTCGCTCAGCAGGCCGCGCAGCTCGTCGTTGTGGGCCGCGGCCACGGCGATTTGGAGCTCGTGGAGGGTGGCGCTGCCGCCGGCGGTGCGGGCGGCCGCGTCGGCGATGGCGGTGGCGAGCTCGCCGTCGAGCAGTGGCGCGAGGTCGACCAGCAGGGCGGCGGTGGCCCGGCTGTCGGCCACCAGGAAGGGCAGGATCTCGGCCCAGGTACCCTCCAGGCGGCGCAGCAGGCGACCGGCGTCGGCCAGCAGCGCGGCGGAGCCGGCGCCGAGGCCCGGGTCGGCGGCGACGAGGTCGAGCAGGCGACGGGCGCCCTGCAGCTGTTCATCGACGGTGGGGTGCACGGGTCGCTCCTCGCTCCGCGGCCGGCTCGGTCAGGCCCCGACTGCGTCGAGCAGGGTGCGCAGCACGGTTGCCGTCGGCCGGTACGGCTCGTCGCAGCGGCCCTCCACGAACGAGCGCAGCCCGCTGGTCTGCATGACGGCGGTCTTGAACGACGCGAAGGCGTTCCACCAACGCACGGCGTCGAGGTCGACCTCCCACCCGGTGGCCGCCTCGTAGCGGGCGAAGAGGTCCTCGCGCTCCCAGACGCCGGGGATCAGGTGCTCCCGGGTGCGCAACGGCTGGGTGATCCAGCCGAGGTCCTCCATCGGGTCGCCGAGGTGGGCGAGCTCCCAGTCGAGCAGGGCGACGATGTCGTCGGTGCCGTCGCGCGCCTCGAGCAGCGCGTTGCCGGGTTTGAAGTCGCCGTGCACCAGCACCGTTCGAGACGAGGCCGGCGCGTCGGCCCGCAGCCGGCGGGCCGCCAGGTCGAGCTCGGGGGTGGGCTCGAGACGGTCGCGCCGCAGCACCGCCTCCCACGCGTCGAGCTCGCGGACGGCGGCCTCGGGACCGGGATCGGTGAACGTGCGATCGAGCCCGCACCCGCGCCAGTCGACGAGGTGGATGGTGGCGAGCAGGTCGCAGAACCGCCCGGCCAGCGCCGAACGCCGCTCGAGGGGGAGCGGGCCGCTGAGGACGAAGTAGTCGCAGTCGCCCGGTGCGCGCCGCATGATCAGGCTGGGCCGGCCGAGGTGGGCGCCGGCGGCGTCGAGCCAACGGGGCAGCGGCGCAGGCACCGCCGTGGGCACCAGCGCCTCGAGCACGGCGAACTCGGTGGCCCGGTCGGTCTCGAGCAAGCCGCCCGGCGGGTCGCGCCGCACGATGAGCGGCTCGGTGTGCTCACCGCCGGCCGGGGAGGGCCAGACCGCGTCGAACAGCCAGTTCTCGCGGGAGCGCCCGACGCCGATCCGTTGCACGGCCTCGATCCGCCGGGGCGCCGGGGTGTCGGGCTGCGCGGCGAGGAAGGCGACGATCCGCTCGCTGATCTGCTCGACATCCTCGGCCACGCGGCACAGCTCCCCAGGCGGTCGGACAGGTTCTAGCAGAGGGTCGGAGAGGGCGTCGCCCGACCGCCGGGTGGCTGCGCCGAATTGCCCGTCGGGCGCAAGGTGGCGGGTTGTGCTGGTCTGCCCCTCCATACCGCCACGTGTGCAACGCCTCGACCTGCACCGTTGCCTCACGCAACGAGGTTGACGCCCGCGGAACCCGCCACGCTGGGCCCCCGCTCCCGCCGAATCGGCGCCGATTCGGCGGGCGGGACCGTACCACGCGGTATGGTGCGAGCCGCCTTGACGCCTCGTCAGCAGCGCTGGGAGCATGCGACGGGGGACCGGCGCCGTGCTGGTCGATCTCGGGGACGCGGACGACGCGAAGAAGGGGAACCAACATGGACGTCGGCATCTTGATGCCGTTCGCCAGCGACGGCTGGACGGACATCACGGACAGCCAGGTGTACGCCGAGGAGCTCGGTCTGGCCAAACTGGCCGATGAGCTCGGCTTCGATGTGGCGTGGGCGGCGGAGCACCACTTCTTCGGGTACTCGTTCTGCCCCGACAACACCCAGCTGTTGTCCTACCTCGTCGGGGTGACCAAGCAGATCGACGTCGGCACCGCCGCGGTCATTATGCCGTGGAACGAGCCGCTGCGGGTGGCCGAGAAGGCCGCCCTGCTCGACAACGTGGCCCAGGGCCGCTTCCGCTTCGGCGTGGGCCGTGGCCTGTCCCGCCGGGAGTACGAGCCGTTCCGGGGCATCGAGATGGACGAGTCGCGAGGCCGCTTCGACGAGGGCACCGCGATGGTCATCGAGGCACTGCGCACCGGGTTCATCGAGGGTGACGGCCAGTACTTCAAGCAGCCTCGCACCGAGATCCGCCCCCGGCCCGAGCGCTCCTTCGAGGACCGCTTCTACTGCGTGGCCTCCAGCGACGACTCCGTGGAGTCCGCCGCCCGCTTCGCCGGTCGCATGACGATGTTCGCCGACCGGGCGTGGGAGCACCGCATGCCCAGCATCGAGACCTACCGCAAGCGGTTCAAGGAGATCCACGGCAAGGACGCGCCGCCGGTCATGACCGCGGACTTCGTGCTCTGCTGCGCCGACGCCGGCGAGGCCGAGGAGAAGGCGACCACGTACATGGGCGCCTACCTGGGCAGCCTGCTCGAGCACTACGAGGTCATGGGCGACCACTTCGCGGTCACCGAGGGCTACGACGCCTACGCCAAGGCCGCCGAGGTCCTGCGCCGTGTCGGTGAGAGCGGGTTCCTCGCCATGTTCATGAAGGCCGCCACGTGGGGCACGCCGGATCAGATCCTGGCCCGCCTCGAGGAGCGGCGGGAGCTGCTGGGCTCGTTCGAGTACACCGGCGCCTTCCGCTATGGCGGCATCCCCTACGAGGATGCGCAGGCCTCGATGCGCCTGTTCGCCTCCGAGGTGCTGCCGGTCATCAAGACCTGGAACTGAGCGCCATGGCGGGGCCCGCCGCCGACCGGCCGGTTGTCGGCGGTGGCGGGCCCCGCTGTAGCGTTCCGTCATGCAACGCCTTCGTTTCGGCGCCTTCGTCGCCCCGCACCATCCGTTGGGCGAGTCGCCCATGCTGCTGTTCCGCCGGGACATCGAACTGGCCGAGCGGCTCGACCAACTCGGCTATGACGAGTTCTGGGTCGGCGAGCACCACTCCTCGGGCTGGGAGACCATCGGGTCGCCCGAGCTGATCATCGCCGCCGCCGGCGAGCGCACCGGCAACATCCGCCTGGGCACGGGCGTCATCTCGCTGCCGTACCACCACCCCTTCAACGTGGCCTCCCGGCTGGCGCAGCTCGACCAGATGGTGCGCGGCCGCCTGATCTTCGGGTCCGGTCCCGGTGCCCTGCCGTCCGATGCCCACACCCTCGGCATCGATCCGATGGTGCAGCGCGACCGCCAGGACGAGGCGATGGGCGTGATCAAGCGCCTGCTGGCCGGTGAGGACCGCTTCTCCTACGAGTCGGACTGGTTCACGTTGCGCGACGCGGCGTTGCAGATCCTTCCGTACCAGGAGCCGATGGAGATGGCCACCGCGTCGTCGCTGTCGCCGTCGGGCATGGTCCTGGCCGGCAAGCACGGCACCGGTGTGATCTCGATCGCCTCGACCTCCTCCGAGGGCCTCGCTGCCCTGCCCACCCAGTGGGGCTTCGCCGAGACCTCCGCCGCCGAGCACGGCCAGCAGGTGGACCGCACCAACTGGCGGGTCATGATGAACTGGCACATCGCCGAGACCCGCGAGCAGGCGCGCCAGGAAGCGGTGCTCGGCCTGCAGCGCTGGCACAACGAGTACAACGTGCAGGTGCTCGGCCGCCCCGGTGCGAAGCACTACGACGACGCGTGGGTCCTGCTCGACACCATGGTGAACAGCGGCGCCGCCGTCATCGGCACCCCGGACGACCTCGTCGTTGCGCTGCGCAACCTCCAGCAGCTGACCGGTGGCTTCGGCGCCGCCATCGGTTTCGCCCACGACTGGGCCAACCACGATGCCACCCGGCGCTCGTGGGAGATGGTCGCCCGCTACGTGATCCCCGAGATCAACGGGCACCTGCGCGGCCTGCGCCGCTCGGCCGACTTCCTCATCGAGAAGCAGGCCGATCTGATGGGTGCCGCCTCGCAGGCGGTCATGGCCAAGATCCGCGAGACGCCGGGTGCGTACGACGCACTGAAGGTGACGTTGTCCAAGCGGTCGGACAACCCGAAGTCGGCGCCGGAGTGGCGCCCCGGCGCTGACGTGACGATCACCAACGGCAACGGCTGACCCGGCGCTCGTCGGAGCTCGGTGGCGGGTACGGAACCGGATGGTTCCGTACCCGCCGCCTTTTTCGGCTCGTCTCGCGACTTTTCCCGCCCTGGCGGCGTCGGTCTCGGCGTGGGTACGCGTCGGGAGCAGGATGACCGGGTCCGCAGGGCGGTGCTCGCCGTGGTGCGGCGGCGACGCGGCCTGCGCGAGGACGGCACCCCCGTCGAGGAGGTGGTCGGGATCCAGGTGGAGCACGGCTGGGTCTGCGCGTCGCGGTTGGTGGCCCGTCGCTCGTGCTGCGGCGATGACCTGCCCTGGTCGGCCGGTCACGTGACCCGACGCTTCGCCCCGGACTCGGCCATGCCGATCGGCCTCGGGGACCGCCGCCACGACTGCGGGCGGGTGCCCGACGCGGTGGAGGTGACCGAGCAGTACGTCGCCGATCAGGAGGCGCTGGAGGACTTCGCCGAGCGCGTCGCGGACGAGCTCGAGGCGGCGCTGGTCGCGGCCCGAACGGTGACCCGGGCCCGCCACCGGGGCTCGGTGGTGGCCCGCAGCGAACGGCCGCCCGAGGCGCCCGGCCGGCGGGACTTCAACCTGCGCACGCTCGATCTGTGACCGGAGGGTTCAGCGGAGCCGTTCTGCCGCGCCTGCGCGACGGTCGATCCGCCCGCCCCCCGGGTCTCGGGCGTGGCCCCGCCCCCGGCTCAGTCCTCGGTCAACGGCTTCATGAACGACCAGAGGTGTCCCTC
>JADLEF010000348.1 GCA_020846295.1 Acidimicrobiales bacterium
CTGTCCGTGGGCCGACGCCGATCGGGTGCTCGACATGGCGACGGCGCGCCGGCGCGCTGAACCACGCAGGATCGACCAGGAAGACGATGGCGGTGATGGCCACCTTGCCGAACCAGCCCACCCCCAGCAACAGCGTGGCCAGCACGATCGCCCAGAACCCCAGCTCCGGGACGACCGAGCTCGCCAAGCCCAACTGGTCAGCCCGGTTGGCAACTCGGAGCGGGCTCGACGCTGTGCGTGTGCCGTAACGGTGCGGCGGCCGGTCCGGGTGAGGGTCTGTTGGAATCCGTAGGCAAGATATCGAAATCGAATCGCCGGGCGTTGACAGTTCGACCGACATGAATCGATGGACCTCCGCTGAGACCCGATATCGAAATCGATCTCGCGCAGAAGGAGCCCGCTTCGCGCAGCTGGAGCGCTCGCCGGGACGAGCTGGGCCCGCCGGTCGATGGGATCGCTCCAGCCGGCTGCGTCGCCGAGCTCAACCGCATCGAACCCCACCGGGGCCCCCTTCGGGAGCGAGCGTCGTCACCGCCCGAAGGGTGGCGGGACGGACCCGGGGGAGGAGGCCCGCAGCGCTGCATGGCGCTGCACCGGCGTCAGCGCCGTGTTCGCTCGCGAGGCGCGCCATGCCCGCCACGCTCGATAACGGGTGACGGTGGCGTCGGCGGCGCCCAGGAGGGCCAGTCCGGCCACGACATCGACGATGAAGTGGTTCGCGGTGACGACGACCGCGACCGCCATCACCACGACGAGCCCCACGACAGCGGCGCGCCATCGGAGACCCGCTCGGCCCCGGACGAGCGCGGCGAGCGCCGCCGCGAACCATGCAACGTGGAAGCTGGGGAACGCGGCGTGCTCGTTGAGGATGAACGGCGGCCGGGCGAGGTGGCGCAGCGCGTCGTGTGTGCCGACGGTGTCCACGTAGCCGGGCAGCAACCTCGGTGGCGCCACGGGGAACGCTGCGTGCAGCACGATGCCGACCAACCCGGTCAGCACCACGATGTCGCGCAGCCACACGAACGCGTCCCGGCGACACAGCCACGTGCGCAGAGCCGATCCGACCACGACGGGCCAGTAGGTCAGGGCGTAGAACACGTCGCTGGCGGTCACGACGATGGGCGCGTCCGCCAGCAAGCGGCGCTGCAGGTCTCGCTCCACACCGATGCCGAGCGCACCCTCCACCGTCTCCAACGTGGCGGCGTTGCGCCAGGGCGAGCTCGACCCGCCGAGAGCCCTGGCGCCGAGGTACGCCAACAGGCCGCTCAGGATGGCGGCGCCGAGCACCGCCAGACGTCGCCCGAGGTCCGTCCGACGCGACGCTGCGGTGATCGGCGGTGTGGGCCGGCCGGGCCCCGCTGGGCCCGCTGCTCGGTCGCGCTCGACGCGGACGTGCTCGCGGGAGCAGCCGGTGCGCACGTCGGTCATCGCCGCCGTGTACCCCTCGTCCGCCCGCCGCAGTCATGGGGCTGGCACACGCGGCCGGCCTGCCGTGTCGCAGCACCTCGACCGCGGCACCTCGACCGCGGCGCGGCGGTGCTCACGTGTCGTCGGGGACGTGGTCCGGTCGGATGAGGATGGCGAGCGCGGCCGCGTCGTCGTCGCCTGCGTCCGCCCGGGTGTGCTGCCTGACCGAGAAGCCGGCCGCCAACACGTCGGCCGGGCGGTGCTCGGCATCGGCGACCCGGGCGGCGAGCGCGGCCACCGATCGCTGCATCGGCTCGTCCCGGCGCTCCACGAGCCCGTCGGTGTAGAAGACCACCAGATCCTCGGGGCGCAACGCGATGGTGATCGGCGAGACCTCGTCGTGCGGCGGCCCGACGCCGAGCAACGGTCGGCGCCCGGCGTCCAGTTCAGTGACCGTGCGGCCCCGGCGCAGCAGCGGCGGCGGGTGGCCGGCGTTGACGTAGGTGCAGGTGGCGGCGGCCACATCGATGCGGCCGATCACCGCGGTGGCGAACGTGCCGTGTCGCTGCAGGCTCCGGTCGAGCTGGCTGCAGATCTCCGGCAGCGCCGTGCCGGCCACGAGGAGGTGACGGGTCAGCGCTTGCAGCTCTGCCATCATCGCCACCGCGGTGGTGCCGTGACCGGTCACGTCCCCGATCACGACCCCGGTCTCGGTGGCCGAGAGCTCGATCACGTCGTACCAGTCGCCGCCGATGCCGACCGCCGAGACGGCCGGCTCGTAGCGAACCGCCACCTCGAGTCCGCCGCGCTGCGGAGCCTCCGCGAGCAGGGCGTGTTGCAGCTGCTCGATGAGCTGGTGTTCGTGGTGCGAACGCTGGATCCGGCCGATGGCCGACGCGACCAGCTCCACGACCGTACCCAGCAGCATGCGGTCGGACACCGAGGCGGGGGCGTCCGGCGGCCAGGTCACCACCAGGGACCACTCGGCGGGGGCGTCTCCGTCGGCGTCCAGTGCGATGACCGTGTCGGTGGCACCCGCGCTCGCCGCGGCCGGCGCCAGCGTGGCCCGCGCCGCGGCGACGAGCGGCGGCAGCCAGCGCTCGATGGCGATGGTCAGGGCCGTCACCTCGTGGGCCACCGCGACAGCCTGGGCCAGCTGGCTGAGCTGCGAGGCGCGATCGGCGAGGGCCTCGGCGCTGTGGGCCCGTTCGAGCGCGCCGCCGATCACCGTCGCCGCCGCCGCGGCGGCAGCGGCTCGTTCCTCGACCGTGTCCATCGGGCCCGCATCGGTCCAGATGAAGTTGATCGCGGCCCACACCGTGCCGTCGGAGGTGGAGATGGGCACGCACCACATCGCCCGACCGTGCCCGGCCGGCGTCGCCACCTGCCGGCCGTCCAAACGCTCGTCCCCGGCCCCCGCCCCGTCCTCGGTCTGCGGGTAGCGGGCCGTCAGCTCGTTGCGATCGTCCAGCGCGAGCGTGGTGCCGGTGCGCACGGCATCCGCCAGCGGGATCCGCTCGCACAGGTCGCACACCCGCACCGAAGGTCGGCCGGCGGCGAGGTCGTCGGTTCGGTGGACGAGCAGCTTCTGGCGGTCGAGCCCATCGAGGTGCCCGAGCTCGACGCGGTCTGCGCCGAGGACCGCAGCGCTGTGGCCCAGCGCCGCGGCGACCACCCCGTCGAAGGAGCTGGTGGCGGCCAGACGCCGACCCAGTTCGGCCAGCGACGCCTGGCGGGCCAGCAACATGGCCCGGCGCTTCCGATGGCGGGTGTCGGCTGTCCGGGCTCGCAGCGCCGCCACGGCGAGCAGGACGGTGCTGAGCACCACGACGGCGGGCAGCCGCAGCGGGGGGCCGTCCTGCGACGCCACCGTGACGGTGAAGCGGTTGCCTGCGGAGAAGCTGCGGACCGCTCCTTCCCCGTCGCCCCCACCGGCGAGGACCTCGTCGCCGATGCGGATCGTCACCGACGCAGGATCGATCCGGCTGGGCAGGCGGGCCAGCACGTCATCGATGGCGATGCCGCTCGACACGAAGCCGATCGGCCGGCCGTCGGCATCCTGCACGACGTTGGTCATGAACAGGCCGCGACGGCTGCTCGGCGCCACCTCGATCGGGCCGACCGCGACCGGTTCACCGGAGCCCAGCGCTGCCTCGACACCGGAGCGTCGGATCGGTTCGCTGAACACATCGAAGCCGATGACCTGCGTCGTCGCCGGGTTGGCCGGATGCACCCACGTCACCACGTCGTGCACATCCCGCCGCTCAGCCGGCACCAGAGTGCCCGACGGTGCCAGGTCCTGCACCGGGCGGCCGTTGCGCTGCTCCCATCCGGCCCGGTCGGCGGCGGCGACGATCTCGGAGTAGGCCAACGCCGAGAACAGCGAGCCGGGCAACACGTCCGCCGCGAACAGGGCGAACTCGTCGGCGGAGACGGCGCCATCCGCCGCGAGCGCATCGATCCCCCGCAGCGAGCCGATGGCCTGCTGCAGGTTCCCGCCGAGGGCGGCCGCCACGAGGTCTGCCTGGCGGGCGTCCTGCTCGGCGGTGGCGTCGAAGGCTCCTCGTATGGCGAGCCCCGATGCGGTGATGCCGAGCACGAGCACCCCGCTCATGAGCACCCCGACAGACCATCGGCCCACGTGCACCTCCGCTCCAACGCTAACCGTTTCCCGGGGGCGGGGGGTCGGTCCCGGACGAGGATCTCGGGCAGAGCATCAGGGGAGCGAAGTTGATCCTTTGGACGACGTGGACGAGGCCTGGCCGCGTTGACCGGGCCGGTGCGGCCGTCGCGGCGGACGAGCCACAGCTCCGACGGCTCGTCGGGCGGCCTCGGCATCCTCCGACGCTTGGGTCAGCGGGTGCTGGTGGTCGAGGCCAGGCTCGTCGAGCTGTTGCCGCCGCCACCGGCACCGGCGGACGACGACGAGGTGGTCGACTCGTCCATCGAGGTGGTGGCGGTCGTGCCGGTCCGACTCGTCGACGTCGAGGCGGGTGCGGCGGACGGCGAGGTCGACAGCACGCTCGATGCAACGCTGACCGCAGTGCTGGTGACCTCCTCGACGTTGATGTCGTCGGTGTCGTCTCCGCACGCGGCGGTGAGCACCGCAGTGCCCAGCAACAACGCCGGTACGGTGGCGCGCAGGCTTCGAGACACGGGATCCTCCCTTTTGGGGCTCGGCGCCGCTGCTGATCGGAGCGGCGGGTCCGTCCAGGCGTACCCGCGGACCCGGCGCCGTAGTCACGACTGCGCCACTCCTCACGAGCTGAGGCGGCAGCCGCGGTCGTCATCGTCGTCGTCATCGATCCCCGCCTCGTAGGCGGCGCGCAGCTCGGCGAGGGCGGCACGGATCAGCCGCGACACCTGCACCTGGCTGAGCCCGATCTCTTCTGCTATCTCGTGTTGCGTGCGGTCGGCGAAGAAGCGCAGCGCCATGATCCTTCGTTGCCGGCGGGGGAGCCGCTGCAGGTGAGCGGCGAGCTCGAGGCGCTCGGTCGACGCCAACATGGCGTCCAGCTGCCGATCGGAGGTTGCCCGTTCCAGCTCTGCGCCCTCGGCGCTGAGGGAGGTCAGGGTGTTGGTGCGGTAGGCGCGTCCAGCGTCCATGGCCTCGAGCACCTGATCCTCGGTGACGCCGGTCTCGAGGGCCAGCTCGGCCACCGTGGGTCGGCGGCCGAGCTTCTGGGCGAGTTGTTCCGTGGCCGCGTTGAGCTCCTGGGACAGCTCTTTCACGCTTCGTGCGACGTGCAGCGCCCAGCCCGTGTCCCGGAAGTGACGCCGCAGCTCACCCATCACGGTCGGGTAGGCGAAGGTCGAGAACGCAAAGCCCCGCTCGGGATCGAAGCGCTCCACCGCCTTGATGAGCCCGTACCGGGCGACCTGCTCGAGGTCCTCCTGCGGCTCGCCGCGATGGCGCATCCGGTTGGCAGCCGACACCGCGATGTGCCCGAGCCGCTCGACGAGCACGTTGCGGACCCGCGGGTCCCGCGTCCGGCGGTAGCAGCGGAACAGCTCCATCACCTCGGCATCGTCGCGTGACGGGCTCTGCCCCCGACGGGCAGCCCGGATCCGCTGCTCGGCATCCTCGTGCTGGTGACTCGATCCCACGCCGACCCGACTTACCGAACAGCACCGGGGCCAAACGCCGTCGCACGCCGGTGCGTTGCCGCCGACATACGTGTCGGTAGGGTCACTCGCGAGTCGACGGATCGAGCGGTCCGTGCTGGACGATTGCCGGTCGGGCGGGCTGGGTAGCCCCGGATCATGGGCTCCGGACCGATCGTTGCGCTCGTCGTGGTGGCCGTCGTACTCATCGGTACGGCGGCGTTCGTCATGCACACCCGGCGTCACCACCCCGAGCAGACGGCCGGCCACCGCGGCGTCGATCCGGTGATGCAGCCATCAGCGCCGCCCATCGGCCTGCAACGAGACCCGGGGACCGACAGGCCCGGTGACGCCGGCACCGAAGGCATGGATGTTCCCCGGCCGGGTCAGGTCGGTCCGGGGGCGCCGCCTCAGCCGCCTCAACCGCCTCAGCCGCCCCAACCGCGATGACCCGCCAGGTCCGCCCCGCCGAGCAGCGGGGGAGCGCGAGCACCGTGATCGGGCACATCGTGGTGCTGCGAGCGCTCGGCCTGGGTGATCTCCTCACCGCAGTGCCGGCGCTTCGGGCCCTGCGCGGCTCCCATCCGACCGCCACGATCTCGCTGGCCGCACCGCAGTGGCTCGCACCGTTGGTCACCATGATCGACGCCGTCGACCGGCTGCTCCCGACCGAGGAGCTGGCGGCGCTCCCGCACGGTGCCGCCGGTGCCGGTCTGGCCGTGAACCTGCACGGGCGCGGACCGCAGAGCACGGCGCGGCTGGCTGAGACCGCCCCCCGCTCGTTGCTCGCCTTCGCCCACCCTGACCTCCCGTGTACGGCGGGCGGGCCGAGCTGGGACGACGCGGAGCACGAGGTCCGCCGGTGGTGCCGGCTCCTGGAGCACGCCGGCATGGCCACCGATGCGTACGATCTCCGTTTGGACTGCGGCAGCGCGCCCAGCCGGTCGGGCGGCGCGGCACCCGGCGTGTTGCACCTCGGTGCCTCGGCCCCGGCTCGCCGCTGGCCGGCCCGCCGGTGGGCGGCAGTGGCGGCGGCCCTGGCCGGCGACGGTCATCCGCTGGTGCTCACCGGTGCCGCCGAGGATCGACCCGCCGCCGAAGTGGTCCGGCGCGCCGGCCGGCTGCCCGGATCGTGCTCGTTGGTGGGTCGCACCACGCTGGCCGAACTGGCTGGCCTGGTCGCTCGCGCCGCGCTGGTGGTGGTCGGCGACACGGGCGTGGCCCACCTCGCCAGCGCCTTCGGCACCCCGTCGGTGATCCTCTTCGGACCCGTCTCGCCGGCGCGCTGGGGACCCCCACCGGGGCCGCACCGGGTGCTGTGGGCGGGCTGTCTCGGTGATCCGCACGCGCAGCAGACCGACCCGGGCCTGTTGCGCATCACCGCCGACGCCGTGCTGGCCGAGGCCCGGTCCGCGTTGTCCGACGGCGATCGCGGCTCCCGATGAGCGCGGGGCAGGCGGCCGCGCCCGGGGCCCGCACGCCGCGCCGCACCACGGACGAACGCTATGACCTTCGTCGGGCCCGAAGGGCCCGTGCGGCGCGCCGGGTCGCCCTCGGGCTGCTCGTCGTCTTCCTTTGCCGGCGCGGTCGGGCTGTTCGGCACCACCCCCCGATCCCGTACCGGGAGGTACGGCACCACCACGGTGACGGTCACGTACCCTGCGGTGTCCCGCGGTGGCCTCGCCGTGCACTACCAGATCGAGGTCCAGCGGCCGGGAGGCTTCGCTGGACCGGTGCGCCTCGGCGTCACCGAGCGGTACCTCGATGCCTTCGACGAGAACGGCGTTTCCCCGGAGCCATCGAGCGAGACGGTCGACGGGGCGTTGCTGGTGTGGGAGTTCGACCCGCCGGTGGGAGACACCCTCACCGTGTCGCTCGACGCCCGGGTGGAGCCGGACACCCGCTGGCGCCGGCGCGGCCACGCCGTGCTCTACGACGGCGAGCGCCCCGTGCTCGACCTGGGCTACACGTCGTACTTCGCCCCTTGAACGCAAGCGAACCGGGGAGGAATCGATGGAGATCATGGTGCGGGCGGCGGTGGTGTACGTCCTGCTGCTCGGATTGGTGCGCGCGCTGGGCAAACGGGAGCTGGCCGAGATGTCCGCCTTCGAGCTGCTGCTGCTCGTGACCATGGGCGACCTGGTGCAGCAGGGCGTCACCCAGGAGGACATGTCGATCACCGGAGCGTTGCTCGCCGTCGGCACCATGGGCCTGCTGGTGGTGATCGGCTCCTATGTGTCGTTCCGGTGGACGACGGTGGCCCGCCTGCTGGAGGGCAGTCCGGCCGAGGTGGTGCGCGACGGGCAGGTCAACCGCGATGCGCTGCAGGTCGAGCGGCTCCGGCTCGATGATCTGATCGCTGCGGCGCGCGACCACGGCATCGGGGACCTGTCGACGGTGGAGGTCGGGGTGCTGGAAGCGGACGGCAAGTTCTCCTTCGTGTTGTCCTCGCCGACGACTACCCCGACCCCGCCCGAGGAGCGCCACCGCAGCTGACCGTCACGGGCAGGTCAGCTGTCGCCGCAGCGTGGCTGCGTCAGCCGGTGCTGCGGCGTCGATGTCGTTGTTGAAGTACGCGTACACATCGGCACCGCCGACCATCCACGGTCGGAGCCGATCGGCGATGGTGCGCAGGCGTCGGGGCCCGTACCTGCCCCGGTAGGGCGCAGCACTGGCGTCGGGGCCGTGGAAGCGGAGGTAGGTCCAGTCGGCGGTCCGCAGCCACGGCAGGGCCAGCAAGTCGTGCAGCACCAGCGCAGCACCATGGCGCGCCAGCAGGGAGAACGTGTCGTCGTGGACCCAAGAGGGGTCGCGCAGTTCCACTGCCCAGCGCAGGTCGCGGAAGCGGGTGGCGGTGGTGAGGAACTCGTCGAGTCGCTCGGTGTTGCGCCGCCAGCGGGGCGGCAGCTGCACCACGGTGGGCCCCAGCGTCGCTCCCAGC
>JADLEF010000349.1 GCA_020846295.1 Acidimicrobiales bacterium
CCCCGGCGCCGACGGCAACCCGCTCGAGTACCGCCTCTACCGCCCGTTCACCGCCGGCCCGCACCCGGTGGTGGTCTACTACCACGGTGGCGGCTGGGTGCTCGGCAGCGCCATCTCCGATGATCCGTGGTGCCGGGACCTGTGCCTCAAGTCGGACGCGGTCGTCGTGTCGGTGGACTACCGCCACGCGCCCGAGGCCCGCTTCCCTGCGGCGGCGGACGACGCGGTGGCCGCCCTGCACGGGGTGGCCGACCACGCCGCCGAGCTCGGCGGCATACCGGGGCGTCTGGCCGTCGCCGGCTGGAGCGCAGGCGGCAACCTGGCCGCGGTTGTGAGCCAGCACGCCCGCGATGCGGGCGGCCCGGCCATCAGCGCCCAACTGCTCATCACCCCGGTGACGGACTGCGACTTCTCGCGGCCGTCCTACTCCGAGAACGCCGAGGGGTACGTGCTGACCCGGGCGCTGATGGACTGGTTCTGGGACCACTACGTCGACCCGGCCGGCCGCGCCGATCCCCGGGTGTCGCCGCTGCGGGCGAAGGACCTGTCGGGCTTGCCGCCCACGCTCGTGGTCACCGCCCAGTTCGACCCGCTGCGCGACGAGGGCGAGGCCTACGCCGCTGCGCTGCGCGACGCCGGGGTGTCGGTGCAGCACCTGCCGTGCCGCGGCCAGACCCACACATCGATCACCGCGGTGAACCTGATGATCTCCAGCGCGCCGATCCGGGAGCGGATCGGCACCGCGCTGCGCTCGATGTTGCACGAACCGGCGACCGTGGCCGACTGACCGGCCCCGTCTTCCCGCGGGTTGCGCTTCGCGCAGGGTCCCGTGGGGTACCGGGCGGGGATGCTCGGGATCCCAGACACCATTCGGGCCTGCCTGTTCGACCTCGACGGTGTGCTCACCCGCACCGCTGAGGTCCACCGAAGCGCGTGGCGGCAGACCTTCGACCCGTTCCTGCGGACCACCTTCGGAGAGGGCACGCCATCGTTCAGCGATGAGGACTACCTCTCCTACGTGGACGGCCGGTCGCGGCTCGACGGCGTGCGGGCGTTCGTGGCCTCTCGCGGGGTACAGCTGCCCGAGGGCGAAGAGGACGACCCGGCCGACGCCGCCACCGTCGGCGGGCTGGCGCGGTGCAAGCAGGATCACTTCCTTCGCCTGCTCGAGCAGGGTGGGGTGCACGCCTACGAGGGATCGGTGCGCTACGTGCAGGCGGCGCGCGACGCCGGACTGGCGGTCGCGGTGGTGACCGCCTCGGCCAACGCCGCCGCCGTGTTGGCGTCCGCCGGGTTCGATGCCCTGCTGCCCACCCGGGTCGACGGGGTGGTCGCCCGACGCGAGCACCTCGCCGGCAAGCCGGCCCCGGACACGTTCCTGTGCGCCGCCCGGCTGCTCGATGTCGAACCGGCCCGCGCCGCCGTGTTCGAGGACGCGCAGGCCGGTGTCCGCGCCGGTCGGGCCGGCGGGTTCGGTTGGGTGGTGGGCGTCGATCGGGCCGGCCAGGCCGAGGAACTGCGCGCGGGTGGCGCCGACATCGTGGTCGAGGACCTCGCCGAGCTGCTGGTCGACCGATGAGCGAGCCGCCGTGGTGGGGGCACGATCCGTGGTCCATCCGCACCGACGAGCGCGAGCTCGACCGGCTGGGCGCCACCGAATCGATCCTCGCCCTCGCCAACGGGCACATCGGTCTGCGAGGGACGCTCGACGAGGGCGAACCGCGCCACGATCCGGGGACGTACCTCAACGGGTTCTTCGAGGAACGACCGCTGCCCCACGCCGAGGTCGCCTACGGGTACCCGGAATCCGGCCAGACGGTCGTCAACGTGACCGACGGGAAGCTCATCCGGGCGATCATCGGCGACGCGCCGCTCGACCTGCGCCACGGTCGGGTGCTCGAGCACGAGCGCGCCCTCGACCTGCGCCGGGGGGCGTTGCGGCGGCGCACGGTCTGGCGCTCCCCCGGGGGCGCCACCGTGGAGCTGCGCTCCGAACGCTTCGTCTCGCTCACCCGCCGCACCGTCGCCGCCATCCACTACGAGCTGACGCCGCTCGATCGCGACGTGTACGTCGCGCTCCAATCCGATCTGCTGGCCAACGAGCCGGTGCTCAGCGGCCCATCGGCCGGCATCGACCCGCGCGACGGCGCCGCGCTGGGGCCGGTGCTCCGCAGCGAGCTGGCGGTGCACCGCGATCGCCGGGCCGTGCTGGTGCACCGCACCGCCGCCAGCGGCCAACGCGTCGCGGCCGGCATGGACCATGTGGTGGACCTGCCCGACGCAGCCGACTGCAGCATCGAAGCGGGCGACGACCTCGCCCGCTTCACCGTCGCCGCCCGGCTCCCGACCGGCACGAGCCTCCGCCTGGTGAAGTTCCTCGCCTACGGCTGGTCGAGCCGACGGTCGGCACCCGCGCTGCGCGACCAGGTCGAGGGCGCGCTGGCCACGGCCGCCCTCGCCGGCTACGACGAGCTCGCCGCCGAGCAGGCCGCGTTCCTGGCACGGTTCTGGGCGCGCGCTGATGTGGAGCTCGAAGGGGATCTGCAGCTTCAGCAGGCGGTGCGCTTCGGGCTGTTCCACGTGCTGCAGGCCGGCGCCCGCAACGAGCAGCGACCGATCCCGGCCAAGGGCCTGACCGGCCCCGGCTACGACGGACACGCGTTCTGGGATACCGAGACGTATGTGCTGCCGGTGCTCACCTACACCGCCCCGGAGGCCGCCCGCGACGCGCTGCGTTGGCGACACAGCACCCTTGAGCAGGCCCGGCGCCGGGCGATCGAGCTGGGCCAGCGGGGCGCGGCGTTCCCTTGGCGCACCATCGACGGGCGCGAGTGCTCCGGCTACTGGCCGGCGGGCACTGCGTCGTTCCACGTCGGCGCCGACATCGCCGATGCGGTCGCCCGCCACGTGGCGGCGACCGGCGACGATGAGTTCGACGCCGGCTGCGGTACCGAACTGCTCGTGGAGACGGCCCGCCTGTGGGCGTCGCTGGGACATCACGACGGGCGCACCTTCCGCATCGACGGCGTGACCGGCCCCGACGAGTACACCGCGGTGGTCGACGACAACATCTACACGAACCTCATGGCGCAGCGGAACCTCCGGGAAGCGGTCGCCGCGTGCGCTCGCCGGCCGGCCACCGCCGAGCGCCTGGGCGTCGACACGGCCGAGCTCACCGCGTGGGGCGCAGCGGCGGACGCCATGGCCATGCCCTACGACAGCCAGCTCGGCGTGCACCCTCAGTCGGAGGGGTTCACCCAGCATGCCGAATGGGACTTCGAGGGGACCCCCGCGTCGCACTATCCGCTGCTGTTGCACGCGCCCTACTTCGAGATCTACCGCAAGCAGGTGGTCAAACAGGCCGACCTGGTGCTGGCGCTCTACCTGCGGGGTGATGCCTTCACCCCGGACGCCAAGGCGCGCAACTTCGTGTACTACGAGGCCCGCACCGTGCGGGACTCGTCGCTGTCGGCCTGTCCGCAGGCGATCATCGCCGCCGAGGTCGGTCATCTCGAGCTGGCCCGTGACTATTGGGCGGAGACGGCGCTGACCGATCTGTCCGACGTGCACGGCAACGCGGCCGGCGGGGTGCACCTCGCCGCGCTGGCCGGCGGCTGGCTGGTGGCGGTGGCCGGGTTCGGCGGCATGCGGGACCACGGCGGCCGGCTCACGTTCGCGCCGCGGCTGGCGCCGGGCCTGAGCCGTCTCCGATTCCACCTCACCCACCGCAGCCGGCTCCTTCGGGTGACCATCGAGGCCCGGTGGGCGACCTATGAGCTGCTCGACGGCGACGAGCTGGTCTGCGCCCACCACGGCGAGCCGATCACGGTCACCGGCGAGCCGGCCCGGTGGCCGATCCCCGCCGCCCCCGTGCCACCGCCGGTCCGGCAGCCGGCGGGGCGCGCCCCTCGCCGGCACCGCCCGGCAGGGTGACGAGCCGAGCGGCCGTTCGAGCAACGCGCTCGGAGCGACCGTCGTAGGCTCTCGCCATGTCCTGGATGACCGGCTCGTTCGCTGCCCTCGGCCACCGCAACTACCGGTTCTTCTGGATCGGCTCCATGCTGGCGACGACGGCGTTCATGATGTCGTTCATGCTCGTGCCCAGCGTGGCGTTCGAGATCACCGGCAGCAACGCCGCCGCCGGGCTGGCCCAGATGGGCTCGGGCATCGGGATGTTCGCCATCTCGCCCATCGGCGGCGTGATCGCGGACCGCATGCGCAAGAAGCCGCTGGTGTTCATCGGTCAGGCCATCCCCGCCTGCGTGATCCTGGTCACCGGCCTGCTCATCCTGACCGACGTGATCACGGTGCCGATGCTCAGCATCGCCACCCTGATCATGGGTCTCGGCTTCGCCTTCATGGGCCCCGCCCGCCAGGCGTGGGTCGGTGAGCTGGTCGGCCGGGAGCTGTTCCCCAACGCCGTCGCCCTCCAGCAGATCGCCCAGAACGTGTCGCAGGTCGCCGCGCCCGCGCTCATCGCCGTACTGGTCGGCACGTTCCTGCACATCGGCGGCACCTACCTGTTCATGGCCTCCATGTTCGCCGTCGTGCTGCCCATCACGGCGTGGTTGCCGAACACCGAGCCACCGTCCTCGACGCGCCGCTCGGTGCGCACGGAGCTGCTCGCCGGCCTGGGCTACGTGTGGCGCGACGGCCGGCTGCGGACGCTCTGGCTGGGGTTCATCGGCATCGTGGTCTGCGGCTTCGCGTTCCAGACCCTGCTGCCGGGGCTGCTGTCCGAGGAGCTCGGCCGCAAGCCGACCGACGTCGGGATGATCTTCCTCGCCCTCGCCGTCGCCGGCCTGATGGCCACCATCCCGCTGGCCGGGCTGGTGCGCACCCGCTACGCGTGGCCGATCCTGTTGGGGGCCGGCTTCCTGATGGCGCTGGGGTTCGTGCTGCTGTCGCAGGCCCCCAGCTACCTCGCCGCCATCCTGGCCGGCATACCGCTCGGCATCGGCCGCAGCGCGTTCATGTTGGTGGACAACGCGCTGCTGATGTCCAACGCCGAACCGGCCTTCCACGGCCGGGTGATGTCCCTGGCGATGATGGGCTTCGGCTCGCAGGCGCTGTTGGCACCGGTGTGGGGCGCGCTGGCCGACGCGTTCGGTGTCCGCACCACCCTGCTGTCGGTCGGCCTGGCCGCCGCCACGGTCAGCGCGATGGTGGGGGCCAGCTACATCTCGGTCCGGCGGGCCGAGCACGCAGCGCGCGCCGCGTCCGGCTCGAGCGGCACCCCGGTCCCCACCGCCTGAACCATCGGGGCCGGTAGCCTCCCGGCCCGATGACGAGCACCCCAGCCGGAACAGCACCGATCCAACCACACCCCGCCGCGACCCCGCTGGTGATCGCCGCCACGTCGGGCGCGGCCGCCGAACTGGTCGGCATCGTGCGCTCGCCGCGGGAGGGGCAGACCCACCACGCCGTCGTCGCCATCGTGGGGGCGGGGGAGCTGCTGGCCGAGCTGGCCCGCCGGCTCGACGTCCCGCTGGCGGCTTCGTTCGCCGAGCTCGACCCGACGACCGTGCCCGTCGGCGCCCAGGTCGCGATCACCGCCGGCGATCACGGCGCGCACCGAGACCTCCTCGCCGCTGCGCAGGACCGGGGCCTCACCCCGGCGACGTTGATCCACCGGGACACCACCATCGGTCCGTGGGTGCGCATCGGCACCGGGAGCGTGCGGGCACCGGGAGTGCGGGTCACGGGCAACGTCGACATAGGGGCCCACTGCCAGCTGCACACCGGTGCCATCGTCAGCCACGACGACGTGCTCGGCGAGTTCGTCACGCTGAGCCCGGCCTCGACGCTGTGCGGCGGGGTCACCGTCGGCGCCCGCTCGACCGTGTTCGCGGGCGCCACCGTCATGCCCGGCGTCACCATCGGGACGGATGTGGTGGTCGGCGCAGGCGCCCTGGTCAACCGCGACGTCGCCGACGGCACCACCGTGGTCGGGGTGCCCGCCCGACCGTTGCCCGCCGCACCGGGACCGGCTCCGGGCGGCGCGGCCGCGCATCGGCGCGGGCCCGCACGGCGCGGGCCCGCACGGCGCGGGCCGGCCGCGGTCCCGCTCAGCCGGACGAGGTGTCCGGTGCCGGTTCGGCCAACGCTGTCCGGGTCAACTCGATGCCCGCCTCGTCCAAGACGATCACCTCGATGCGGGCGCGCTGCACGTCGAGCCCCATCGCGGACACGTCGAGCAGGGCGACCCCGTCGAGCGGCCGCTGACGGACCGTCGTGCCGTCGATGGTGATCTCGACGAGCGCCGCGTCGGTCGGCACGCTGACGAGCACCGCCTCGAGCCCGTCGGTCGTCGACAGGCTCAACCCGATCCCGCGATCGTCTGCCAGCGCGCACAGCAGCCCGCCGCCGCCGGCCGGGGTGAGGCACCGGGCGTCGTCCCGTGAACCCACCGGGTCGGCCGCCACCATGGGCGGCAGGCCGGGCGTCTGCAGGGCGAACCCGCCCCCGGGCAACTCGACCCGCTCCAGCGCGACCGTCGCGCTGCCGGCCTGCACCGCCTGCGGCTCGGCCCGGCGGGACAGGGAGATGGCGAGCCCGACCACCAGCACCGACGCCGCGGCGAGCACGAGCACGGCGCGGCGCCCGCCGGCCGGCGCCCGCCGGATCGCACCGCCGTCGAGGTCGAGCTCCGGCGGCAGCGGAGCCGACTCGACGACGCGGCGCGTCAGCACGCGGATCCGCGCATCGGTCTCCTCATCGAAACTCACGCAACACCTCCCGTAGTTGCGCCCGCGCCCGCGCCAGGTGGCGCTTGACCGAGCCCTCGCTGATGCCGAGCAGCTCGCCGATGTCACGCGGGTTCAGATCTTCCCAGTACGTCAGGTACACCGTGCCCCGCTGCTTGATGCTCAGCCGTTGCAGCGCTCGGCGCACCTCACCGTCGTCGATCACGTCGAACGCCGTCGAACGACGGAGGCGGGTGGCCCGCTCCTCGGCGTTGCGGCGGGTCCACCGGGCCCGGTTGCTGCGCCGGGCCTCGTGCAGCGTCGCCCGGTACAGGTAGGCGCGCCGGTTGTGGACCTGCGGCCAGGAACGGGCGCTCATGCAGTTCATCACCGCGGTGGCGACGACGTCTGCGGCATCGTCGGGCCCGACGAGCATCGTGGCGTAGCGGGTCAGCTCGGCCGCGTGCTTGCGGTACAGCGCCGCATCGGATTCGGCGGCGACGTCGAGGTCCTGCCGGTTCATGGCGCCGTGTCACCCGCGCGGACCGTCGGGCGACTCACAGACGGGCACGCCACGACGGCGGGCGGCGGAACAGCGATGGAGGAACCATGGCGGGAACGAAACGGCATCGAGCGCGGCGCGTCCGGGGCGCGCCGGGCAGGCGCGGGCGGCGTCTGGCCGCGACGTTGGGTGCGGCGTTGTGCGCCTCCGCCCTGCTCGGCGACGTCGCCGGGGCGTCGGTGCAGACCTATTGGAGCGGGGTGCGCGCCTCCGGCTCGTGGTACGCCGTACCGGGCTACTGGAGCTACTGGGGCACCGAGGCGTCGGGCCCCGGCGGGGTGACCTACTACGTGGCCATGGTGCGCAGCAACGGCAGCTGGGTGTCCTACTCCCAGGGCACGGGTTGGGCCTACACCTCGAACACCACCTCGTACTACGTGTCCCCACAGTGCGCCCAGACGTCGGCCGGATCGGTCAACTTCTGGTGCAAGGGCTACTACTGAGCGCCGGGAGAGAACAGGAACATGCGTCGAACCACCATCACCTTGCGATCCCGCCCGCTGCTGCTCGTCGGCGCGCTGGTCGGTGCCGCCGGCCTTGCCGTGCTGCCCGGCCGCTCCGCCGGCGGCAGCGACCAGTGGGACAGCACCATCGCCGCCAAACCTGCGGTGCTCAGCGAACCCGGCGTGGATCCCGGCCCGTCGTGGGTCGGCTGGGAGGACGGCGAGGGTCCCCGCCCCGTCCTCGGCAACGCCCATCGCATCTACGATGACGGTGTCCGCACCGTTTGGTTGACCCCGTCGACGATCGGCGGCGTCTGCATGATCCTCGACGTGCAGGCGGTGTACCACGAGCAGGCCGCCGGTTGCTTCCTGGCGGAGGACATGGCCCGAGCGGCGCCGTTCGTGCTCAGCACGACCTACAGCCTCACCGTGGGCGTCATCACCGAGGACGGGCAGGCCGAGGCCGTCGCCGGGGAGCGGGGCGGCGAGGTCGCCGGACCGAACCTGGTGTGGCTGGAGCGCATCGACAGCAGCACGCCGTTGGCGATGACCGATCCCTTCGAGCTCAACGCCCGCTACAGCTGAGGCACGAACGGCACGCATGGGTTCGCCGGATCCATCGGTGGTGGGACGCTGACCGGATCACGCTATCCCTCCGCCCGCGCTTCGCCATACCGCGACCGGGTGCCCGGCCGGGCACCCGGCCGGGTGCCCGGCCGCGACTCGCTCGACGAGCGCGGCGGAACGTGCAAGCCTCTCGCCGTGAACACGAACGGGGAAGCTCCGCTCGAGGGCGTCAAGGTCGTCGAGCTGTCGATGTACGTGCAGGGCCCGGTGGCCGGTCTGGCCCTGGCCAGCCTGGGTGCCGAGGTGGTGAAGATCGAGCAGGTCGGCCGGGCCGATCTGATGCGCAGCTTCCGCAGCGCGTTCGGCGTGACCTTCGACGACCGTGGCCGCGAGTGGATGTACGCCTCGCTCAACCGGAACAAGCGCGCCGTCGCGCTCGACATCGCCTCCGAGGCCGGGCGCCCGGTGTTCCGGCGGCTCATCGAGCAGGCCGACGTGTTCATCACCAACCTGCGGGAGTCCGGGCTGGCCCGCTATGGCGCCGACCCGGAGACGCTGCACGGCATCAACCCGCAGCTGATCTACTGCCGCGGCGCCGGATTCGGGTTGCGGGGGCCGCTGGCCGAGGACCTGTGCCAGGACACCGTGGGCATGGCCCACGCCGGCTTCATGGACAGCACCTCACCCAGCGAGACGCCGAACTACCCCCCGGGGTCGATGAGCGACATCCTGACCGGTACGAACATGGCGTCCGCCGTGCTCGCCGGACTGGTCAAGCGGGGCCGCACCGGACGGGGCTGCGTGGTGGGGACCTCGCAGACCGAAGCTCTGCTGTGGATGCAGTCCCAGGCGGTCGGGGTGGCGGCCAACATGGGCCAGAAGCTGGAGCGCTTCCGGCCCGACGGCACCACCAACCCGTTGTTCACGGTGTACGAGTGCAGCGACGGTTGGATCGCCATCGCCGCGTTGCAGAGCCCGCAGTGGCCGGCCATCGCCAAGGCCATCGGCCTGGAGCACCTGCTCGACGATGAGCGCTTCTCGAGCTTCGGTGCGGTGCAACGCAACGCGGAGGCGTTCCGCCCGATCTTCGCCGAGCACCTGCGGGGCCACACCGTCGAGCACTGGTGGCGGGCGCTGCGCGACAGCGGTGCGTGGGTGTCCCGGGTCAACCGGGTGGAGGACCTCGCCCACGACGAGAGCATCCTGGCCAACGAGTACCTCGTCACCTTCGACGACGGGTTCGTCGGGCCGCCGGTCCCCTTCGAGGTCGACGGGTTCAAGGGTGTGCGCGGCCTGGCCGGCGAGTACGGCGAGCACACCGACGAGGTGCTGGCCCAGCTCGGCTTCACCGAGGACGAGATCGTCGAGCTGAAGGTGGCCGGCGCGGTCTGGTGACGACGGCGCCTCGGCCCGCCCGGCCCGCCCCGGGCCGGGCGGAGGCGACGGCTCAGCCGAGGGCGTCGTACACCGCGTCGACGACGGCGTAGCTGCGCTCGTCGCCCACCGTACCGAGCCGCATGTTGTTCATCACGAAGGCGATGGTGAGGTGGCGGTCGAGGTCGTTGACGATCAGCGACCCGCCGTAGCCGCCCCAGAAGGCGATGGCGTCGCCGCGGCCGATGGGCAGCGCCTCGGAGTTCAGCCCGTAGCCGATGCCGAAGCGCAGCTGATCGCCCAGCACCATGTCCGGGCCCTGGGCCTGCTCCTCGAGCACCCGACGGCCGAGCTCCTCGGAGAACAGGCGGACGCCGCGCGCCGTGCCCCCGTTGGACAGCACCGACTGCACCGCGGCGACCGAGCGGGCGTTGCCGTGCCCGCCGGCGGCGGGGATCTCGGCGCGGCGCCACGGTTCGTCCCAGCACTGCTTGGCGTTGAGCACCGGGTTGGTCATCGTCTTGACCAGGAACGGCGGGAACACCTCGGGCCGCTCGGGACGCGGCGGCGGGATCACCCGGGCGACGCGGCCGTCGTGCTCGGCCGCCAACCCGACGTGGAAGTCGGCGCCGAGCGGACCGGCGATCTCCTCCCGGAAGAAGGTCCCGAAACTGCGGCCGGTGACCCGGCGCACGACCTCGCCCAGGAGGTCCCCCTGGGTGATGGCGTGGTAGCCGGATCCCTGGCCGGGCTCCCACCACGGCGCCTGGGCGGCGAGCAGCGACGTCGCCCGGTCCCA
>JADLEF010000350.1 GCA_020846295.1 Acidimicrobiales bacterium
ATCGCCCGCAGGTCGCCCATCGCCCGGTCGAACAGCGCGGTGCGTTCGGTCGGCGGCTGGGCCGGCAGGTCGAGGGTGATCGGCGCCAGGCCCATGGCGTCGGTCAGTGCCCGGGCGACCAGCAACTGATAGCGGGTGTTCGAGATCAGGTAGGGCGCGAACCCGATCGCGCCCCCGCCCTGTTCCACGGCGAGCTGAGTGATCACCGCACACTTGGCGTAGACGGCGATGCGGTAGAAGAGCAGCGCAGCCGGGTCGAACGTGAGGCCCGTCTCCCGGAAATACACGTCGTAGTGGGCGGTCATCGGATGCGCCCGGGAGTTGCCGCGCATGTCGATCCAGGCGAAGTCCTCCATGGGGTCGCCGACGTGGGCGAGTTCCCAGTCGACGATTGCGCTGACGTGTCCGTCGTGGGCCATGAAGTTGCCGGGCCCCGAGTCGCCGTGCACGAGCACCGTGCGTTGTACCGACGTCGGCGCGTTCACGTCCATCCACTCGAACGCGTACCACGACAGCGGATCGAGCTCCTGGGCCTTCTGGTCGGCCACCCGTCGCCACATGTTCAGATCGAGCCGGGCGTGGTCCTCGGGGTTCGTCGGCACCGCCAGGGGACCGAGATCGAGCGTCGCGACGTCGGTGTTGTGCAGCTTGGCCAGCGAGCGCATGAAGTCGTCGAACACGGCGGAGCGCTCGTCGTCGCTCAACTTCGAGAGATCGTCGCTGCCCTCGACCTTGGCCATGAGGAACGCATTGCCGTCGTCGGTGACCGCAACGATGCGGGCCACCGGCACGTCGGTGTCGCGCAGCGCCCGGTAGATCGCCGCCTCGCGGGCCAACGAGACCTCGGTGCCCGACATCTGGCCAGTACCGGATTCGACCCGCAGCACGTACTGGTCGACGTCGTCGACGGCGCGACCGGGGCGCGCCACGTCGACGAAATACATCTCGCGTGATCCGCCTCCGTAGCTACGGGTGGCGGACGTAACCGTGCCGCCGGTGACCGTTTCGACCCAGCTGGTGAGTTTGGCGTCCATGACGGCGGCCCCCCGACCTGCCGACGACCCGACCCGACGTGGTGCCGGGCTCAGGCCTTCTTGCGACGACCGTAGCGGCGCTCGAACCGCTCGACGCGACCGGCGGTGTCGACGATCTTCATCTGGCCGGTGAAGAACGGGTGGCTGTCCATCGAGATTTCCACGAGCACCAGGGGAAGGGTCTCGCCCTCCCACTCGGTGGTGCGGTTGGTGGACACCGTCGACCGGGTGATGAAGCGGTTCCCGCTCGAGGAGTCCTCGAACACAACGGGGCGGTAATCGGGATGGATGCCTTGCTTCATGACAGACCTCGACTGACGCGAAAGAGCCGGGTGATCTTAGCGATCACAGCGGGGTCCGGCCAACGCAACGGTGCACGGCCTCGTGCGCGCGCTCCGCGTCTTTTCGGCGGGATGATCCCACGCTGCGCGCCCGGTCGCTTACCCTGATCGGGTCATGCGCCGGATCGTCGTTGTGGGCAGCCTCGTCGTGGCCGCGCTGCTGCCGATTGCTCCAGCTGCGGCGCAGACCTCGGGTACGACGAAGGCACCGAGCACCACCGCGAAGCCCTCCCTGGCCGACCTGCAGAAGCAGCGTGACGAGGTCCGGCGCAAGAAGGCAGCCGTTGCCGGCCAGGTCGACGGTCTGAAGGTCGATGCCTCCGAGGCGGCGAAGGCCCTCGGCGCGCTCGACGACAACGTGGCTGCGGTGCAGCGGGAATACGACGACGCCCAGGCCGATGTCGATGCTGCCCAGGGCGCGGCCGACCAGGCCAAGGCGGCCAAGGAGGCCTCCAGCGCCCGCATCACAGAGCTCGAACAGGCCGTGCGCCGTGCCGCCGTCCGCAGCTACGTGAACGGGGGCGTCACCAACTCGCTGCTGCTGAGCGACCTCACCGACGCCGCCGATGCCATCCGCCGCCAGACGCTGATGGGTGTGGCGGCCGGTGACACCGTCAACCTCGTCGACGAACTCGACGCTGCGAAGGACGACTACGCCCGCAGCCAGAAGGCGGCCGAGACCGCCGCGGCCCAACTCGCGGTCAAACGCGACGCGGTCGACGTCCGGCTCACCGAACTCGAGTCGGCCCGCCAGGCTCAGGCCAAGCTCGCCGACCAGCTCGACGATCGGCTCAGTGACGCGCTGCGCGAGTCGTCGGCGCTCGCGAAGCTCGACCAGAAGTTCGCGGACCAGATCGTCGCCGAGCAGAAGGCGATCGCCGATGCGTTGGCCAAGGCAGCGGCCGAACGGGCCCGCCAGGCCGCCCTGGCCCGGCCGACCAACGTGGCGACGCCGACGCCGATCGG
The DNA here is from genome assembly GCA_020846295.1 of Acidimicrobiales bacterium. Taxonomy (GTDB): domain Bacteria; phylum Actinomycetota; class Acidimicrobiia; order Acidimicrobiales; family CAIXPF01; genus CAIXPF01. Next base: position 2,342 of record JADLEF010000350.1, read on the forward strand.
TCCGGTGAGCCTGTCGACGGTGCGGGGCATCACGGTCGCTTCCTCGATCGCCGGCAACCTCGGGGCGTTGCTGTCGGCGGCCGAGCGCGACGGCATCTCGCTGGGTGGCAGCGGCTATCGCGACCAGGCCGAGCAGATCGCCTTGCGGCGCGCCCACTGCGGGTCGAGCGACTACGCCATCTGGTCGGCACCGTCGTCGTCGTGCCGCCCGCCCACCGCCAAGCCCGGCTCGTCGATGCACGAGCGGGGCCTCGCCATCGACTTCACCTACAACGGCTCGGTGATCGGCAGTCGCGGCAGCGCGGGCTACCAGTGGCTGGCGGCGAATGCCGGACGCTTCGGTCTCTACAACCTGCCGAGCGAACCCTGGCACTGGTCGACCACCGGGAACTAGTGGCCGTCACGATGTCTTCGTCGGGCCTTCCTGGCCCTCCGTCGACGAGTTCCGCTGTTCGCTTCACCCGCCCTACCCGC
>JADLEF010000351.1 GCA_020846295.1 Acidimicrobiales bacterium
AGAACGTGCCCAGGTTGGAGGACAGGTTCCCGATGAAGAACAGGCGGTAGTTGCGCTCGCTCAGCGGCGCCAGCGGGCCCGGTTGGCTGGTGGCACCGACCGGTTCGGTGGCGGGGGCGGCCGGTTCGGTGGTGGGCTCGCTCATGGCCGGGTGGCGACGGGGCTGACCTCGGCGGTGGGGCGCATCCGCTTCACCACGCCGTTGAAGGCGAGCAGGGGCCGCCCGGCGCAGGTGAGCCGGCCCTGCACGAACACCAGCGAGCCGGTGCGGCGCACCACCTCCGCTCGGCCGACGACCAGATCTCCCTCCCGGGCGGTGTCCACGAACTGGGCGTCGAAGCTGACGGTGACCGTGCTGTCCTCGGTGCCGTGGCGGGCGGTGGCGCCGACGGTGTAGTCGGCCAGGGCCATCTGCACCCCGCCGTGCAGGGCGCCGTGCTCGTTGCAGTGCCGGCTGGCCACGACGAGCCCGATGGCCAGGCCCCGCTCGTCGACCCGGCGCAGGAACGGGCCGACGTGGGTCTCCGCCGGATCGAGCTCGGGGTCGGGTTGGAAGCCCTCGTGCAGGTCGACCGGCGCGCTCATCCGGCCGCACGCTACCGTTGCCGGCCGCGGCGAGCCGACCCGCTCGCTCCCCTCCGCGGAACGACGAGCGCTCGGCCCGGTGCCCGGCCCGGTCCCGGCTCGCCGGCGCCCGGCCGTCTCGGGCACGGCGTTGGAGCGGAGCCGATAGCCTCCGGCGCGCCAGACCAAGCCGTCGCCACCCGGGGAGCGCCTCGTGAGCCTCATCCACCCTGATCGACTCCACTCCTACGTCCGCCGGGTGTGCGCCGGGATGGGCAGCAGCGAACGGGAGGCCACGCTGGTGGCCGACCAGCTGGTGGGGGCCAACCTCTCGGGCCACGACTCGCACGGCGTGGGCATGGTGCCGGCCTACGTGGACGGCTTCGTGCGCAAGCGCCTGCAGGTCAACCAGCACGTCACCCCGGTGGTGGACAGCGGCGCCCTCGCCGTGTTCGACGGCAACAGCGGCTTCGGCCAGGTCATGGGCTACGAGACCACCGAAGCGGCCATCGAGCGGGCCCGCACCCACGGCGCGGCGGTGGTGGGGCTGCGCAACAGCTTCCACATCGGGCGCATCGGCCACTGGGGTGAGCAGTGCGCTCGGGCCGGCCTGGCGTCGATCCACTTCGTCAACGTGGCGGGCCACACCCCGCTCGTCGCCCCCTACGCCGGCGCCGACGCCCGCTTCGGCACCAACCCGTTCTGCGTGGCGCTGCCCGGCCAGGGCGACCGGCCCGCCGTGCTGCTCGACATGGCCACCTCCAAGATCGCCATGGGCAAGGCCCGCGTCGCCCTCAACAAGGGGGTGCCGGTGCCCGACGACACGCTGCTCGACGGCGAGGGCCGCGTCACCACCGACCCCGCTGGCATGTTCGTGCACCCCCGCCGAGGGGCGCTCATCGCCATGGGCGAGCACAAGGGCTCGGGGCTGGCCATCGTGTGCGAGCTGTTGGGCGCCGCCCTGCTCGGTGGGCTGGTCATGAGCGAGGACTCGATGCGCCGCCACACGATCATCAACAACATGCTCATGATCGCCATCGACCCCGAGGCCATCACCGGTCGGGACGCGCTGGTGGCCGAGGCGGAGGCGTACCTCGACTACGTGCGGGCCTCGGCGGTGCGGGAGGGCTTCACCGAGGTGCTGATGCCCGGTGAGCCCGAGCACCGCAGCCGCATCGAGCGCGCCGACGGCGTGGAGGTGGACGACACGACGTTGGGCGAGCTGCGCGCCGCCGCCAAGGTGGTGGGCGTGCCCGACGCCGCCGAAGAGCTGGATTGATACCGGGCGGTATGGTGATGGTCGACACGTCGACGTCGGCGACGTACAAGGTGGTCGCCCAGCTGCCGGTGCACGCCGCGCTGGGCCCGATCGAGGCGCGCTACGCCTGGGAGCTCGAGTCGCTGGGGCCGCTCGGCACCGAGATCGTGGAGGTGGCGGCGGCCACCGAGGACGAGTTCCTCGCCGTGGCCCACGACGCCGACGCCCTCATCACGTCGTGGGGGTTCCCCATCACCGCCGGCATCATCGCCGGGCTCGAGCGCTGCGTGGTGATCGGCGTGGGTTCGGTGGGCACCGACATGGTCGACGTGGACGCCGCCACCCGGGCTGGGATCGTGGTCACCAACACGCCGGACATCTTCATCGAGGAGGTGGCCGACCACGCCATGGCCCTGCTGCTGGGCTGCGCCCGCCGGGTGGTGGAGCAGCACGAGCTGGTGGTGTCCGGACGCTGGCTGGAGGGTCGGCCCATCCTGTCGCGCTTCCCGCGACTGTTCGGCACCACGCTGGGCCTGGTCAGCTACGGCAACGTGGCCCGGGCCACCGCCCGGCGGGCCAAGGCGTTCGGCTTCCACCTGGTGGCCTACGACCCGTTCGTGTCGGAGCTGGTGATGACGGCGGAGGGCGTGGAGCCGCTGACGTCGCTGGGTGAGCTGCTCGAGCGCAGCGACCACGTGTCGATCCATGCCCCGCTCAACCCGGGCACCTACCACCTGATCGGCGCGGCGGAGCTCGCCCGCATGAAGCCCGACGCCGTCATCGTCAACACCGGCCGGGGCGGCATCGTCGACGAGGTGGCCCTGGCCGATGCGATCCGCTCGGGCCGGCTGGCCGGCGCCGGGCTGGACGTGCTGGAGCAGGAACCGGCGACGGCCGACCACCCGCTGTTCGGCCTGCCCAACGTCATCCTGAGCCCGCACGTGGCGTCAGCCACGTCGCGCATGCGGCCCGAGACCCGCCGGCGGGTGGGTCGCGAGGTGGCGCTGGTGCTGCAGGGCAGCTGGCCCCGTTCCACGGTGAACCCCACCGTGCTGCCCCGCACCGCGCTCACCCGCTGGCAGCCCTATCCCATGGAGCGCGGCCCCAACCGCTGAGCTGGCGCTGGGGCCGCGGGCGGGGCCAGGGCCGGTGTCGGGGCTGCGTCGGGCAGCGCGGTCTGGCTGACCTCGCGAAGCCC
>JADLEF010000352.1 GCA_020846295.1 Acidimicrobiales bacterium
GCTGGACGCAGGAGGTGCTCAGCAGCGGGGACCCGGACGCCGCGAAGCGGGCGGTGGCCGACGACATGCGGCGCTTCTACGACCTGTTCTACGGCTACCAGATCACCGACGCGCAGCTGGCCGAGGAGCAGCACCTGTGACGGAACCGCTCGCCGGCCTCGTGGCGCAGATCGCACCCGGCATGCACCTCTGCTCCGCCGACTACCAAGCCTGGGGCGACGTCCTCGAGGTCCGGCCGTCCGGGGACGACGGCGGCGAGCGCCCGGTGATCGTCGGCCGCGTCCGCGAGTCGGGCCGGGTGGTCCACGTGCCCGCGACCGCGGTGCTGGAGGTCCGTGGCGGCCGGTGCGTCCGGCTCGATGCGCCGCTCGCCGACCTCGACGACCGCCCCTGGTAGCGGCCGCGGGCGAACGTCGTGATCGGGGAGCCGATCGCCTAGACGAGACAACGACGTGTTTGGGCACCCTAACAAATCTTGTTAGGGTGCCCAAACGAAATCCGTTCGGGCTCGTCCGAGCCCCTCGTCGAGAAGGGTCACGAAGACATGAGTTTCACCGTACCTGCCAGGCGCCGCGGCCGGACCGCCGCGGCGGTCATGGCATCGGCCTTGGGCATCGTCGCCCTCGCCACGACTCCCGCGCATGCCGCCACCGCCGTCTTCGACGTCGGTGGCGACTCGGGTGCGGCGGCCCAGGTCAGCGACAACATCTTCGCGGGCACCAGCATCCACGTCGACGGCACCGGCTGGACCGGGCCCGACGGGGCGACCGGCCAGTGCGTCGCCATCAAGCTCGGATCGGGAAGCGGCTCCGGCGGCCCCGCCGCGACCACGAACACCACGCAGGTCGCGCCGGTCGCTCCGACCGGCGCCTGTGCCGGCAAGAACGCCGCCGACTTCGGCGCCTGGGCGCTGGTCCCGGCGGAGGCCGATGGCACCGTCTTCGCCGACATCCCGTTCCCGACCGCCGCCAACAGCACCGGCCCCGCCGTCGCGGACGGCGATTGGGCCGCCGGCACCGCGCACCACTTCCGGGTGCTCGGCGGCGCCGTCAACGGCGGCGCGATCCGTTCGGCGTACCTCGACTTCACCGTGGTCGCCCCGGCGACCACGCCCACGATCCAGCCCGCGACGGCGACGGTCGGCGCCACCGCGGTCACCGCGAGCCTGACCGGTTCGGGCTTCCCCGGCGGCGAGACGCTGACGGCCAAGCTCGGCGACGCCGACCTCCTCTTCACGGCCGGCCGCGGTGCGACGCCCAGCCCCAGCTACACCGTTCCGGCCAGCGGCGCCTTCTCGGGCGTCACGCTCACGCTGCCGAGCGGGACCCGCGCCGGGCAGTACACGGTGACGATCCAGCGCAGCACCGCCGGCGCGGAGGACTACTCGCTGCCCGTGACGGTCAACCCCGCCGTCGCCTGGAGCAACGGCTCCAGGGTCGGCGCGAGCGGCACGCTGACCTTGAGCAGCCTGCCCGACGGCGCCACGATCTCGTCGGTGAAGCTCGGTGACGCGACCATCGCCAGCGACCTGACCGCTGACGGCTCAGGCACCGCGACGATGAGCTACGCGATCCCGTCCTCCACTGCCCCCGGGCAGGTCGACCTGGTGATCGCTCAGAGCGCACCGGTCGCGTACACCTACACGCTGAGGACGACGATCTACCCGGACGAGTCGATCTTCGGCGCCGGCCGGTTCTCGCTGCTCTCCGACCCCAACGCGCTTCCGTCGTCGCCCGCCGGCCTCTACCAGTCGGCCTACAGCAACGCGGAGGACGCGCTCTACGTCACGGCCGCCAACCAAGGGCAGGGAACGAGCGGCTTCCTCTACAAGCTCGACCCCGACACGCTCGAGCTCGAGCAGTCCGTCGACATGCCGGCGATCACGAAGGACGCCGACGGCAACGACGTGACCGGGATCGGCGGCGGCTTCGGCGTCGGCGTCGACGATGTCCACGGCACCGTCTGGGTGACCCTCACCGGCCGCAACTACGGCACGGTGGCGGTCTACCGCGAGAGCGATCTCGCGTTGCTCAGGCAGCTGCCCAACAACACGATCAGCCACCCGCGCGACGTCGTCTACGACCCGGCCACCGACCGCGTCTATGCCAGCTCGGCCAGCGAGGGGGCGTCGGGCAACGGCTATATCTCGGTGTTCAAGGCCACGGCCCCGTACGACAAGATCAAGGACATCCAGACCGGACCGCGCAGCGACTTCAACCCGATCTCGCTCTCGCTCGACGACGGCACGCTGGTCTCGCCGAGCCTGTCGAGCAACAAGGTCGCCGTGATCGACACCGAGAAGTCGGCCGCGACGCCGGAGGTCGACAGCGGTGACGTGGACGCGGCCGTGGAGTTCATCGAGGTGGGAGAGCACTCGACCGCCGGCAACGGCCGCGGCGCCTCCGGCATCGCCTACGACGCCGACGACAACCGCATCTTCGTCGCCAGCCAGAACGACAACGCGGTCTTCGTGGCCGACGCCAGCACCGGCGATGTCATCAAGAAGGTGCCGACCGGGCAGCAGACGCTGAACGTCGCCTACGACGACGTCCACCGGGTGGCCTACGTCACCAACTTCGGCGGCACCTCGGTCACCGTCCTCGACGTCGACGGCAACAAGGTCGCCTCGCTCCCGATCACGCGGGCCAACCACGTGATCGTCGACGATCAGGGCGACGCCTTCGTGGTCGACAAGAACACGTCCCCCGATACCACCAACAAGGTCTGGAAGATCACCCCGCACATCGAGACCGTCGGCGGCGTCGACGTCCTCGATCC
>JADLEF010000353.1 GCA_020846295.1 Acidimicrobiales bacterium
GCGTCCGACCGCGCCGGGCGAGCCCGACGCGAGGTGCACAAACACCGCAGCCCGTTGCCGCTGCCCCGAGCGGGACGACCCCGTGCAGCTGAGCGCCGGCCGCATCCGTCGAAGGTGACCACGGGTTCGTTCGTCAGCAGGGTGCTGAAAGCTCATGCGAGGGCGGCGAGCGGCCTGGCTTGATCGGACCGATCGGTATGGCCCGCGCTGCCACGCATCACCAGAGTGGCGGGTTGTGCGGGCGCGACGACCAACCCCACCGACCGCACGGCGGTCTGACCGGCATCGTTTCATGAGGCAACGAGCAAGGCGACAGCAGAACCCGCCACTCTCGCTTCAAGCGACTGCGGCGTTCGCGGCAACGACGAACACGTTCGGTCGACCGCAGTTCGGTCAGACGACCATGTTCATCACCCTTTCAGTTGGTCAGCGGGAGGCGGCGACGGGCCACACGCTCGGGACCTTCGTCGCCAGCCAGCGGGCCAGTTCGGCGTTGACCTCGGCCGGCCGTTCCTGCGCCATCCAGTGGCCGGTGTCGAGGACTGCCTCGGTCAGATCGCCGCACAGCTCGCGCATCGGCTCGGCCAGCCGGGAGTTGATCGTCTCACAGGTGTAGTCGTAGCGGGCGTGCAGGAACAGCACCGGCATCGACAGCCGCCCGCCGTCCGCCGCGGTGGCGGCGTAGGCCTCGTTGGCCGGATGGTTCATGTAGTACGAGTCCGGCCCGAAGAAGCTGTTGCGCGACAGCGCCTCGGCGTAGCAGCGCAGGTCCTCCTCGGTGACCACGTCGCGATCGGCGGGCAGGTCGGGCGCGCGGTCCGCCCCGCCGAACCAGCCACCGGCGGCGCGCACCGCGGCGGTGGCCGACGGCTTGCCCAGCCCCTTCGGGTTGCCCTTGCGGAACAGTGCCTTGGCGGTGAGGTACGCGTCGGCGTCGAACACGGCGCTGGCGCGCTCGAAGGACTCCTCGTAGAACAGTTGGTAGTCCCACTGCCCGACGGGATACTGGTCGGTCGGGTAGACGGAGCGGTCGACGAGGGCGACGGTGTGCTCCCACCCCTTGTCGAGGGTGGCGTACGGGACGCACAGGTTGGCGACCGCGTGGCAGCGGTCGGGGTGATGGGCGGCGATGTTCCACACCACGGGCGAGCCCCAGTCGTGGCCGACCCATACCGCTCGGTCTGCTCCGAGCCCGTCGAGCAGGTCGATCATGTCGGCGACGACGTGCTCCTGGGCGTAGTCCTCGTGGCGGGGGTACACCGAGGAGCGGCCGTAGCCGCGCAGGTCGGGGGCCACGGCACGGAAACCGAGCCCGGCGAAGACGGGCAGCTGGTGGCGCCAGCTGATGGACAGCTCGGGCCAGCCGTGCACGAAGATCAGCAGCGGGCCGTCCTCGGGGCCGGCCGCCAGGTAGAAGGTGCGGTGGCGATCGGTGCGGATCCAGTGCTCTTCGACGGTGGTCCCTGCCATGGGCGGACTCTAGACCGGTCCGGACCGCGCGACCCCGTAGCCTGCGAGACGATGAAGATCCCGCTCGCGGTCATTGAAGCGAGACCGACGCCGGTCCCCGAGACCGCGCTCGACCATCCCCGCGAGTGGGTGGAGTTCGCCCACCCCGAGGATCCGACTCGCGTCATCCGGGCCGATCTGACGTGGCTGCTGTCGCGGTGGCAGTGCATCTACGGCGCGGGGTGCCACGGCATCGAGCACGGCCTGCCCGACGCCGGGTGCTGCGCCCTCGGCGCGCACTTCTCGGATCGACAGGACGAGAAGCGGGTGCGCGCCGCGGTGCGCCGGTTGAACCGGGGAACGTGGCAGCACCATCGCCGGGCCTTCGCCGACTACACGACGGCCACCGAGCTGCACGGCGAGCCGGCCACCCGCACCGCATCGCGCTCTGACGGGGCGTGCATCTTCCTCAACGACGACGACTTCCCCGGCGGCGGGGGCTGCGCGCTGCACGGGCAGGCGCTGCGCGACGGGGTGCACCCACTCGAGTACAAGCCGGCCGTGTGCTGGCAGGTCCCGATGACCGGGGACGAGCAGGTCGTCGAACGGCCCGATGAGACCGAGGTGATCGTCACCACCGTCGGCGAATACGACCGTCGCCGGTGGGGCGCGGGTGGCCATTTCATGCCGTGGTGGTGCAGCTCTTCCCCGGAGGCGCACACTGCGGACACCCCGCTGTACGTGCGCTACCGGGACGAGCTGCGGGCGCTGTTGGGCGAGGCCGCGCAACGTGCCCTGGAGGAGATCTGCGCCGCCCGCGCCGCCCATCCGCTCGTCGCGGAGCATCCCGCAACGACCGCGGCGCGGCGGCTCGCCCCGGCCTGAGCCGGCGGGGTCAGGCGGGGTCAGGCGGCGTTGGGGGTCAACGCCCCGGACCGGCACAGCCGGTCGAGCTCGTGGCGGGCGGCGCGCTCGCTGAGCACCGCGACGTAGTCGTGCACCCGGGCGTCGAGGAACGGTTGCACGGCCCGCTCGAGCGCGTCGGCCACGGCCGACTCGCCCAGCCGGTCGGCGTAGCGCTCGATGAGACCGCGGCGAACCAGCTCCAGCTGCCGTTCGATGTCCTGCTCCACGAACCGTTCTCCTTCGGCGCGCTCGCCATCTTCTCTGGCGATAGCTCGACGATCTGTGATCAGTGGACTCGATACTAGGTGCGTACGACGGTGCGGGCAAGGTTCAGCGCGGCGGGCTCAGGTGGGTGCGCTCCCCGTCGTGGTCGAAGATCGAGATGATCTCGGCCGGCCCGCCGTGGGCGGTCAGGGCGTGCGGTGTCATGGTGGCGAACTCGGCCGCCTCTCCCTGCTGCACCAGCAGCTCCCGGCCGCCGAGGTGCAGCCGCACGGTGCCCGACAGCACGTAGAACCAGTCCCGGCCCGGGTGCACCCGCGGCTCGGGGGCCCGCCGGCGGGAGGTGAGCCGCATCTTGGCCACGCTGCGGGCGGCACCTCCACCGGGACGGCTGAGCGGCCACACCGTCATGCCGTCCACCACGTTCTTGCGGGGCCGGATGATCACGTCGTCATCGGAGCCGCTGGCGACGAGCTCGTCGATGGTCGTATCGAGGGCGCGGGCCAGTGGCACCAGCAGATCGAGCGCCAGGCGCCGGTCTCCCGTTTCCAGGCGGCTCAACGTGGAGGGGCTCACATGGGCCCGGCCGGCGAGCTCCTCGAGGGTCCACCCGCGGGCCAGGCGCAGACTGCGAAGGCGGCCGCGCACCGTTGCGTCAAGATCCGGATCTTGCGTCATTGGCAAGATCCTATGCCGTTGTGGCGGAGGCGGCGTATCGTCGGCCGCCATGGAACCGCACCGTCACGAACCCGCGCATCACACCGACCATGCCCATCACACCGACCATGGGCATCACGCCGGCCACGATCACCGTCACGCCCCCGGCGATCACGACTGGGGCGATCTCGGTGAGCACCTGGAGCGGGAGGGCGAGGTCCTCATGCCGCTGCTCCACGAGGCGATGGGCCGGGTCGCCGCCGCGGCCGACGGTCCCGTGCGGCGCATCGTCGACGCCGGCAGCGGCCCCGGTGTGGCCGCAGTGGCGCTCGCCGGCGCGTTCCCCGACGCGCAGGTCCTCGCCCTCGACGCGTCCGCCGGGCTGCTGGAGCGGGTGACGGCGCGCGCCGAACGGCACGGCGTGGCCGACCGCCTCGTCACCGGCATCGTGGACCTGGAGGCCGGCCTGCCGATCGACGGCCCGGTCGACGTGGTGTGGGCGTCGATGGTGCTGCACCACGTGGCCGATCCCCGCCTCGCGCTGGCCGACGCCCACGACGCCCTGCGCCCGGGTGGGCTGCTGGCCCTCGTCGAGTTCGGACCCGCCACCCGCACCCTGCCCGACGAGCTCGGCATCGGCCGACCGGGCTTCGCCGACCGTCATGCCGAGGCGATGCGCGCCGCCATCGTCGACCACCTCCCGTCCGGCGCCCTCGAGCTCGATTGGCCGTCGCTGCTGGCGGAGGTCGGCTTCGCGGTCGAGTCGGTGGACATCGTGCACGCAGACCTTCCCGCCCCGCTCGACGAGGACGCTCACCGATGGGTGGCGCAGGGCCTGCGGCGCAGCGCGGGGATGCTCGGCGAACGCCTCGACGACGACGATCGCGCCACCCTCGCGGTGCTCACCGACCCGGCCGACGCCCGAAGCGCCTGGCAGCGCCCCGACCTCGAGGTCCACGTCGGCCGGACCCTCGTCCTCGCCCGCCGCCGCTGAACCGCTCCGACCAGCAGCGATGGAGGTGTCGTTCGCCGTCGGGATGGGAACACGAGGATCGACGCCGAATCGAGGGGCCATGACCACCGAACGTCCCGGGCGACGGTCCGCAGTGCGCGGCTGGCTGCGCGCGTGCCACCCGGGTCCCACGTTGGTCGTCACCGCCATCACCGTTGCGCTCGCCGCCGCGGCCGGGCCGCGGGGTGACGTGGCGCTGTCGGGCGCGGCGGTGCTGGCCGGGCAGCTGTCGGTGGGCTGGAGCAACGACTGGATCGACCGCGACCGCGATCGTCTCGCCGGCCGCCTCGACAAGCCGGTGGCGGGCGGGGTGGTGGCGGCCTCGACGGTGGGTGTCAGCGCGGCGGCTGCGTTGCTCGCCTGCGTGCCGCTGTCGCTCGCCGTCGGCTGGCGCCCCGGCCTCGTGCACCTCGCCGCGGTGGGCGTCGGTTGGGCCTACAACGCCGGCCTGAAGCGCACCGTGCTGAGCGTCGCCGCCTATGCCGCCGCGTTCGCCGCCCTGCCCGCGTTCGTCTCCCTCCGGCTGGAGGGTCATCCGTGGCCGGCGCCGTGGATCATGGCGGCCGCGGCCCTGCTCGGCGCCGGTGCTCACTTCTTCAACGTGCTGCCCGATCTCGACGCGGATCGTCTCGCCGGGGTCCGCGGCTTGCCCCACCGCCTGCCCGTCACCGGCGTGCTGCTCGTCGGTGGGGCGCTCATGGCGGCGTCGCTGCTGACGATGGCGCTGGCCGGCGCCCCCGCCGGCGGTTGGCGCGCCGCGGTGGGCGCCGTCGCCCTCGTCGCCGCGATGGCCACGTTGGCGGCCATGGTGGCCGCGGCACGTCTGCGTCGGGATCGCCTGGCCTGGAGCCTGGCGATGTCGATCGCCGGCTGGGCGACGGTCGCGTTCGTCCTCAACGGAGCGGTGCTGCTGCGCTGAGGGCGAACGGTTCGGGGCGATGGGCGAGCGCGGCGCGGCGGACCAGACCGGGGGTTCGTCGCGTGGCGGCGGCCAGCGCGCGCAGCGTTCGGTCGAGGGTGGCGGGCCGCATCGATGCGCCCCGCTCGATGAGCAGTTGTGCCGCGCGGGCCTGCACGGCGGTGACTCGCACGTCGCCTCGGCGCGCGGCGCGGTGGGCGGCCACCAGCTCGCCCGGGGGTCGGGTGCCGTCGGCGAGGAGCAGCGCGGCGAGGTTCGCCGCATCGCGCAGGCCGAGGCCGAGGCCCTGCCCGAGGAACGGGGCGACGGTGTGGGCGGCGTCGCCGGCCAGCAGCACGGCCGAGCCGCCGAGCACCCGGCCGGGCACGGGCGACAGGCGGGTGGTGAAGGTGTAGGCGCGCGAGGCGATGACGCGCTTGCTCTCCACCCCGATCAGCTCGCCGAGCGGCGGCGGTGCCGCGTCGCCGCCGAGCGGAGCGCCGACGCTGCGCTGCAGGCATCGTTCGACGCGCACATGGCTCGCGCAGCCGGGCACGATCGTCACCGGGCGTCGGCCGATGCGCTGCCGTACCACTCGGTCTGCCAACGGTGCGATGAGCAGGTGGTCCTCGGCGAGCCAGCGCGCTGTGCCGCCCCACTGGCGCGACCCGATGCCCGCAAGGCGGCGCACCGTGCTGTTGGCGCCGTCGCAGCCGATCAACACGTCGGTGCGGACAACGATGTGGTGCTCACCGCAGCAGAGCCTCGCCTGCAGCGCATCGGGGCCGGGGGTCAGCGCGGTCAGCGTCGTGCCGTGGCGTTGCTCGACGGTGGAGGCGGCCAGCACGGCCCGCAGCTGGGCCTCGACCGCCGGTTGCGAGAACGCGAACGGGGCGAGCTCGTCCGGGCACAGCCCCCCGAGCACGATCGGGAACGATGCGCCGGAGGGCGCGTCGAACGAGACGCCGGCGAGCTCGTCGAGGTCGGTGCCGGGATGCCATCGCACCCCGGCCGCGCCCAGCAGCTCGATCGAGGTCCGGTCGAGGTGCATGGCCCGCGGGTGCACGAACGGTGCGGCGCGTTGCTCCACCAGCAGCACCGACCGGTCCCCGTGGCGCAGCAGGGCGGCCAGGGCCATCCCGACGGGCCCGGCACCCACGATGACGATGTCGAAGAACGGGTGCTGCGAGGGCACGGTCAACGGCCCGGTGACGGTGCCTTGGTGGCGGTGCCGATGTAGCCGGCCAGCACCGGCCCCCCGCAGCGGAAGCCGAACCCGGGATCGACCCGGCGGCTCGCGGCGGTGCGCAGCAGGGCGCCCGACAGCTCCGGGCGGAAGCCCTCGAGCGCGGTAACCACCGCGCCGGCATCGGTGCACTGCCGGCGCAGCTCGCGGGGTCGCACGAAGTTGCGGTAGCAGTGCAGGTGCCGAGGGCAGTCCCGGGTGATGAGCCGCGGGCCGAGCACGGCGACGAGGTAGGACACCGGGTTGCGGGTGAACGTGTGGAACACGACCGTGCCGCCCGGTCGCACCACGCGCACCGCCTCGGCGATCAGGCGGGCCGGATCTTCCACGTGCTCGATGATGTCGAGCAGGAGCGCGGCGTCGAACGTACCGTCCGGTTCGCGCAGGTCGAGGGCGTCCTGGTGGTCGAAGGACACCGGTACGCCGGCCCGCTCGGCGGCGGCGCGGCCCACGTCGAGACTGGGGCGGGATCGGTCCACCGCCCGCACCTGGTGGCCGTCGGCGGCGAGCGGCACGGCGAGCAGACCGGCGCCGCAGCCGATGTCGATGATCCGTCGGGGTACGGCGCCGATGGCCCGCCGCACGTAGGCCAGCTTGGCCGGGGCTTCGGCAACGAGCAGGGCGATGGCGTGGCTCGGGTCATCGGTCCAGCGCGACCCGAGCGCGTCGTAGAAGTCGTTGTCGACCGTGGCGCGGCTCATCGGATGACCCGCAGGAGGTTGCCGGTGAGGGTGATGCCGGGGCCGAAGGCGAGCGAGCAGACGAGCGCGCCGTCGGCCAGGGCGCAGTCGCGCAGCATCGACGCCCAGATGTGCGGCAACGTCGCCGAGGACATGTTCCCGCTGCGTCGGAGCACCTCGGTGGCGTGGCGGTGGCGGTGCGGGTCCAGCTCCAGCGCTCGGGCGCAGCCGTCGAGGACACGCGGGCCGCCGGGGTGGATGGCGAAGCAGGCGATGTCGTCGAGATCGAGCTCGTTGCCGTGCAGGAACTCCGTCACCCGGGACCGGAGCTCCTGGCCGATGATGCGGGGGACCTCGGTGCCGAGGTGCATCCGGAACCCGTCGTTGGCCAGGCGCCACGTCATGGCCGTGGAGGAGTCGGCCACCATGAGCTCGAACTCGTCGAGCAGCTCGAAGCCGACGGCGGGTGCCTGCGTGCTGAGCCCGACCCGGGCGGCGCCGTCGGCGAAGAGGGCGGCGTGGGTGAACCAGTCCCGTGCGGTGGGGTCGGCCCGCAGGTGCAGCGTGCACAGCTCGATGTGCACGACCGCGGCGGTGGAGGGGCGGTCGCGGCGACGGGCGGTGGCGGCGATGGCGTGCGACGCGTGGGTGAGGGCGGGGACGGCGGCGTGGCAGCCGATGTGGCCGAGGGAGAGGATCCGGGTGTCGCGGTGCCAGCCCCGCTCGGCGGCGGCCAGCTGGACGGCGCTCGGCGCCGAATACCCGGTGCAGGACACCTGCAGCAGGTGATCCGGTGCCGTGTCGAGCGGGGCCAGGGCGCGGCGGGCGATGTCGCCGCTGGTGCACTCGAAGCGCGCCATCCTGTCGTCGAGCGACGCGGTCAGGGCGCCGCGCCGGTCCCGGGTGTAGAGGGTCAGCCGTTCGGGATCGGTGTGGGTGTGATCCTCGACGCAGGTGGCGCGGTGCTCGATGCCGGCCACGCTCGACAACCATTGCAGCCGTCGATGGTTGCGCTCGCCGACGTCTTCGTAGCCGAGCGCCCAGTGCAGCCATGCTGCGGTCGCCGCGGCGGGCAGGTCGTGGCCGACGGGTATCGGTTCCACGGCGGTGAGGTAGGTGCGCAGCGGAGCTCTCCGATCGTCGGCACCCCGGAGGGGCGCACGCGCCACCACGAGACGCCGACCGGTTCGGCGCACGACTGTGGACCGCGCCTACCTACCCCGCTCGGTCGCCCGGAACACCTGGCCCTCGGCACCGCCCCGAGCGGCGCCCACCGACGCTAGGCTCCGGTCGGCGAGGCGTCCGCGCCGAATCGTTGTCGATTCGTTGTGGCACTGCTCGGCCGTCGACGGGAGTCCTGTGCCGGGCAGCTCGGCCGTCGCCGTGCGGTGTCTGTGCACCTAGGGTCGCGGCGCAGACCGTACCGCTGAGGATGTCCGAAAGGTGCCCTGGTCACAGTGGTGCCCGTCCAGCCGCGCTGGGTGAGCACGACGCGAGGTGCACAGACAACGCAGCCAGATCCCTCGAGCGGGACGAGGCTGTTCAGCTGAACGCTGACCCGCCGCTCCTCGGGACGTCGCTCCCCCGGGACGCCGCTTCCCGCATTGCGACCGCTCCGCCCACGGTGCGACATCGACCGTTGCACCCGTTCGAACGACCCCTGCACCTCGGCCCCAGGGTGCGTGTCCGTGCCCTCGCCGTGGCACACGGGTGAGCACCAGGCGCTCACAGCACGGGGTCGCGGCGATTGCGCCAGGCCTCGATCCAGGTGACGCGTGAGCCGGTTCGCAGGATCGAGAAGCGGTAGATCCAACCGGCGAAGCGCAGCATCAGCACGGTCGAAGCAGCAAGGATCACCAGTGATGCCGCGAGCTGCCAGAGCGGCACGTCGAGCATGGCGGCCCGGAACGGCAGCAGCACCGGCGACGTGAACGGCACGAACGACCCGATCGTGACCGCCAGGTTGTCGGGGGCGCCGATGCTGGTGGCGGCGATGAAGTAGCCGGCGAGCAAAGGGAACATCACCGGGAGCTGCGCGCTGGTGGCGTCCTCCTGGCGCGAGACCATCGACCCGACGGCGGCGTAGGCGGTGGCGTAGAACCCGAACCCCAACAGGAACGTGAGCACCGACAGCGGCACGCTGCCCCACACGCTGCCGGGCACCGCGATGTCCTGGACGAGCAGCAGGCCGACCACGAGCCCGGCGACGAAGATGAGCATCTGCACGAGCGCCAGGAATCCGAGCCCGATGACCTTCCCGCCGAGCAGGGTCGACGGACGAACCTGCGAGAGCAGGATCTCCACCACCTTGGACGCCTTCTCCTCGATGACGCCCATCATCAGGAACGAGCCCCAGACCTGCAGCAGCATGAACGTGGCGAAGCCGGCGACGCCGGCCGCCGCGAGCCGAACGCCGAACTCGTCGTCGCCGCCATCCAGGCGGACCTCGTCGAGCTCGACCGGGGCGAACAGCGCCGCCAGATCCGCCTCGCTCAGCCCGAGGTCCTGCGCCCGCTGCGCGAACGCCGCCTGTTGCACCGAGTCGCGCACGTAGCCGTCGAGCGCGAAATCCGGGAGCCCCTTCCACGTGAGGGCCTCGCCGTCGAAGAGCACGTCGATCGATCCGTCCTGGAGGCGGGCCTCGCCGGTGTCGACGGTGTCGACCACCTCGACGGTCGGGTCGAGGTCGTCGTTGCCGAGCTCGAGGGTCTCGCCGGCTTCGGCCCCGCCGCCGACGAGGCCGATGGTGACCTGGCGCGGTCCGTCGTCGGAGTTGATGAACACCTGCACGAGGGCTACCGCGATGACGCCGACGAAGAGCACCGCGGTCATCCCGATGAACGCCTTCGATCGGCTCCGGGTGACGATCTCGCGTCGGGCGATGGTCCAGATCACGACCCGGCCTCCGTCCGCTTCGAGCGCAGATGGCCCGAACCGACGAGCTCGGTGAAGATCTCGTCGAGCCGCGGCGGTTCGAGCGCCACCTCGCTGACCGGGCCGGCGGACAGCGCGTCGGCGATGCTGGCGGCGACGTCGGCGTCTCGATCGAGCCGCACCACTGCGGTGCGGCCGTCGAACGACTCGATGACGCCCTCGAGCGGGGTCCACCGTTCGACCGGCTGCGTCCAACGCACCCGGAGCCAGCGCGTGGCCGACGCCGAGCGGAGGTCGGTGATCAGACCCGAGGCGACGAGCTGCCCGTCGGCGATGATCACCACCTCGTCGCAGAGGTCCTCGACGACGTCGAGCTGGTGCGATGAGAACAGCACGCTCACCCCTGCCGCGGCGCGCTCGGCGATGATCCGGCGCATCGTCTCGGCCGCCACCGGATCGAGCCCGGCGAAGGGCTCGTCGAGCACCAGGAGCTCGGGGTCGTGCACCAGCGAGACGGCCAGCTGGACCCGCTGCTGGTTGCCGCCCGACAGTTCCTGCACCATGGAGCCGGCCCGCTCGGTGAGATCGAGCCGCTCGATCCACGCGTCGGCGCGGGCCTCGGCCACGCGCCGTCGCATGCCCGCCAACTGCCCGAAGTAGGCAACCTGCTCGCGTACCTTCATGCGCGCGTAGAGGCCCCGCTCCTGCGGCATGTACCCCGTGCGACGGCGGGCGTCATCGTCGATCGGTCTGCCCTGCCAGGTGATCGACCCCCGGTCGGGTCGCACCATGCCGAGCACCGCCCGCATCGTTGTCGTCTTGCCCGCTCCGTTCGGCCCGAGGAAGCCGATGAGCCCGCCCCTCGGCACCGACAGGTCGAGCCCGTCGACGGCGACCACGGCCCCGTACCGCTTGGCCAGATCGACGATCCGGAGCCCGTCCGATTCGCTCCCGGGGCGCATCCAGCCACGCTACTCAGACCGGCGCGACGGTAGGTCGGCTCGCCAGCGCTCAACCAACATGCGCTGGATCTCAGCGGAGGTGTCACCCGGCACCGAGCGCATGGTCACACGCGACCCGACCGGCCACGCCACCCGAGTCGGCGACGGCAGTGCGAGCACAGCGAGTCCGGGCGGGCTGGAGTGCAGCGCCTGTCGGGGTGCTGGACGGTCATCCGCGGCCCGACAGGCCATACCGAGCGGTATGGCCGCACCACAGTGGCGGGTTGTGCAGGCACGCGCACGCAGCCATCGAGGTGCCGCCGATCTGACCAGCATCGTTTCATGAGGCAATGAACAGGCGGCCGCGACAACCCGCCACATTCGGTCGAGCACCGCGGCGTCAGCGGCAACGATGAAGTCGGTCCGGTCGAGCGGGCTGGGCCCGACCACCTGGGAGCGCTTCCGGGGAAGCGCTCTGACCAGGTGATCTTCAGCGGAAGGTGTGGGATTTGAACCCACGGAGGCCTTGCGACCTCAACGGTTTTCGAGACCGTCCCATTCGTCCGCTCTGGCAACCTTCCAACGCACACCGAAGCGTGCGGGGTACGACTCTAGCCGCCCGCCGGCCCGCTGCCACCGTCGGGTTTCAGGCCCCGGTGCGACGGCCCTCGAAGAAGTCGGTGAGCAGCCGCCCGCACTCCTCGGCCCGCACCCGGGCCCGCAGTGGGATCTCGTGGTTCAGCCTCGGGTCGGCGAACACGTTGTAGAGCGACCCGGCCGCCCCCGCCTTCGGGTCGTCGGCGCCGAAGATCACCCGGCCGACCCGGGCCGACAGCAGCGCCCCGGCGCACATCACGCACGGCTCGAGCGTCACCACCACCGTCGCCTCCGACAGCCGCCACGATCCCAGCGCGACCGCGGCCTGCTGCAGGGCGAGCACCTCGGCGTGCGCGGTCGGGTCCTGGCGGCGCTCCCGTTCGTTGTGACCGCGGCCGACCACCTCGCCGTCGACCACCACCACCGCGCCCACCGGCACGTCGCCGTGCTCGAGCGCCAGCCTCGCCTCGGTCAACGCCAGCTCCATCAACGACTCATCGGAATGATCGGCCACCGCGCTGACGTTAGACCGAGCAACGCCACTCCTGAGGCGGCCGGGATCGCTCCCCCGCCCCGGCCGCCCGGAGCGGCGGTGACAACCACCGCTGCACACCCCGCGCTGCAAGAGAAAGCAACGATGTTCAAGAACACGCTGAAGACCACCGTCCTGCTCGCCGCCATCGGCGGTCTGCTGGTGTTCGTCGGCTCCCTCTTCGGTCCGACCGGCACCTACCTCGGCCTCGGCTTCGGCCTCGCCGTGGTCGGCTTCTCCTACTGGTTCTCCGACAAGCTCGCCATCCGCTCCGCCGGCGCCACCGAGGTGAGCGAGGCCCAGGCCCCCCAGCTCTACGGCATCGTGCGCGACCTCAGCGGTCGCGCCGGCATCCCGATGCCCCGCGTGTACGTGTCGCCGTCGGCGCAGCCCAACGCCTTCGCCACCGGCCGTAGCCCGTCGCACGCCGCCGTGTGCGTCACCCAGGGCCTGCTCGACTACCTCACCGTCGACGAGGTGCGCGGCGTGCTCGCCCACGAGCTCGGCCACGTGAAGCACCGCGACATCCTCATCGGTTCGGTCGCCGCGGCGGTGGCCACCGGCATCCAGGCCCTCGCCCAGCTCGCCATGTTCGCCGGTCTGTTCGGCGGCGGCAGCGAGGACGACGATCGTCCCAACCCGCTCGTCATGCTGCTGCTCGCCCTGTTCGCCCCCATGGCGGCCGGGCTGCTGCAGATGGCGCTCTCCCGCAGCCGCGAGTTCGAGGCCGACCGGGCCGGTGCCCAGTTGTGCGGTGACGCCCGTCCCCTGGCCAGCGCGCTGCGCAAGATCGAGGCCTACGCGGGCCGGCTGCCGATGGATGTGAGCCCCGCCCAGGCGTCGGCGTACATCGTCAACCCCCTCACCGGTCGCACGGCGAACTTCGCCCAGCTGTTCATGACCCACCCGGCCACCGCGGACCGCATCGCCAAGCTCGAGGCGATGCAGCCCCGCCTGGCCCGGTCCACCTTCGCCTGAGCACCGGAGTCGCCGGCGGGCAGACCCCCTCCTCCACCCGCTGACGCAGGACCCGGCACCGGCCGTTCCCCCAGGCCGGTGCCGGTCCGCGTACGGGTCCCCGTCCGCACCCGGCTACTGGCCGGCCGGACGGGTGGTGCTCGTCGGGCCGGGCAGCGGCACGACCACGTCGGTGCCCGTCCAGTCGCCCAGCTCCTCGGCGATCAGCCGCACCACCAGCTGGTCCAGCGACAGCTCCTCGTAGTCGGTGGTGGCGATGTCGGTGCCGGTGCCCAGCGCGGCGCCGGCCGCCCCGTAGGCGAGGAACACGAAGCGGCCACCGGTGGCCTGGGCGAGCTCCCGGAAGACCAGTTCGGCCACGTCGTCGGTGCCGGAGGACGCGACCGGGAAGACCTTGATCCCCCGGGCCATGGCCTCCTGGAGCGATTCGGTGTACGGCGTGTCCACCTGGCGGCCCAGCTGCGGCGGCGCATCGGCGACCACGAAGATGAGCTGCAGCGCCTCGCCCGCCGGCCGCCACGACGGCACCGCCAGCGCCTCGGCCAGGCCCTCGTCGAGCGCCTCGGGGTAGTCCCCACCGCCATCGGCGACGACCTCGTCGAGGGCACGACCGAAGGCGTCGATGTCGCCGGTGAGGTCGTAGGTGGCGGTGGTGAACTGGTCGACGTCGTCGCGGTACAGCGTCATACCGAAGCGCACGTCGGCGTCGGGGGCGAGGGCGTCGACCTGTCCGGCGATGGTGGCGATGTTGTCGGTCAGCCGACCGATCTCGTCACCCATCGACCCGGTGGCGTCGAGCAGGAACAGCACGTCCACCGCCGGCGCCCCGTCGCCGGCTCCGGCGGCATCCACTGCGAGCTGCAGCGTCTCACCCGGCGCGCCGCTGACCTGACGCCCGTCGAGCTCGAAGCTGTAGCGGGCGGCGACCGGCCCGTAGGTGGCGGGCAGGAAGCGGATGGTGCCGTCGGCCGTGGTGCGCACGGTGGCCACCGGGTCCTGGCCGCCTTCCGCCCGCACGGTGACCGCGCGGGCCGGGGTGCCGCGCCCGTCAGGCCCGCTGACCTGGACCAGGATGCGGCCGGCCGGGTCCCACGGCCGGGCGACGAGGCCGGCGGCCTGCATCCGGTCGAGGTACGCGAGGAACCCGACGTAGTCGACGTTGTCGTCGACCGACCCCGCTCGCAGCGGCTCGGCCTGGGCGCCCACCACGGCGTCGGCACCGCCCGGGGCCGACGCGAGCGTCGAGGGTGGCGCCGCCTCCTTCGCCGAGGAGGCCATCGCCGCGCCGTCCTCATCGGCGCCAACCCGGGACTCGGAGCCGTCGGAACCGTCGAACGCGGGGGAGCCGCCGACCCACCCACCGCCGGGCGAGCCCGTCGTGTCGTCGCGCTCGATGCCGGCGAGATCGCCGGACGATCCAGCGTCGTCCTCCGCCCCCGAGCCGCAGGCGGTGAGCGCGCCGAGGGCGAGCAGCATGGTGAGCGCTGCCGCCGCGTGGCGCCGGACGTGGGGGTGGGGATGGGGGTGGTGGGATGCCGCCGTGCGTGTCATGGCTGCTCGGACGACGGGCTGCGCCGCAGAGTTCCCGAGCCCGTAGGGACAACCGAAAACGGCTCGAGCCCTCGGAGGTGACGGCCAGGCGACCTGAGGCACACTGCGAGCTCCGCTGAGAGCTGCTGCCTCCCGGCCCTGACTCGGTTCACGGGTCACAGTCGCGCAGGACCCGACCGCCACCTCCGAAGGCTCGACGAGCTAGTGTAGCCGCTCCGGTCGGACTACGGCGTAGGCTGAGTCCGCCTCGGAGGGATGCGAGAGCGGACGAATCGGCACGCCTGGAGAGCGTGTGTGGGGCAACTCACCGTGGGTTCGAATCCCACTCCCTCCGCCAGCGCGGTATCGGAGGCCTCCTCAGCCGGGAGGCTTCGTTGCTTGTCGCTGATGGGACGCCGAGCTCGAGCTGACGGTCACTCCACCGTCAGGGGTTCGAGAAGCGTCCCAGCGGGACGCCCGGGTCGGCCCGGCGGGTTCTCCACCGCCGATGGCCCCGGGCCACCCCCGGCGATGCGGCGGCAGCTCGTCACAGCAGGGCAACTACGATCGCGGGCGATGGCCTACCAGTCGCTCTACCGCCGCTACCGGCCGGGACGCTTCGCCGATCTGGTCGGTCAGCAGCACGTCGTCGCCGGTCTGCGCAACGCTGTGAAGGAGGGTCGCACCGGCCACGCCTACCTGTTCTCCGGCCCCCGCGGCACCGGCAAGACATCCTCCGCCCGCATCCTCGCCCGCGCCCTCAACTGCACCGAGCTGGCCGACGGCGAGCCCTGCGGCCACTGCGACTCCTGCGTCTCCATCGAGTCCGGGACCTCCTACGACCTCTTCGAGCTCGACGCCGCCTCCAACAACAAGGTCGAGGACGTCCGTGACCTCATCAGCCGGGTTGCCATCGGTTCGCCCGGCCGGACGAAGGTGTACATCCTCGACGAGGTCCACATGCTGTCCACCGCGGCGTCCAATGCGCTGCTGAAGACGCTGGAGGAACCTCCGCCTCACGTCACGTTCGTGCTCGCCACCACCGACCCGCAGAAGGTGCTGCCCACCATCCGCAGTCGCACCCAGCACTTCGAGTTCGGCCTGGTGCCGGCGGCCGAGCTCGAGCGCCACGTGCGCTGGGTCATCGAGGATGCCGGGCTCACCGTCGACGACGAGTCGGTGAACTGGGTGGTGCGCAAGGGTGCCGGGTCGGTCCGAGATGCCCTCTCCGCGCTGGACCAGGTCGCCGCCGTGGGCGGGATCAGCGGCAGCGCCGCCCCGCTCGACGAGCTGCTCGAGGCGTTGTGCGATCGCGATCCGGCCCGGGCGCTGGTCGGCCTGGCCACCGCGCTGGGCGCCGGTCGGGAGCCCCGGCTCGTCGCCGAGGAGCTGCTCGGCCGGTTGCGAGAGGCCTTCCTGGCCGCCGTCGCCCCCGACGTGCTGTCCCTGCCCGACCTCGAAGCCGCTCGCATGGCCGACGCCGCCAAGCGCCTCGGCATCGCCGGTGTCACCCGCGCGCTCGAGGCCATCGGCACCGCCGTGCTCGAGATGCGCCAGGCCCCGGACGCTCGCGTCCCGCTCGAGGTGGCGCTGGTGCGGCTCACCCGCGCCGAGCTCGACTCGACGCTCGCCGCGCTGACCGAGCGCGTCGCCCGCCTCGAAGCCATGCTCGCCGGTGGCATGCCGCTCAGCGCCGCTCCCTCCGCCCCGGCCGTGGCCCCGGCCGTGGCGGCGGCCGACCCTGCCCCAGAGCCGGGCGGCCCCTCCCGGCCCGCCGCGCCCAGCCCCGACCCGTCGGCACGCCGGCCGCCGGCGGCCGACGCCGGCCCGCCGCACGTGGCCGAGGCCATGCCGCATCAGCCCTCGCCCCGCGCCGTGCGGGCGGGCGCCGCCGCCGCTGCCCGCCGTCAGC
>JADLEF010000354.1 GCA_020846295.1 Acidimicrobiales bacterium
GCCCGTGCCCCATCGGGTAGCGCGAGGGCATGACCGAACGAACCAGCCCCGCCGATACGCAAGAACGTCCCACCGGCGCTGCTGCCGGGCGCGGACCGACCCCCCAGGAAGCCGAGGCCGCCGACCGTGCCCGCAGCGACGTCGACCTCGACCGGGTCGAGGAGCACTACGAGGAGATGGTGGAGAAGGGCGCCAACGTGAAGGGCGAGGGTCAGATCGACCCGTCGAGCTGAGTCAGTCCAGCGCGCCCTGGACCACGAGCTCGGCCACCGCGTCGGCGTCGTGGCCCAACAGCTCGGTGAGCACCTCGAAGGCGTGCTCACCGAGCTGGGGTCCGCCCCTCGTCACCTGGCCCGGCGTACGGCTCAGTATGGCGCGCGGTGCCTCGACCACGACCTTGTCGTGCACCGGGTGCTCGACGGTGCGGAAGTGCCGGCGGTGCACCAGCTGCGCATCGGCGGCGCAGGCGGTGGAGTTCTGCACCGTGTGCGCCGGTACGCCCCGCGCCACCAACCGCAGCGTGACCGCGTCGGCTGTCTGCGTCGAGGTCCACTCGGCCAGCTCGACGTCGAGCTCGGCCGCCTGCGCCAGCCGGGCCCCGATGTCGAGGCCGTGGCGGTCATCCCACCCCGCTTCGGCGCACAGCGAGCGCCACTGCTCGTCGGTCTCGCACACCACGGCGACCCACTGGTCGACCCCGGTGCACGGGTACACACCGTGCGGCGCCGCATACCGGTCGGCATTGCCCATCCGGCTGAGCACGGAGCCGTTCACCGTGTGTTCGAGCACCGCTGGGGCCAGGAACGCGATCGCCGCCTCCTGCTGGGCGAGGTCGATCGTCACGCCCGTGCCGGTTCGGTCCCGTTGCCGCAGCGCGGCCAGGATCGACGCCACCAGGTAGCGGGGCGCGATGTAGTCGGTGTACGCCAGGAACGGCCCGGCCGGCGCCCGGTCGGGCCAGCCGGTCAGCTCGTAGAACCCGGTGACCGCGCCGGCCAGGTTTCCGAACCCGGAGAACGTCGACAGCGGCCCGTCGAGGCCCATCAGCGAGGTGCTGACCGCCACCACCCGAGGGTTCAAGACGAGCAGGTCCTCCGGCGCCAGGCCCCATGAGGCCATCACCCCCGGTGTGAACGAGTCGAACACAACGTCTGCCCAGCGCACCAGATCCCGGGCCACGGACCGCCCGGCCTCGGTCCCGAGATCCAACGTGAGCCCGAGCTTGCCCGCGTTGAAGTGGCTGAACTGCGCCGAGCCGTCGGGGCCCAGATCCCCGTTGAGGTACGGGCCGGACCCTCGGGTCGAGTCGCTGCGCCGCGTCGACTCCACCTTCACCACCGTGGCCCCGAAGTCTGCCAGCACCCGGGTGGCGAGCGGACCGGCATAGATCCACGAGAAGTCGAGCACCTTCAACCCGTCCAACGGCCGCGCCCCGGCGGCCGGCCCGCTGGCGGGGCGGCGCAGCGGCACCTCCGGCCGGCGCGGGGCTTCGGCGGCGAGCGGCTCGGTGTGCTCGCCGAGCTGCGGCGGCCGGTCCAACCCGGGCAACGGTACCGGGCCGACCTTGGCGAACGGACCGGGGCCGCGCACCGGGCCCAGGGCGGGATCCAGCACCGTCCGCCAGTCGCCGCGGGCGTCGAGCTGCTCGCCGGCGAGCACGTCGGCGAGGTCGGCCACCGGGGCGAGGAGCAACCCGCGCGCACGGGCGACAGCGAACAGCTCCGCCTTGGTCATCGACGCGGTCAGCGAGGCCACCGCCGCCTTGACCCGGTCGAAGTGCTCGTCGTCGCGCGCCCCGGTGATCAACGCTTCTGCGTAGTTGCGCCAGTCCTCGTCCCGCATGGCCTCGTCGCAATGGCCGCGCTCGAAGCACAGCTCCATCAGCCGTGCGCTGTAGCGCCAGCTGGTGGACGAGAAGTTGTGCATGATCGACACGTGCCCGTCGGCCGCTGGGTACACCAGGCGCAGGTTCCGGGCGCCGACGCGCACCCCACCGCCCATGCGCTGCACGTCGGGCGCCCCGTTGGCACCGAACACGGTGGCCGGCACGGCGGCCATCATCACCGCCGTCTGCGCTGACACGTCGACCCGCTGCCCCCGGCCGGATCGGTCCCGTTCGGCCAGTGCCAGCAGCGCCGCACCCGCCGCCTCGGCCCCGGCGTGCAACCACGCCTGTGGCACCGCGGTGCGCACCGGCGCCCGGTCCGCATCGCCGGTCAACGCCAGCTGGCAGCCGGCGGCGAGCAGCGTGAGGTCGGACGCAGGCCAGCCCGCCTTGGGCCCGTCGAGCCCGAACGGGGAGATGGTCACGTGCACCAGCGCCGGGTTCCACTGCGCCAGCCGCGCGGCCGCGTCCGGAGCGCTCGTCGGCCCGTGGGGACCGTTGTCGATGAGCACGTCGGCGCCGCGCACCAGCCGCTCGAAGTGCGGGTCGGCGAAGGGGCCGCGCTGCTGACCGTCCTCGGACAGCGCGTAGGAGCGCTTCGAGCGGTTGTAGGCCCACCAGCTCAGTGAGGTGCCGTCGGCGGCGAAGGGGCCCTGCCGGCGGGCCGGCGACCCGTCCGGCGGTTCCACCGCGATCACCTCGGCCCCCAGACCGGCCAGTACGGCCCCACCCAGCTGGCCGCGGTGATCGGTCAGATCGAGGACGCGAAGCGTCGCCAGCACCGGCGCCATCCGTGGTCGAGGTCGGGTGAGGGGGCGGTCATACCGACGGGTACAGGTTCAACCCGCTGGCCATGCCGCCGTCCACCGCGATGACCTGGCCGGTGACATAGCGCGACGCGTCCGAGGCCAGGAACGCCACCACGTCGGCCACGTCGTCGGCCTTCGACAACCGTCGCAACGGCACCAGCCCCAGCACCGAGTCGACCACGCCGGGCTGCGCCAGCGCGGCGCGCCACATCGCGGTGTCCACCACGCCGGGGGCCACCGCGTTGACCCGCACCCCTTGCGGCCCGTGCTCCATGGCGAGCGCCCGGGTCAGCGCATCGACCGCGCCCTTGGTGGCGGCGTAGCCGGCGCGCCAGGGCGCGCCGCGCTGGCCGACGACCGAGGACACGTTGACCACGCTGCCCCCGCCCCGGGCGATCATCGGTGGGATGAGCCGAGCCGTGAGCAGCAGCAGGTTGCGCACGTTCACCCGGTACAGCAGGTCGACGTCCGCCCCGGTGAGCTCCGCCGAGCCGGACCGGCGCGCCACCCCCGCGTTGTTGACCAGCACGTCCACCGCACCGACGGCGTCGAGCACCTCGGTGGCGAGCCGCTCCGCCCCGTCGTCGGTGGCCCGAGCGGCAACCAGCACCAGCGGCTCGTTGTCGAGCCCCGCCGCCACCTCCTCGCAGTCGGACCTCGTGCGGGCGGACAGGATGACCCGCGCGCCCTGCGCGTCCAGCGACCGGGCGATCGCGGCGCCGATCCCGCGGCTCGCTCCGGTGACCAGCGCGGTGCGCCCGGTCAGATCGAACGGGCTGCGGCGGCGTCCGGCCCGGGCGTCGACCTCGGGCGTGGCCAGCGTCGCCCCCGGGGCCAACGCCGACGCAGGGGCGGACACCGGGCCCGTCGCGGGCGGCTGGGCAGACCCGGCCGGCTCGCGCTCGAGCCCCTCGGCGGACTTGCCGCGCGCGTCGCGCTTGTCGCGCTTGTTGCGCTTGTCGGCCCTGTCGCGCCCGTCGCGCTTGTCGTGCTTCTTGCCCATGGTGCTCCCGGCCGTTGGTCCCTCGTCCGTGCGACGGTCAGGAGGCGGCCCGGACCGCCCGCGCCACCTCGCCCCACTTGCCGGCCGTCTCCGGGTGGCGCTCCATCTGCGGCTGGGCGAAGTACATGATCAGCCGGTCGGCAACGCCCTGGTAGCGGTCCACCAGCTTGTCGGCCAGCTCGTCCCAGGTGGCGGTCACCGCGTACTGCTCGAGCATGTCCTCGGTGATGAGATCCGACATGCCCTGCAGGTCACCGGCCTTGAGCCGGTCGTTGAGCTTGGCCGACACGCCCTCGAAGCCGAGCATCTCGAACTGGAAGGCGTAGTTGCGGGTCGACCCGTAGAAGGCGATCTGGCTGCGCGCCCGATCCCGCCACGGTGCCCGCTCCTCCTCGGTGTCGCCGACGATGGTGAACACCGGGACGGCGAGGGCGACGTCATCCACCGAGCGGTTCGTGAGGGCGGCGCCCTCCGCGACCTTGGGCAGCAGGACCTCGTTGAGGTAGCGCACCGAGTGCAGCGGATGGACGTGGATCCCGTCGGCGACCTCACCGGCCATGCGGGTCATCCACGGGCCGACCGCCGAGATGTAGATCGGGATGTCCGGATGGTCGATGGCACCGGGCTTCCACGCATCGGGCAGCAGGGTGAGGTTGTAGTACTGACCCTTGAAGTCGAGCTTCTCCCGGCCGGCGAAGGCGCTGAAGCACGCCCGCACCGCTTGGATGTACTCCCGCAGCCGCGGGCCCGGCGGATCGAACTCGCTGGAGAAGCGGCGCTCGATGTGCGCCTTCACCTGCGTGCCGAGGCCGAGCAGGAACTTGCCCTGCGTCGCCTCGGCCAGCTCCCACGCCGTCGACGCGGTGATCATCGGGCTGCGGGGGAACGCCACCGCGATGCCGGTGGTCAGGCTGAGCGATGGCGCCGCCACCGCCGCCACCGCGGCCGACAGGTAGGCGGTCCGCCCGGTCTCGGTGAGCGTGATGCCC
The DNA here is from genome assembly GCA_020846295.1 of Acidimicrobiales bacterium. Classification (GTDB taxonomy): domain Bacteria; phylum Actinomycetota; class Acidimicrobiia; order Acidimicrobiales; family CAIXPF01; genus CAIXPF01. Next base: position 4,687 of record JADLEF010000354.1, read on the forward strand.
GAGAAGCCCAGCTGTTCCCACTCGACGGCCAGCTGCGCCATGCGCGGCAGCGCGTTGTTCCCGGTCATGAGATCGAAGTGCACGGCGCCGAACCTAGCCCATGGGTCGAAAACGTGAGCGGGCCCCGCCTGGAGGACCAGGCGGGGCCCGCTCGGGCGATCGGTTCCCGGGGATCAGGCCTCGGAGATGATCAATGCGGTGACCATGCCGAACATGCCCTGGGGGCCCTCGGCGTGGTTGAGGATGTGGCAGTGCCACGCCCAGGCGCCGGGGTTGTCGGCCTGGCCCAGCACGGTGATGCGCTGCCCGGGGGCCACGTTGACCGTGTCCTCCCAGTACGGCGAGGCGAGGGGCTCACCGTCGATGGCGGTGACCAGCTGCCGGGGCCCGTGCAGGTGCATCGGGTGGATCTGGTAGCCCTCGTTCATGTAGGTCATCTGGAACCACTCGCCCATCTTGGCGGTGTAGGGCGCCGTCGCCGGGAACGACTTGCCGTTCAGGGCGTACCCGATCGTGCCGGCGTCGTAGAGGTTCATGGTGTCCTTCCACACCGGCGTCGGGATGCCGGCGGGGATGGGCATCTCGCCGACGAGCAGCTCGCCGGCCATGCCCGAGGCCACCTGGACCTGGGCGTTGTGGTGGCTGTGGTACATGCCCACCGCCGGCCGTTGCGGCGTGAACTCGTAGACGAAGGTCTCGCCCGGCTTGATCGGGTGCTGCGTGATCGGCGGCACGCCGTCCATGGCGTTCGGGATGTCCGAGATGCCGTGGAAGTGCAGCGCGGTCGATTCCGGCAGGTTGTTGGTCAGGTTGATGCGGATCGGGTCACCCACGTTGATGTGGATCTTCGGTCCGGGGACCTGCCCGTTGTAGGTCCAGGCGTTGACGATCTTGCCCGGCTCCACCTCCCACTTCACGACCTCGGCGGTGAGGTCGTAGACCTTCACGCCGTTCTCGATGCGGGGCTCGAGCAGCTGCCCGCCGACGCCCTCGGTCTTGGCCGGGAACTGCAGGTTCCGCTCGTCCATGGCCTCGTCCATGTTGTTGGCCCGCTCGAGCTTCTGCTCGTCGGTCAACGCGAACGGGTCGATCGCGGTCGAGTCGTGGTTCAGCGCGGGGTCCAACACGGTGGTGGCGGTGGCGACGCCCGTGCCGGCCGCCCCGGCCTTCACGGTCAGGGCCGCCTCCATGCCCGCGGCGCGGTGCCCGGCGATGTTGCAGAACACCTTGTAGCTGCCCTCGGCGAGGCCGGCGAGGCTGATGTCACCGGTCTTGCCCGGCTGGATGTCGGGGGACTTGATGTCCTCGTGGCCCTCGACGACGAAGTTGTGGGCCACGGCGCCGATGTTGGAGAGCGTGATGGTGCCGTCCACGCCGACGGTGATCGGTGCCGGAGCGAACTTGAACTCCGACATGTTGACGGTCACGGGGGCTGCGGCCACCGCAGCCGCACCACCTCCACCGTCGTCGGCGTTGATGCCCCGGACGCCGTAGGCGACCCCGACACCTCCGATCAGCACCGCGAGCAGTGCGCCGAAGACGGCGATCACGAGCGCGCCGCTCTGTGTTTCCTTGGTCTGAGATCCGGTAGCCACCCAGCCCCCTTCTCTTGGGACGATAATTTGCCAACGAAGCATCGCCGCGATGGATCGTCCAGCCGTAGGGCCGAAGGTCCATCCGCGGGCCGCGTTGGTCGGGTGGTGAGGCTAACCGCTAGAAGTGGTGGCGCCGACGTATGGGGCGATATCTGGGCAGTCTGAGCAGCGCGACGCCGGACAGCCCGAAGGCGGGGAGGAACGACGCCATGGCCAGCAGCCCGACGAGCAGCAACCGGGTGGCGACGCCGCCCTGGAGCAGCACCGCAGGCCCGACGGCGGCCAGCGCGGTCTGCAGGGCGGCGCTGCGCACGAGGAACATCGGGCGCGCGGGGCGCACGGCCAGCAGCTGCAGCACCCCGCCGACCATCGTGATCCCGACGACGGCGAGCACCAGGGCGAGGGGCTCGACCTCCAGGCTGCGATCGGTGCCGACGGGCGTCAGCCGCAACCCGCAGGTCGCGCAGCGGTTGGCCAGCAGACCGACGATCGCCGCGGTGGCGGCGGCGAACACCACCGCCAGCACCAGCGCGGCGGGTGTGAGCCAGCAGCGATAGGCGCGGGGCATGCCGACTCCTTCCCGATGCTGCCCAGGACTGAACAAGGGTGAGCAAGAAGGTAGCGACTGTGGTCACATCGCGCTCGGCGGAGCGCCGCAACACGGGGTGCCACGGGCCGGAAACGGCCGGCGGCGAGCCCGGACCCGACTTTGGACCCTACTGAGCGCACGCAGCGCTGCACAGCATGGGGTCATGCTCGGGGAACGACGGGCGGCGAGGGAGCTCGACCTCACCGCCGGACCATCAACGCGGCGCGCCGTCCGACGGTCGCGCCGGGCCGTTGCGGCGGGGGTGCTCGTCGCCGCGCTCGCCGCGCTGGCCGCGTGCGGCGGGGACGGAGCTGCCGCCACCGGGACACCGGCGCCCGACGCGCCGGCGGAGGACCCATCGGGGTTGCGCCTGTCCGGCCTCGTCCGCTCGCCGACACCGCAGATCCGGCTCGATCCGGTCACCGACATCGACGGTGCGCCGTTCTCGTTCCAGGCCGAGCCCGGCGCGCTCCAGCTGCTCTACTTCGGCTACCTGTCCTGCCCGGACGTGTGCCCGACCACCTTCGCCGACCTGCGCGTCGCGCTGGCCGGGCTCGACGACGAGGCCGCTGCGGTGGACGTCGCCATGATCACGGTGGACCCCGAGCGGGACAACGCCGAGAACCTGCGCAGC
>JADLEF010000355.1 GCA_020846295.1 Acidimicrobiales bacterium
CGGCACCGGCGTCACCGGTGATCCGGCGGGCGAGGCCGAACACGAAGGAGCCATAGCGCCCGTACGCCTCGGCGAGCGCTCGTTCGTCCCCTGCCATCAGTCGGGGGACGAGTACGTCCTCCCAGCCGGTTTCTCCCACCGACATCCCCACCTCGACGACGTTACCGGCGAGCACCACGTGCCTCCGGGCCCCTGAGCCGTGTCATACCGGCCCATTCGTCACCGGCGGCACCGGTGGATCACCGAATCCTGGATTTGCTCAGAGCGGGTTCGAGCGCACGCCGGCGAGCACATCGGCAAGCGAGACGTCGTCGGGCGGAGGTCCGACGAAGCTGGCCCGCACCACACCCTCGGCGTCGGCGACGACGATCATCGGCACCGCCTCGACGTGGTAGCGGGCGTGCAGCTCGCGGCGTTCCTGAACGGGCACGACATCGACCGCGACATCGCCGGCCTCGAGACGCAGGGCAAGACCCGAGACCATGGCACAGGAATCACACGTCGTGGACGAGAACACCACCACCAGCCACGGCGCCGCAACGCGGGCGAAGTCGTGCCGGTCGAGCTGGGCCGGCACCGACCAGGTCGGCTGGGTAGGGGCCGACGCCACCCGGCGGCGGTTGATCAGTGCGGCGGCGGCGAGCGCGAGCGCGATCAGCGCGGCGGCGAGCACGACCCGGGCCACGTCAGCTCCGGACCGGAATCGCCGCGGTGCGGGTCAAGCCCGCTTTGTCGGTCGTGAACAGTCGCTCGACGACGACGTCGCCCGTGGCCTCGACCTCGAGCGACAACGGATCGAGCTGCACAACCGTCTGCACCGGCACCATGACCGACGCGCCTCCGGGGACGGTGATCGTCTGACTGCCGGGGACGTCCACCGTGCCTCCGGGGCCGACCAGCTTGAGCTTGGCGGTGACCGCTTCACCGCTCGGATTGTGGATCGCCAACTCCTCGACGGCCGGAGCGACCGTTGAGCCGACGGGCACCAGCCAACGGTCGGCCGTCCGCCGGGCACCGACCATGATCGACGCGCCGAGCTGTTGGGGCGCCGCCGCAGCGCGCTCGGTGGCGAGTTCGGCGACCACGCCGACGCCGTTGACGCTCTGGACGTGCACGCTGTAGCTGCCGGTCGGGATCGTGTCGTCCTTGGCGACGTCCAGTACGAACGTCGAACGGCCCGCGAGCGTGCGCTGCACCGGTTGAGCGACATCGGCCGCCGGTTCGAACGGACGCAACTCGATGTCGATCTCGGCCTCGTCGGCCGACGGGTTGAACACGACGATGCGCTCGCTCCAGTTGTCCTTCTTGTCGACGCGGGCGAACCAGAAGTCGCTGCCGGCCGACGGTGACGCCAGCCCGGCCGACATGGTGCCGGTGGGTTGGCCGCAACCGCCGCGTTCCTGCACCCGGCCGAGCACGAAGGCGCCGCTACGGGCCTCGGCCGCGACGGACACCTGCGTGTTGCGACGCACGATGTCCTGCAACGCGATGGTCTGCACCGATCGGGGTTTCAGCACCGTGCCCGACAGCGTGCGCTGTTCGGTGTCGGTGACCAAGCGGATGTCGACGATGGCGTCGTCGGGGAACGGGTTGAACGCGACCAGGGTCTCGCAAGCGTCGACCACGGTCGCCCCCTCGCCGAGGTACCAGGTGCCCGACACCCCCGATGCGCACGGCGAGATCGATTGACCAGCGGGTGTCACGACGGTCTGCTCGACAGCGACGCTGCCGGCCTGCACCTCGATGACCGCTCCGATGTAGCGGGCGCGCAACGCGCTCGACGCGAAGCCGATTTCCTTGATGCCCGGCTTGAGCTGCAGCGTCTCGGTCGTGGAGTTCCCTTCGCTCGGGTACAGCGTCACCACGGCGGTCAGTTCCACGGACGTCGGATTGAGGATACTGAATTTGCCGGTGGCCGTTCCGTTGGCGGGGGCCGGGACACCCGGGCAGATCCAGGTCGACGACAACGCCGTGGCCTCGGCGGCGGTCGGCATGTCGCGGTCGGCGAGCGAACCGAAGCTCGGCGTCACCGCCGACGGACGATCACGGTCCACGACGAGCGCGGCGATCACCGCTGCGAGCACGACGAGCACGATGGGGGCGCGGCGGACGAACCTCACTGGTGTTCCTCGTCGACGGCGTCGACCTCGGTGCCGCCCACCGGTTCATCGTCGTCGCTGCGCAACCACGGGAGGTCATGGGCACCCAGCTGCTCGGCCGGGATCGCGGTCGGGCGCCGGATGGGGCGCGGCTCGCGCAGGAACTCCTCGGACGACGTACCCGGCGTCATTGTGGCCGTGGCCGTGGCCGTGGGCGTGGCCGCGACCGTCAGGGGTTCCGGGTCGGCGGCCGCGTTCGCTTCGTCGGACCCGTCGAAATCGTCGTGCATCTCGTCGAACTCAGCCGACGGTGCACCACGGGTGGCGGCGCGCCACGCCAGTCGCAACGCGACGAGCCACAGCAACAGCTGCACGATCACGCCGACCCACCGGGTGACCGGCGTCTTGTACGCCAACTCCACCTGACCGCCGTGGTCGAGCGTGAAGACGTTCGCCCATCCGAACGCCGGACGCCTGGCGATCTCCTTGCCGTCGAGCGTCAGTTCCCACTGATCGGACGACGACTGCGACAAGAACAGTTCACCGGGCCCGGCCGTACCGATGAACCGCTGCGGGGTCGATGTGGGCTCGAGCGCTGCGCCGTTACCGCTGAGATCGGTCGTCACGAGCGGGGCGAACCCCGTCTGGCCCGCGGCGCCGCTGCTCTCACCCGTGAGCACCGCGCGACCCGGCAGCCAGGCCTGGTTCTCGTAGACGTCGACGGCCTCGTCGACATCGACCCGGCGCAGGTCGAGTTGGCCGGCGAGCATCTGGAGAACGGCGTCAGGGGCCGGATAGCGGGTGACGTTCTCGAAGGACGGGGCTATGCGATTCGGCACGATCACATACCGAACGGCCATCGGCGCGAGCAGGCGGCCGAGGCGAGCGGTCTGGTCACGGCCGGCGAGCGTGAGCGCATCCTTGATCTTGATGACGCCTCGTTCGGCTTTGCCCGGCCACTGGTCGTCGAGCCCCGGGACGGCGCCTTGCGACAGCCCGAACTCGAGGCCGTCGGCCAACGCCCAGCCGCGCACCGGCATCACGCGCGGATCGCCCAACCACAACACCCGATACGCACCGCCGGCGGCGCGTTCATTGAGGAACCCCAATGAACGAGGCAGGCCGGATTCGGGCGCGCTCCACCGGCCGTTGGTCGCGGCGGCGACTGCCGGCACGGCGCCGATGACCACCAGCACCGCAGCAGCGATCGAAGCGAGCTGGCGCCACGAGAACCGGCTGCCGCGAACGTCGAGTTCGAACGCGGCGCCACCGGCGGCCGCGGCGAGTGCGAGACCGCACGCCGCGGGTGCGAGCAGTACCTCGGCCTCGGGCAGACCGACAGAAATCCAGTGCCGGTCGCCGGCCCAGACGATGGCGAAGAAGCCGAGCGCGACGAACCAGGCGCGGCCCGCCCACGCGAGCCGCCAGTCGCGTCCGAGCACCAAGGCGAGACCGGCGATCGCGACGAACGCGAATCCGACGACCGAGGGATCGACCGGGCCGGTGTCGAAACGGACCAGATCGGTGAGCGCCCGACCGGTGGGGCCGGCCGGCGCGATGCCG
>JADLEF010000356.1 GCA_020846295.1 Acidimicrobiales bacterium
CGATCGAGATGTACTCTTCTACGACCCACACATCGATCGGGATGAGCGCGTCACCGAGGTGACTCTCGGTCCGAACGAATCGGTGGTCGGTATCAGCATCGACCCCGACAGCGGGACGCTCACGACCCTCTCCACCGATCAGCGGGTCATCCTGTACGACCGCTCCCTGGACCCTCGTAGCCGAACGCTTGAGGTCACCCTCGGACCCAACGAAACCGTCTCGACGACTACGACGCGGGGCAACAACTCCGTCACCGTGACGAGCAGCCGCATTATCACCTTCGACGGAACCCTCGACCCCCGCGACCGGCAAATCGAGCTTCCCATCGATGCGAACGAGACGGTCGTCTCGTCGACCGTTACCGGGCGGGTGAACGTGTTTGTGACCAGCAACGGTCGGGCGATCCTGTATGACCGCACACTGGATCCGCGTGACCGCTTCAGCATCGCGCAGGTCGAGGGCGTCGACCCCACCACCACGACCGTGGCCGCCGAAGGTGACGACAACGTCGCAATTGTCACCGGGACAGCCGCCTACGTGTACGACGGGTCCCTTGACCCGCGTTCGCGTCTCCAGGAGGTCCCTCTGGATGCGAACGAGACGGTGCTCGGCGTAAGCGTGATGGGCAATCGGTTCATCTGGGCGACCGATGGCCGTGCGATCGCCTACGACGGATCAAAGGATCCGCCCTTCATCGAGGGCGATCTCCCCGGCGGCGACTTCGTCGCTGCCAGCGGGCAGGGGGTCGCAGGGGTCGTGGCCACGACTGGCGGCGTCGCGATCTACGACCCGAGTTCGGGGCAGTGGCTTACAAAGGACATGGACGGCGTAACCGGCGTCATCGCCGCGGACGACATCATCATCATCCAGACCCAGACCGGCGTGTCCATGTATGACCGCCGGTTCGACCCGCGATCAGACCCAATCGAAGCACCTATTGGCGGTGATGCGCGGTTCTTCGCGCAGCGGAACACCGGTATGGCATTCGTGCCCGGTGAAGCCGCCTACTACAACGTCGTCGACGGGAAGTGGTACTCAGTGCCGCCACTCGCCAATGACACGTGGCTGAACGGCACAATCGGTAACCGAACGGCCGTCGTTTGCGGCGAGAAGGCAGCCGCCGTCTGGGATCCGACCGTCGACCCGCGCAACGGCTGGCAGGTGCTGAACGTCGGCGGCGATACCGTCGTGTCGGTCACACCGTCGAGCCGTGGGTTCATCGTGAACACTGAGACGAAGTCGTATCTCTACGACCGCGGCCGCTCGCAGTGGATCGAGCGGGACGAGCAACCAGACCACACAAGCACCTCGGGCGGACGCGGTGTCATCAATTGCAGACCGGCCGACCCCGCGCAGCCCGAACCGGAGCCGGCCGCCGAAGTCGAGGAGCCGCTGGTCGTCGACGAAGGTGAGGATGGCGGCACGGACGGCTTCGACGAGCCGCCACCGCTCTCCACTGGCGACCGGCACTCGATAATCCTCGTCATCGACGCGACGGGCAGCATGGCAGACAACGGCAAGATCGACCAGGCCAAGTCAGCCGCGACCGGGCTCCTCCAGGGCGGGTTGCCCGAGGGCAACGAGGTCGGGCTGGTGATCTTCTACGACTGCGGCTCCATCGAGTGGGTGCCATTCACCGCGGACTACCCATCACTGCTGCCGAAGGTCGAGTCCATCGTCCCCAGCGGCAGCACGCCAATCGCCGACTCAATCGCATTCGCGGCGGAAAAGATGGCCACCGAGGGTAGTGGCGACGACGGTCGGATTATCCTGCTGACCGACGGCGGAGAGAACTGCAGCGGCGACCCGATCGAAGCTGCAGGCTCCATTCGGCAGGTCGAGGTGGGATCGAGGCGCACCCAAAACCGGTCGCTGCTGCCAGCGTCCCCGGCGATGGTCGCCCGCGACCCTCTCCCGGTTCGTCCGGCCGCCGCGTCACCAGCGGCACCGCTCGCCCAGGATGGCAACATCCGACTGGACGTGATCGGCTTCCAACTCGACGAGCCGACGGCCACCGCAATGCGCGAGGTCGCCAGGGCTGGTGGTGGAGGCTACCTCCCGGCCGAGAACGCGAACGACCTGAGCAAGGCATTCGCCCGGCTCACGAGGGCCGAGGTCTCCACCGAGGGCGACGACGCCCGTACGTGGGGCGCAGCCGGTGGAGGCATGGCGCTCTTCCTGGTGCTGAGTGCCGGTGTGTTGAAGCTGGGCAGGCGGCACAGGCCACGTGCGGTGGCCGGCAGCGGTGCGAGTGGGGCGGAGATACCGGGCTCGGAAGCGATCGCCGGCGCTCCGTCCACGTCGCCCGTCGAGAGCGCACCTGCCGATGCCGCGTCACCGGCGGGCGGCGGGGCCACAACTGCACCGGCGGTATCCCCCTCCCCACAGACCGCTGTCCCGGAGGCGGCGCCAACGCCGGCTGTGGCAATCGAGCCGGACGTCCCCGAGCTCGTTTCCGAGCAACCGTCCACGGCTGAGCCGAGCATGATACCGCCGCTCGGCGCGGCCTCACTGGAACTGGAAATCGAGCGGGAATCGCCCCTTCAACACGCAGAGGTCCCGGAACCCGAGGCACTCCCGGCGACACCCACGTTCCCGGCAACGCCCGCCGTTTCAGCGACGCCCCCTGTGCCGGCAAAGATCCTCGTGATATCCGGTCACAGCGACGCACTCGTAACTGAGCTCGGTCACCGGCGAAGCTCGGTGGGCTCGGATCCAGAAAACGAGGTGGTGGTTGCCGCCCCCGGGATCGCCCGTTTCCATGCAGAGATCCGGCTGGACGGCAACGAGTACGCCGTCTACGCGATTGGGGATGCGCGGCTCACCGTGAACGGTGAGCAGACTCTGCGCCGCACCCTTGTCGACGGCGACGAGATCGCTCTCGGTGAGGCGCGATTGGTGTTTAGATGGCCAGAGCGCCCGGAGGTCGAGCGATGAACATGACCGACCTGCTCGAGTTCTTCTACACGTGGGGCCTTTTCGCAGCCGCTGGCGTCGCACTGGCGGCCGGCGTGCTGATGGCAAGCGCTCTTCACACACGGCGCCATTGGGGCGTGCGTGCCGGCCTGGTGGCGGCATTCGCCGTGCTCCCCGCGGTGGGTGTGCGCTTCACCACGGATCCGCCGCCCGCGGAACTCGGCGAGGGAGGCGCCCGAACAGCCGCGACGGCCGCGATGTTGCTCGCGATGGGCGTGGTGATCCTGGCGGTCGCGAGCACCGGGATCGTTCTGTTCGCGCGATCCAGGTTGCCCGTGCTCGCACGGCTGCTGCCTGGTATCCCATTTGTCGTCGCGGCGGTCGCCGGCATTGCTGTCCTGGCGCTTGCGGTCGTCGAAGGCTACGAAGCACGTCCTGGGGCGGTACCCACGGAGGTTGGCGTCCGGAGCGTTCCGGCTCTTCGCGGCGTCTCAAGTCGGGACGGCAAGGAAGCCGTCGTTACGTCCGTTCCTGTGGAGCCGAAGATATACACCCCGGTCCCGGCCACGCCGACATCAACAACCACCTCGACGCCTTCACCGACCGAAACGCCAACCCCCAGCCCCACGCCGACGCCCCCGACGCCAACCGCGACACCCTCGCCCACACCAACCCCTACTCAGTCGCCCACCGGAACCCCCAGCGCAACGGCAACACCTTCGCCGACGGTGACGGTTGGTCCAGGTCCGCTCGCCGACACACCGCCCGCCGCTATCGCAGCCTTCCTCGGACTGGACGCATCTTCGCCGGGTTACGCCGGTGAGTGCGTGCTGGTTGATGTCGAGACGGATACGGGGAAGTACTGCACGGCTGTCTACAGCCAGAGCTCGAGTGACCTCGCGTACGCCCTTGGAATAGCTTTCAGCGATTTCGTGGGCTGGGTTTTCGTAACGCCACATGAGGGCCAGTGGTACGTCTCCGCGGCCGCTCCGTTGACGTCCCGACAGTTCGAGGAGGGCGACCTACCCTGGCCCTCCGGCGAGCCTAACGACGCCACCGGCGTCGGAATTGAAGTTGGCGGCGCCGCTACCGTTGCCGGCGGTAACCCCGGGTTTGACCTGCGGCAGCGGCCTGACTTCCAGAGCGAAGCGGTGGGTGACGAGGTAGCGGACGGGACGCGCGTGACGCTGACCGAAAAACGCGTCGCCAACGGCTACGTCTGGTGGCGCGTGGGGCAGCGTGGCTGGATCGCCGGTCCGTGGCTACGTGCTGTGCGCTAGGGGCTCCTCGTCGACGGTTCTCAGCCGTGAGCAGATGTCCTTCGCCACCAGCGTGTAGACCTTCGCCACCTGCTCCATCTCTGAGAGCTTCGTGTACGTGTCGGGCGATACCGGCTGGTCGTAGTAGCCACCCGGACCGTAGAGCAGGCACGGGATGCCGGCCGCCATCAGGTGCGACGTGTCGTCCGCTGCGTACGAGGTCGAGGCGGGCGAGGCGGACGGGGCATCCGGCAGGATCGCGCCTCCCGCAACAGCCGGGTCGTGTCCCGTCACCTCCCGATACGCCTTCAACGTCGAATCGAGGATGTACTCGCCGGCTCGCAGCTCGTAGGGCGGATGGACGACGTAGCAGACGTTGAACTGCTTCGGCGCCGGGAACTCCAGCTCGTAGCGGAAGCTCGGGTCCGCCGCGGCGACGGCATCGAGTGTGCGGCGCAGGTCGGCCTCGACCGACGCGATCGACTGCGAGTGATTGAACCGGATATCGATGATCATCGTCACGAAGTCGGGCACGTAGTTCGGCCCGTTCAGGTCGTACTGGCGGCCGAGCCCACCCCGGATGTTCCCGACAAGCAGGCGCGGTACGCCGGGCAGATCGGCGCGGGGCTGATACGTGAACTCGATGCCTTCCAGCGCTTCGATCGCCTTGATCGCGCCCTTGATCGCGTCGACGGCGGATTCCTTCTCCCCGATGTGCCGCGAGGACCCGAGAATATGAAGCGCCGCCTGGCCCCATCCCGTGTGCACCGTGACCACGTTATCGGCGCCGTACGGTTCAGCGACAAGCGCCGCATCCGGTCGAGGCCCGTGCTCGGTGAGGAACTTCGTGCCGACACCGCCCTGGAGCTCGCCGACGACTCCCGCCACCAGCAGATCGCCCGCGAACCGCTCGCCCGAGCGCACAATCGCCGATACTGCGCCAAGGAACGACGCAATGCCGGCCTTCATGTTCGCGATCCCGGCAGCATACAACCGGTCGCCCTCGACTACGGGCGTCCACGGGTCGCGACGCCAGTCGCGCGCGAGCGGGTCGATATCCATGTGGCCGTTGAACATCAGCGTCTGCCCGCCGCCCGTGCCGCGCAGTCGGCCGATGGCGTTATACCGCCCCGGCTCCACCTCCTGGAGCTCGGTCTCGAATCCCCGCTCACTCAGCCACCCGACGATCCAGCGCGCGACGTCCTGCTCCTCGCCCTTGAACGACCGGATGCGCACGAGGTCCTTCGCGATCGAGACGATTTCGTCGAGGTCGACCAGGTGAGGCAGCGACATGAACGCTCTCCGGTGTTGAGTGAGGGGCTCAGGGGCGGCGAATGCTACTTCGGGAGCGAGCA
>JADLEF010000357.1 GCA_020846295.1 Acidimicrobiales bacterium
CGCTCGCCGCGCTCGACAGCACCTACCACGACTACGCAGCGACGGAGGTGCGCGCCGCGGTCGGTGAGGCCGGCGCCGAGGCGGCCGAGGTCCGGCGGTTGTCGGCCACCGCGGCGAGGCTGGCCGACGAGATCGCCGACCTCACCTCGGCCCGCGCCGCGGTGGAGGCCGCCGTGGCGGAGCACGAGCGCCGGATCACCGCGCTCGACGGCCGCATCGACGCGCTCAAGGCGTCGGACGCGTATCGGGCCGGCACCGAGCTGCACGATCGCCGCGAACAGGTCCGCCTGGCCGACGGTGCGGCGGCCACGGCGCGCCGGCACCACGCCGCCGCCGAGCAACGCCTCGCCCTCACCCGGCAGGCCCGACGGCGGGCGATCGCCGAGGCGGTCGAGGACCACGCCCGCCTCGTCGAGCGCCTCACCGAGCTGCGTGCCCTGCTCGCCGCCTCGGGGGTGGCCGCGCCGACGCCCGATCCGCCGGCGCAGCCCGTCGATGCGGCCGCCGGTCAGCCCGCCGTGCACGCAGCCGCGGGTGCCGATGTGCGGGGCACCGATGCGGTGGCGGCCGATCAGCCGGGCTTCGAACGGCAGTTGGCGTCGGTACGGGCTGCTGCCGCGGTGCGGCGTGAACACGTGCGGGAGGCGGTCGCGCTGTTGGGCGCCACCGGGGCGGCGGAGACCGAGCTGGCGCGAGCGGCCGACGGGCTGGCCCGCGCTCGGGCCGACGCCGCCGACGCCCAGGACCGGGCGGCCACCGCTCGTCGCGCCCGTGACGAGGCCGCCGGCGCACTGCACGACGAGCTCGACGCGTGGCGGGCGGCGCTCGTCGAGCACCTCGGCCGCCATGCCCTGGCGACGGACCCGGCGGCTGTGCCGGCGGCCGGCGAGCTCCTCGCCGGTGCCGACGAGGCCATGGCCGAACACCGTCGGGAGATCGACGCGGTGCTCGACGAACACGCGGGCCGGGTCGCCGCCCTCGACGCGGCACAGCGGGTCCGGCGCGCCGAGGTGGCCGAGGCCGAGGCCGCCCACGCCGCGCTCCTGGCCGTCGACCTTCCCGAGGTGCCCCAGGTCGGCTGGCAGGTCCCGGGCGGCTCGCCGCGCCTGGCCGAGTGCGTGGACGTCGCCCCGCATCTCACCCCCGACGAGCAGGCCGGTCTGGAGGCGGCGCTGGAGGCCTCCCAGCTCCTCGCCGCCGAGGTTGATCCGGCCGGCGGGTTGCTCGTCGACGGCCGCCTGGTGGTACGCGCCGGCGCCGCCGTGCCCCGCCCCCTGGGCGAGCACGTGGTGGTCACGCTTCCCGCCGGCGCCGATCGGTCCCTCGCCGCCACGGTGGCCGCCGTGCTGGCCACCATCTCGGTGGATCCGGCCGACCTCGAGCTGCCCGGCGAACGGACGGTGGTGCTGACCGACGGGCGGTTTCGCTGCGGATCGACCGCCGGCCGTCATGCCAAGGTGGCCGCCGAGCACCTGGGCCTGACCGCCCGCCGTGCCTCGCTCGAGCGCCGGCGGGAGGCGGCCGAGGCCGCCGTGCACGCCGCCCGTCACGCCCTGGCCGCGGCGACGGCTGCGCACGGCTCGGCCGCCGCGGCGCGCGACGACGCACGAGCCTTGCGCCGGACGCTGCCTGAACCCGCCGCCCTGCACGTGGCCGCCGCGACGTTGGCCCGGGCCGGTGAGCAACTCGAACGGGCGGTGGAGCGGGTTGCTGACCAGACCGAACGGTATGGTATGGCCGAGGACGCGCTCGCCGATGCCGCCGCCCGGCTCGACCGGCACGCCGCCACCGCCGGCGTGCCCCGCCACGCCGAGGGCCTCACCCGGCTCGACCATGAGCTGCGCCGGACCGGCGCCGCCTGCGACCGCAGCGTCGACGGGTTCGTCACACTGGCCCGCTCGGTGCGCAACTGGCGCGAGCGGGCGAACGAGGACGGTGAGGCGCTCCACGGGCTGAGCCTCGCCCGTCAGGAGCTGGACGCCGCCGAGGCCGAACTGCTCGATCGCTCCACGCAACTGGCGGTGCTGGAGGAACATGTCGGCCGGGCCCACGCCGAGGTGGTGGCCGCCGTCGAGCAGGCCACGGCCGATCGTGCCGCGGCGGTGACCGCGCTGGCGTCGGCACGGACCGAGCTCGGTGAGCGGCGCGAGCGCGCCGGCGTCCTCCAGGCCGAGACCGAGCGCGCCGCCCGTGATCGCGACGAGGCCGACGGCCGCGGTGTGGCGCAGCTCGACGCCCTGCGCCGCTTGTTCGAGGTCCCGGGTTTCGCCGCCGCCCTCGCCCCCGCCCCCAGCGACGCGGTGGATCCCGTGGCGGAGGTCGCCCTGCCGGCGGTCGAGCGCAGCGCCGCCGGTCTACGGGCCCTGGCCGATGCGGTGGCGGTGATGCTGCCGCCGGGGGATCGCACGGTCAGCGCCGACACGGTGCGGCAGTCGCTGCGCCAGCGCCGCGACGCCCTGGGCGCCGGGTGGGACGCCGAGGACCGGCAGCCCGATCCCGCCCTGCCGTTGCAGGTGGAGGTGACCGGACCGCTCGGTCGGATGCCGCTGCGCGCCGCCCTGCTGGAGGTGGGTGAGCAGTTGCGGCGGGCCGAGCGGCTGCTGACCAGCCAGCAGGACCAAGCGCTGCGCAACCTCCTGCAGGGGCTCATCGCCCGCGAGGTGGCCGAGAAGCTGCTGGCCGCCCGCGACCTCATCGGGCGGATGAACGGTCGGCTCGACACGATCCGCACCTCGCACGGCATCGGCGTGTCGCTGCGCTGGCGGCGCGCCGACGACCTGGACCCGGCCACGGTCACCCTGCTCGAGCTGCTGGCCAAACCGGCGGATCTGCGCACCGTGGAGGAGGACCAGCGGCTCGTCGCGGCGCTGGCTGCCCGCATCGCGGGCGCCCGGGCCGAGTCGCCCGATGTCCCCTATCGCATACTCCTTGGTACGGTGCTCGACTACCGGCGTTGGCACCAACTGACGATCCTGGTGCACCGACCGGGCCGCGAGCCGGAGCGGTTGACCCGCCGCACCGCCCTGTCGGAGGGCGAGAAGAAGATGGTGTCCTACCTTCCGTAGTTCGCCGCGGTGGCCGCGTCATGCGATGCGCTGGCCGACTCCGCGCCCGATGCGCCCCGCTTCGTGCTGCTCGACGACGCCTTCGCCAAGGTGTCCGAGGACAACCACCCGAAGCTGTTCGGGCTCATGGTCGAGCTCGACCTCGACTTCATCGCCACCAGCGAGCGGCTGTGGGGCACGCATGCGACCGTGCCCGGACTGGCCATCTGCGAGGTGATCCGCGACGCGTCGCTCGGGGTCATCGTGTTGCAGCACGCGGCATGGGACGGCCACGCGCTGGCGGTCGGCGGCCATGGCTGACGACGTGACCGACGCGTCCGACGCGTCCGACGTGGAGCGGATCGGATCGGCCGACGACGCCCGCCGGCTGTTCCGGTACATCACCGTCGAGGAATGGCGGGACCACCGGGCCATCATGGCGGTGTTCGCCGGCACGTTCTTCGCCGAGTTCGCCGTGGACGATGTGATGGCCGCGCTCGCCGAGCAGGGCATCGAGCTCGAGGCGACGGTGCTCGCCGAACGGCTGGAACGCCTGCGCCGCTGGGGCAACCTGACCGTGTCATCGGCCACCGGCAATCCGGCGAGCATCGCCGACTACTACCGGCGCCGCAACCGGTACCTCATCACCCGGGCCGGTCAGGAGGTGCACGCCGTCGTGGAGGGCGTGCTGGCCCGCATCGACGAAGTCCGCGACGTGTCCACCGGCCGGCTGCGCTCGTTGCTCGCCGCGCTGCAGGCGCTGATCGCGGTGGATGCGAGCACCGTCGCCGCGGCACGGTTGGGCGATCTGGTGCGCGACGTGTTCGACCCGCACGAGGCGTTCACCACCGAGATCGCCCAGTTCTTCGTGGCCATCAACCAGTGGCAGAGCCGCTACGACCTCAGCGCCGACGAGCTGTCGTTCTTCGCCGAGGTGCTCGTGGGCTACGTGGCGGAACGGCTCGACGACATCGAGCGGCTGGCCCGCCCCATCGGCCGGGCGCTCACCGAGCTGGAGCCGCACGTGGAGGTGATCGCCCGCCGGGCCGGTGGCGGGCTGGCCGCCCGGGTGGACGAGGCCGGTCTGGCCGCGTCGGTCGTGGTGAGCCGCCAACCGGGCACCAGGGCGGCCGATTGGGAGCACCTGGCGACCTGGTTCGTGCGACGCCGCGGGCAACCGTCGCGCATCGAGCAGCTGACCGCCCAGGCGGTGGCCGCCATCCGAACCCTCACCCTGAACCTGACCCGCCTGTCGCGGGTGGGGGTGGGCGCGGCGTCGCGGCGGGCCGACCTGCTGCGCCTGGCCACGTGCTTCGCCGCCGCGCCCGACGACGCCACCGTGGCCCGCCTCAGCGTGGCTGCGTTCGGGTTGCACGGGCCCCTGCACTGGTCGGTGCTCGCCGGCGACGCCGATGACCCGGTGGCCACCACCGTGGCGTGGGCCGATGCGCCGCCGGCGCTGGTGCCGGTGTCGCTGCGGGAGCGGGGTGACACCACCAACCGGGGCCGGGCCACGCCGATGCCCGATCGCAGTGCGGCGCTGCGCCTGCTCGAACAGCGCCGCGCCCGCGAACGGGCGGACGCGCTCGACATCGACCGGGAGCTGCTGGCCGCCCAGCCGTTCGGGGAAGCGGTGCTCAGCCCGGCCGCGCTGGCCCGGGCCCAAGCCTTGGTGGCCATGGCGCTGCGTCAGATCGGGGTGGGCGCGACCAGTCGATCCATCGTCGAGGGGACGCTGCGCTGCACCATCGAACGCACGCCGGGCACCGACACCGAGCTGCGCTCGGCGCAGGGACGGCTCGTGCTGCGCGACCTGTCGGTGGTGTTCGCCGCGTCGGACGAGCTCGCGGCCTCTGCGGGGGGACGGCCATGAGCGACCCGCACCTCGACGCCGAGCGACGCATCGCGGCCCGGCACCTGCTGGCCCGACCGTTGACGTGCGCCGAGCGCGACCGCGAGGTGTTCGCCCTCATCCGCCGCCACGAGGTCGAGCTCGACCGCTGGTTCACCCAGCGGCTCGGCTACCGCCTCCACGTCGACGCCGAGACCGCCCGCTTGTACAAGGCGGGCCTGCCGTTGGCGCGGCCGTTGCGCCGGCCCGGTCGGCGGGCGCTGCACCAGCGGGAGTGCGTGCTGTTGGCGCTGGTGCTGGCCACCACCGCGGCCGGCCCGGCGGTGATCAGCTTGCGCGACCTGGTCGACGGGGTGCGGTCGGCGGCGGCCCAGGCGGAGATCCCGCTGCCCGGCGACGCCTCCGACCGCCGGGCGCTGGTGGCTGCGTTGCAGTGGATGATCGAGCACGGGTTGGTCGTGGAGCTGTTCGCCCAGGTCGAGTCCTACGCGTCCGACGAAGCGGCCGACGCCGTGCTGCAGCTACGCCCCGAGCGCATCGCCCTGCTGCCGACCCCGTCGCTGGTGGGCGCGCTGAGCGCCGAGGAGCTGTTGGAACGGGCAGAGCAGCGGCCGCCGTTGCGGCAATGGGCGCGGGCCATGCTGGTGGAGCAACCCGTGCTGTACCGCGACGACGTCACCGACGAGGAGTGGGGTGAGCTGCGCCGGCGCCTGGGCGAGGAGGAGCGGCTGCTGCAGGAGATGTTCGGGTTGGCCCTGGAGGTGCGGGCGGAGGGCATGGCGGCCATCGATCCGGCCGGAACGCTCAGTGAGCGCCGCTTCCCCACCGGCGGGTCGATCGGCCACGCCGCGCTGCTGGTGCTCGACATGCTGCGCGGTACGGTGGGGCCTGGGGCCGAGACGGTGACGAGCTGGCCGGCGTTCGTCGGGTTGATCGTCGAGCTGATCGAGCGCCACGGGCGGGGCTGGTCCGCCGATCTGGTGCAGGCACCGGAGCGGTTGGCCCGCCAGGTGGCCGACCTCCTCGTCGCCATGCGCCTGGTGCGGCATGTCGGCGACGGTGACACCGCCGGCCTGGCCCTGCTGCCGGGCGCGGCGCGGTTCCGCATCGCAGAACCACCGCAGGATCCGGCGGCGGCGAGCCAGGGGGCGCTGTTCTGAGCGGGGACGGCGTGGCAGGCGTCGGCGCGGTCGGCGAGGGGGCGCCCGCCTCGCTGTTGGTGCCCGAGCTGGCCGCCTTCTGGCGCGCCGCCCGCGAGCGGGTCGAGCGGCGGGACGGACCGGCCCGGGGGCGGCTGGCGGTGGGGGCGCTGGCCGCGCCCGCTCGGTTGGCGTTGGAGGCGGTGCTCGACCGTCCGGTGCGCGCCACGGTGGAGCTCGCCGCGCTGGAGGCGGCGCTGGCCCGTCTGGGGCTGGGCGACACCCTCGGGGATGCGCTGACGAAGCTCGGTCATGCGCCGGCGCCGGAGGCGGCCCAACGGCGGGCGGCGCGGCGAGCTGCAGGGGAGGCGCACGGTGCGGCGCGCCTGGAGGTGCAGCGGTGGCCCGAGCCCTGGGCGTCCGAGTGGGTTGACGGTGTCATACGGGCAGGTATGGTGCGCGGGTTCGCGGCGGCGGAGGCGGTGCGCTTCGTGGGTGACGTGCGCCGGGCGCTCGACCGGTTGGACGAGCACGCCGGAGCCGGCGCGGCGGGCGGTGTGGTGGTCGCCCGCAGCCGGACGGACCTGGCGGCGGAACTGTTCGGTGATGCCCATGCGCTCGACACCGGCACCCGGCTCGAGGCGGCGCTGACCCGGGCGTTGGCCCGCCGTCACGACGGCGTGGCGCGGCGGGAGCTGTGGGAGCAGGCCGGTGCGCCACTCGATCTGACCTCGGCGCCGGCGCTGGTGTGGAACCTGCCGCTGGAGGCGGGGGAGGGGCTCGGCATGCTGGTGGTGCGCGCCGCAGCACTGGGGCTGCCGGTGCACCTGTCGCTGCTCGCGCTGCGCCGCCATCCGGTGCGACCGCGGCCCGGCGCCGATGTGCTGGTGGTGGAGAACCCCCGGGTGGTGGAGGCGGCGGCGCAACGGGGCTTCGATGGTGCGCTGGTGTGCGGGGCGGGCAACCCGTCCTCGGCGGTGCAGGTGCTGGTGGCGCAGCTGCTGGCCGGCGGGGCCACCGTGCGCTACCACGGCGACTTCGACACCGCCGGCCTGGCGATCTGCGGGCGGTTCCGCGCAGCGGGCGCCATACCGTGGCGTATGGGCGCCGCCGACTACGAGGCGGCGGTGGCCGACGCGGCCGAGGCGGGGGTCGAGCTGCCGGTCGACGAGCGCCGGGTGCCGCCCACGCCGTGGTCGCCGCCGCTGCGGGTTGCGTTCGAACGTCACCGTCGGGTGGTGCACGAGGAGCGCCTGCTCGACCAGCTGTTGGGCTGAGCTCGTTGGCGGCGACGGTCTGGGCGCACCCGGCGGCCGGTGGTCGCTATGGTCCCCGGTGTGCGGTTCGATCCCTCCGATGCGATGGCTGACCTCGCCGCCCTGTTCGAGGCGGGCACGGCCGACGAGCTGCACCGTGCGCTGGTGTTGGGCGTGTCCGCCCATCGGGCCAACGAGCCGCCGGTTCCGGTGGGCCTGCTGCGTCGGGTGCACGCAGCGGGCGCCGACCGGGTGGGTGAGACGGTCCTGCTGCTGGCCACCGACCCCCGCTGGGAGCGCGCCGCCGGGCTGATGGACGCCATCGCGGTGACCGAGGTGGTCGACGACGAGGCGCTCGATCTGTTGGCCCGGGCGTTCATCCAGGCCGACGAGCACGTGTGGTGGCGGTGCCCCGACGACTGGTTCGACGGCGAGGTGTTCATCGAGCTGGGCGACGGTTCGCCCGTGGATGACTCCAGCGATGGAGAGGTGCCGGAGGATGAACTGGTCGACGCGGAGCAGCCGGCCGATGCTGCGCCGACGGTCGTGCGACGACGTCTCCCGCCGGCGGTGCGGAGGTGGGCGGTGCGCCGGGCCCTCGCGGGCGAGCCCGCTCGGTGGGCGGCGGTGCACCAGCGTGCGTCGGCGGCACCGGCGAAGGTCGCCGCGCCCCTCCTGCTCGGCTTGCTCGACTCGGTAGGACTCGTGCCACCGGCGGCCCGTCGGGTCGTCATCGAGGCGGCGATGGCGTGCAACGATGCCACCGTGCGGATGGCGGGACTTCGTCACCTCGCCACAGAGGATCGGGGTGCGGCCATCGCCCGTGCTGCGACCGACCCCAACGCCCGGGTCCGACTGTGGGGCGAGTCGCTCGCCGTTGCCGCCGAGCTGCCCGGTCGCGCCTCCGGCGGGGAAGCCGATGCCGATCAGGTGCGATCGCCCGCCGATGGCGGCAGCTCGTCGCAGGACGGCCAGGGGACGCTGTTCTGAACCGCAGCCAGTTTGGATGCGTCGGTGGCGCCTCGCTGGGGGAGCTCGCGCGGTAGAGAGCTATGGAGCTCCGGGCGAGTGATCCGGCCGCTGGGCGCCCGACTGTGCGCATGGCCCGCCTCCACTGCGTTCAGCTGAACACCCCGCCCGTAGCCGAACGCCGTCTGGCTCGCCCGTCGTGGACGACGCGCTCAGCGTGCGCGGCCAACTCGGCCGTTCCGCCGGGATCTGAGCGAGGCCCGGGATCGCGGGTTGCGGTTGGTCCGGCGGCGGGGAGGGGCGCCGCCGGGCCTCCCATCGAACCGCCGACCCACACCCGCGGGTATGCTGTGACGCCTGGCATATCGTCAGATGGAGGGGAACCATGAGCTCGTACGTGATCTTTGCCAAATACGCCGCGTCTTCGCTCGCGAGTGTTCGAGAAGCGGGGTACCAGAGCCGGGTGCCGGCTATGCACGCCATGATCGGGTCGCTCGGTGGCAGCGTCGAACGGATCATGTTCTTCGATTCGTGCACCTGGGACTTCATGCTGCTCGTCGACGGCGAGGAGGACATGATCTTCGCCATGGGCTCCGCCGCCGGCGCCAGCGGCACGTTCGAACGATTCGACGTACTGCCCGGCCGCAGCCCCGAGCAGATGGACGCCATCCTGCAACGCCAGTACGACTGGACCCCGCCCGGGAGCTGAGCCGAGCAACGGCTCGGATGCGTTCAGCTGAACGCATCCGAGGCGGCCGCGGCAGGTCCGCAGCCGGCCTGCCGTCCGTCAGGCCGGGTCACTGTTCGCTGGTGAGGACCCGGACGATGTCGTCGGCCTGCCAGCGGTGTTGTCCGCGGGGGCCGGTGGGGCGAGCGGTGAGGATGTCGGCCGCCGGCGAGGAGCTGCAGGAGTCGCAGCGACGTGGGGCGGGTGACGCTGAGGTGCTGCTCCACGAGTCGACTGGTCAGCACCGGCGTGTCGAAGAGCACGTCGATGAGCGCCAGGGCGTTCGGTTGCGTGATCCGCTGCCGGTAGTCCTCGCGCAGCTCCACCAGGCGCCGGGCTCGCTGCACGGCGTCACCGGCCTGGTCGGCGACGGCGCTGCAGAAGAACCCGATCCACGGGTCGAGGTCTCCGCGCTCGTGGATGGCTTGCAGGTGCCCGAGGCCGTCGAGAAGCGGGTGGATCGCCTCGAACTGGTAGTGCATCAGTGCGCTTCGGGCCAGCACGGGCCGCTTCGTCGAGCGATCGTTGATGAAGCGCTCCCATTCGTCGAGCGCCGCGCCCAAAGCGTCGGGAGGAACCGGACGTAGGTGGCCGTGTCGATCGTAGAGGTCGGCGGGCCGATCCAGTTCTGCGTGGTCCGGACCTGCCCGGGCTGCTTGTCCCGACCCCGGACGCCATCGAGCAGGATGGCGTGCGCCTCCCGAACGAGGCGCATGGACAACGGCGACGTCGCCAAGCGGGCGACGGCGTGCTCGGTGGCCCGCACGTGGTTGAGCACCTCCTGCAGGTCGGGAGTGAGCTCGGTGTCGGCGGCCTCAGCGTCGAAGACCTCGGTGATGGTGGCACGTGTCCCCTCGATGCGGGTCGAGGCCACCGCCTCGCGCACCAGGTATGGCCGCACGAGCAAGTTCGGGTTCGGCAGCAACTGCGAGACGCCATCGAGCCGGCCAAGCGCCGACTCGGCGTCGCCGAGCAAGGTAGCCGTCTCGACTGGGGCGCTCGCAAGCATCGATTCGGCCGCCTGTGGTCACACCGGATTCGCGCAACAAGTGTGTTCACCGGCCGTCGGTGACGAGCTCCGAGAGCGGCGTACCGCTGCCGGCCCTGGCCCGAGCTGCGGCGACGACGTCAGCGTCCGGCCGGCGCAGCGCGCTCCGCTCGGGCCGTGCCAGCAGGCCGGCGCGGTCGAGAGCTCGCCGAAGCCGGTCGGCTTCGTCCGGCTCGGGCTCGTCGTGATCGGACACGGTGGCAGGCTACGACGACGTGCAGCAGCGGAGCGCTGCGCTTTCCGTGCGACGGATCGATCCGGCGAGCGATTGTCGACCTCGTGATCACGGGTCCAGCTGTCGGCGGAGCGTTCGGTCGCCGGCAGCCGAGGAGCTGCGGGCCTGGTTGCCGGCCGCGTTGGGCCCGTGGCGCTCACGCCACGGCCGCACGAGCCGGGTATGCGCACCTGACCCATAGTTATGCGCTCGGGTGCAATGACGTTCGCTCTGCGCAAAAGTTATGCGTAGTCTGCGGGTGTGGAACCGAACTAGGCTCGCGAGCTGGTCGCAGACGGCGAGACCATGACGGTCGAGTTCAAAGAGTTCGAATCTGACCCGCTCAACGACACGGAGCTCGTAGAGGCGGTTGCGTGCCTTGCCAACGGGAGCGGCGGGTTGTTGTTCGTCGGAGTCCGTCCTGCTCACCACGCCGCCGAGGCCGCGGAACCCTGCGCTCGCGGACGTTCAAGCGCGCCGGCCTGGTGGATCGAACGAGCCGGGGTATCAACCGCGTCTTCCACAGCCAGCCGGGAACGACCGGGATCACGGCGAGCGTGGGCAACGGAAGTCAATCCTCTCTGCGTTGTGGCCGGCGAACACAAGGCATGAACCGGCCTGCGCCCAGCACGCTATCGGCGCGCGGTACGGGCGCCACGGGGTGCCGTAGCGCCCGTTGGCAGTGTTCGGCGGCGGCGGTGATCGGGCCGTAGGCTGGCGACCATGGCCACGGTCAGCAGGACGCCGTTGCGGGAGCTCGTCGAGGCGCGGCGTGACGACATCAAGGCGGTGGTGGCGCGGCACCAGGGCCTCTCGGTGGCGCTGTTCGGCTCCGTCGCCCGCGGTGATGAGGGCCCGCAGAGCGATATCGACTTCCTCGTCGAGCTCGGCCCCGGCGTTCGACCGTTCACGCTGCTCGCCCTCGGCGCAGAGCTCGAAGAGCTGCTCGGCGTGCCCGTCGACATCGGCACGCCGGAGTCGCTGCGCGCTGGCATCCGGGACGAGGTCTTGGCAGAAGCGCTCCCACTGTGAGCCGTCATGACGGTGCGCGAATCGCCGACGTCATCGACGCACTTGCCGCGATCGAGGCGCATCTCGCCCGAGGTGACCTATCGGACGGCTTGATCTACGACGCCGTTCGGGTGCGCCTCATCGAAATCGGCGAGGCGGTCAAGGGCATCAGCGACGGCCTGCTGGCTACCGAACCCGACATCCCCTGGCGGGCGATCGCACGCATGAGGGATCACCTCACGCATCGCTACTTCGACACCGATCACGCCATCGTGCAGGACGTGGTCGAGAACGAGGTGGGGCCGCTGCGCTCGGCGATGCGGCGGCTCGCCGAGCGGTTGGCCACGTAAGCCGTCTGGTGCCCTTCGCCCGCCACGACTGGAGCTATCCCAGGGGGTCGGCGGGGAGGCCGAGGAGGGTGCGACCGTAGTATTCGATGGCGGAGCCGGCGACGACGTAGTGGGTGGTCATCACGCCGATGTCCCGCAGGGCCTGTTCCACCAGTGAACCGGTGCGCACGCCACTGCCGCCGGCCAACGGGACCAGGCCGGTGATCGCCTCCAGCGCCAGGTTGGTGGCCAGCGCCGCCGCCGCCCGGACCTCCACCTCCTGCGCATCGGCGGTGCCGCCCTGGCGGTCGACCGCCTCCATCAACGGTTCGCCGTTGGCCATCATCAACGCCGTGGCCGCTTTCAGCTTCTGGTCTGCCTCGCCCACGAAACGGTGGAACGCCGGGTTGTCGGCCAGCGGCTCGGGTGACCGGTAGCCGCGCACCGACCCGGCCGCGCCGGCCACCACCTCGTCCAGCGCCCGGCGGGTGGCGCCGGCGGCCACCGCCGGGATCGTGTAGCCGAGGTAGCCGGCCACCCCGGTCCGGTACTGGCGCCCGCCCCGCAGCGGCGCGCACTGCGCCTCGTAGGTCAGCTCGGCGGGGACGAACACATCCTCCGCCGCGAAGTCCATGCTGCCGATGCCGCGCATGCCCAGCACGTCCCAGTTGTCATCGAGCTGGAGATCGTTCTTGCGCACCAGGCACTGGCGCATCGTCATGCGACCGCCGTCCTCATCGCCCAGCACGCCGGCCAGGTGCACCCACTTCGCTGCGGCGATGCCGCTGCCATAACGGAACCGACCGGTCAGACGGTACCCGCCGTCGACTCGGCGTAGCCTGCCCGGCCACAACCCGCCGCCGCCGGCCGTTGGGGCCCCGTCGTCGCCGTCGAGGTAGCGCGCCAACCCGTCGTCGCCCAGCCTCGAGGTGGCCATGCCGGCGGTGTCGGCATAGATGAACGTGCACCACGCCGCCGAGGGGTTGGCCAGCGCCAGTCGCTCGAACACCTCGATCTGCAACGCCGGCTCCGCCTCGAAACCGCCCAGCTCCGCCGGCACCTTCAACCACAGCATCCGGGCCGAGCGCAGCAGCTCGACCGTCGAGTCCGGCGGGCGACCGGCGGACTCCGCCGCTCCCACGTCGGTCGCCAGCCCATCGGCGATGCCGTCGAAGCGGGCCAGCACCTCGTTGCGCACCGCTTCCTGCGTCGGCACGTCGGCCCCTGTCCCTTGTCCTCGACCGCCCGACTCCCGGACCGTTGGCGACACCCTGGCATCGCATCGGGAGTCATCGCACCGCCCGACGCCGCTCGCACCGGCCCAGGTATCGCGGCCGACCGGGTATCGAACCGTCCCGCAACGGAATAGTTCAGCCGTCGTTCAGGTTGGCCCCTGGCAGAGCCTGCACCAGGCTCCCGGACGAGGGGTGCCGTACCCGGAGCGCGACAAGACGGCCCACAAGGGCAGGTCGTCATGGCTTGGTTCATCCTCATCGCATCGGGCGGCATGGAAGCGGTGTGGGCCACCGCCCTGGGTCGCTCCGCCAACTTCACCCGACTCGGGCCCACGCTCGTGTTCTTCGCTGCGCTCACGCTCAGCATGGCCGGCCTCGCCTACGCCATGAGCCAGCTGCCGGTGGGCACGTCCTACGCCGTGTGGGTGGGCATCGGCGCCACCCTCACCGTGGCCTACGCCATGCTCACCGGCGACGAAGCGGCCAGCGTGCCGAAGCTGCTGTTCCTCGCCGGCATCGTCGGCTCCGTGATCGGCCTCAAGCTGACCCACTGAGCCGGTCGCTCGGCCCGCTGTCTCTCGGAAGCTCAAGGTCCAGTGACGAGGAACTCGCAGCGCACGCCCGGGGCCCGAGCCAATCGTCCATCGAGCGTTGCGAGCGGAGCGGAGAGGGCTTCGGCCAGAGCGACGTACCACGCGTCGTAGGCGGTGACGTTCGGATGGAGCGCCCAGCATCGACCGGCGAAGGGCTCGTAGGGATAGAGCACCACACCGAGGTCCAGCAGGTCGGCGTGGGCGAGTGCCGCGACGTCGGCACCCAGCGAGCCGACGAGAACCGCTCGCCGCAAGATGTTCGCCACATCGACGGGCATCAGGTGTGGTGCGACGAGTGGCCCTTCGCCGAGCAGCTCGGCGGCGCGGGTGCCAGCGGTTCCGCTGTCGACCAGCGCAGCAACCACGAACGACGCATCGACGACGATGGTCATCGCCGATCGCCGTCCCGCAAGGCGAGGATCGTGGCCGGGTCGAGTTTGGAGCCGGTGCGTGCCTTTCGCTGCTGGACTCGGTGCAGAAGCGTGGCGGGGTCCGGTCGACGGGCCAGCTCGATGAGCTCCAGCCGCAGGTACTCCTGGAGCGACCGTCCCGATCTGGCCGCTCGAGCGGCAAGCTCATCGCGGGTCTCGTCGGGCACATCTCGAATGGTCACCGACGCCATGCATGCATTCTGCTGCTGATTGCAGCGATACGCAAGCAGCGCCCACTCCTGCACGAACCTCGTTGGTCGCAGGGCGGTGGCGGTCTCGATGGCGGCCGGTTCGCCAGCCGGCGGCGGCCCGGGCGAGGCCGATGCCGGAGAGCGCGACCCCACCGGGCCACCCTCCTCCAGCAGCCACCCTGCAACGCTCGTACCTGACCCACCAAGTCCGCCGGCCAGCATTGGCCGCCAGACCTGATCTTCTTCGCTGGGCCAGTTGTGATCGTCGCCGACCGACGGCAGCGTGAGACCGGAGGAGTCGGAGGTGCGCATGGCGAAGCGGTTGGCGTTGCGGCGGGCGGACAGGTGCGCAGCGTGCGCCATACCGCTCGGTGTGGGCACCGTCGCCTGGTGGGACGCCGGGCAGCGGCTCGTGTGGTGCGAGGCCTGCGTCGCCACACCGCCGCGGGTCATCGACCTGCGGCCCGCTGCCGAAGCTCCCGTTGATCCGGTCGAGCCGGCGGCGCCGACCGTGCCCGCGGCTCCGGAACCGATCGACACCGGCCGGGCGGGCGGGTCGGCCCGGCGGCAGTACGAGCGTCGATCGGCTCGGGAACGGCAGCAGCGGGAACAGGCCATCGCCGACGATGCCGCCCGGCGCACCGGCTCCGCTCGCAGCACCCGCTGGCCGGCCGGTTGGTCAACGCGCTGACCCCCAAGCCGCAGCTCGGTGCCGAGTCGCAGGCCACCCGTGCGTGGAAGACCGGCGCCGCCGGTGAGGAGGAGGTGGCGCTGGCGCTCGAGCTCTGCGCCGACGTCATCCCGCTGCACGATCGACGCATCCCCGGCAGCACGGCCAACATCGACCACCTGGCGGTGACCGCATCGGGCGTGTGGGTCATCGATGCCAAGCGGTATGCCGGCAAGGTCGAGCGGCGCGACGTGGGCGGGTTCCTGCGCACCGACGAACGGCTCTACGTGGGCGGCCGGGACCGCACCAACCTCGTGGCCGGCGTGCTCAAACAGCGCGACGTGGTGCGCGCCGCGCTGCATCGCATCGCCGCCCAGCCGGATGTCGGTGCCGGCATCAGGGCCGGGGTCGACGTGCAGGGCGTGCTCTGCGTCGTCGGGGCCGACTGGCCGGGCTGGCGCTTCAAGCCGCCTCGCGTCGGCGGCGTGATCTGCGCCTGGCCCGAGGCGCTGGCGAGCCTGCTGCGCCCGCCGCCCGGCCGCGCACCGGTGATCGACCAGCGTGCGGTCGCCGCCGCCCTGGCCACCGCCTTCCCGCCGGCCTGAGTTCGGCGGCTACCAAGGCCTGCTCAGCAGCCGAACACCGACCAGCAGAGACTCGCGCTCCGTCGGCACGTGTCGGGTAACCCGTCGCGCCGATTCGAACGCGAATCGGCGCAGGGCGGGAGACGGGATGTTTGCGCGCGGGGCGTGCGATCGCCTGCCGCCAGCGTCCCCGGGGGACGCTGGCGGTGAGCACCAGATCCGATGACGTCGACATGGGCGATTCGACGTCGAATCGGCCGTGGAGCATCGGCGCAGGGATCCAGCACTGGAGGCCCCGCCTGCCATTCGCTCCGCTGCCCTGGGCGGCGGTGTTCAGCTGAACGCCCGTCCTCGGCATCGTCGGCTCGGTGATCGGTCTCAAGCTGACGCACTGAGCCCCGCCGGCGCAGCCGTTGCCAGCATCGCGGTCATGCAGTCGGAAGCGACCGTCGGCTGATCCGACCGACCTCTGGGCGGCTGGTCGGGGTCCGCCGCAGGGCAACTGTGCCGAAAATGCCAACGGGCCCCGGACACCACTTGCGAACGCCCAGGTCAGCGGCTTGCGCCGGCTGGGTCGGGGCGGCGATCGCGCCGTTTGGGCACATTTGCCGCCGCCCGCCGCCCGCCGCCCGCCGCCCGCCGCCCCTGCCCGAATACCGCCCGAACAGCACGAGCGCAGCGGCGAACGCTCGTGGCGGGTCAGGGGCGGCCGGCGATGGCCGTGACGATCCGGGTGATCAGCTCGAAGGGGATTGGCCGGCGGTGGGGGAACTTGAGCGTGTCCTTGCCGCTGCGGAACGGCGCCACCTCACCCTCGAGCTCGGGATCGAACACCGGGATGTCGTGCAGGCTGATGTGCTGCTTCCAGCCGGCGCAGTACACCGGGTGGCCGTTGGCCAACCGGAAGCCGGGCATACCATACCGGATGGACTCCTCGGCCCCGGGGGCGGCGGCGAGGATGCGGCGGCGGACCTCCTGCAGCCGCTCCCGCGTCGCATCCGGCTGGGCCGCAAGGTAGTCGTCCACCGTCTCGGGCACGTCGCTCACTGGTCGGTGCTCCTCAGCTGCGGTCGGCCATCGGGTTCAGCGTCGACGGGTCCTCGCCCGCGAACTCGGCGATCTGCTCCGGCGTCCACTCCCGCGGCTCGACCAGCACCAGCCAGTTCCCGGTGTTGTCCCGGATCAACGCCTCCACCCCGTACGGGCGCTCGGCCGGCGGGTTGAGCACCACCACGCCGTCCGCCTCGAGCCGGGCGACGGTGGCGGCGCAATCGTCGACGTTGAGGCCCAGCGCGAACGTGCCGCCCTCGTCCAGTGCCCGCATGATCGACGCGGTCAGCTCGGGAGACAGCGGCGGGCCCGGTGTGGACAGGTGCACGTGCAGCTCCGGCTGGGACGGATGGCCGATCGTGCACCAGCGGAAGTCCTCGCCCAAGGTCACGTCGTCGCGCGGCTCGAAGCCCAGCTTCTCGACGTAGAACCGCTTGGACGCCTCGATGTCCTTCACCCACACGGTGGTCAGGGAGATGTTCGTGATCATGGCTGCGACCCTACGGACCCGCCGCCCGGGCACGCTTCTCCACCCTTGCGATGTTCGGCGAGACCCCACATGAACACGAAGCAACCGGGGATGCGCGGCGCGCCGGCCACCGCGTAGCGACGCTGGAACTCGCTGGGGTTCTCACCGACCAGCTCCTTGAACCGGGCGCTGAACGAGCCGAGGCTCGCATAGCCCACCGCGAAGCACACCTCGGTCACCGTCAGGTTGGTGGCCCGCAGCAGGTCCTGGGCCCGCTCCACCCTGCGGCGGGTCAGGTGCTGGGCCGGCGTGGCGCCGTACGTGGCCCGGAACAGGCGATGGAAGTGGAACCGCGACAGCCCGGCCACCCGGGCCAGGCCGGCCAGATCGAGCGGTTCGGCGAAGTGGCGATCGATGTGGTCCCGCGCCCGCCGCAGGTGCACCAGCACGTCACCGGGCACCCGTAGCGCCTGCATGGCGCGCACGGTAGCGCGCGACACAGGGAAATCCCTGACGCCACGACCCGTCGGGCACCCCGAGGATGTCGGCAAACGGCGGCGGATCTGCTGCCCGCACAGGAGGATGCCATGGCCCCCGTCGTCAACATCGCCAATTGGACCGCGCTCCCCGGCCGCCTCGGGCCCGGGATGGTCAAGTTCACCCGGATCGTGGGCGTCATCAAACGCCACAACCCGACGGTGTCCGCCTGGATGACGGTGTGGGGCGGGGAGCATTCCTACACGTTGAGCGCGACGACGCTGTCGCACTCATTTGCCGCCACCATCAACGAGAACGACGCCACCATGGCCGATCCGGAGACCCACGCCATCCTGGCCGAATCGGCGGCCGGCCCGAACCTCAGCGGCCCGCCCCGCAACACGCTGCTGCGCCCCCTGCCCGAGTTCCGCCCCGAGACGTGGACCGGCGGCGGGCCGCTGCGCCTGGCGATGCTGGCCGCGCTCGCCCCCCACCCCGACGTGCTGGCCGGGCTGCCGGTCATCGACGCGGCCGCCGCTCGCCACGGGCTGGTGGCCCATGCCCTCATGGCGCAGATCGGTGGGCCGGTCCCCCCGTACGTGGTGTCGAACATCAGTGCCCCGGCCGAGTCCTTCGGTGATCGCTTCGAGGCGTTCAGCGCCGACCCTGAGGTGGCCCCCCTGCTCCAGCGCACCGCGGCCCACCGCTTCGGCACCTACCTCAGCCAGGAGCTGCCGGTGTGAGCCCGGCGCGCCGCCGCGGGCCATCCGGCGAGCGGGCGGGTCGGCGATGAGCTAGATCTTCCCCATGCTGACCGGGTTGCGAGTACTGGATGCAAGCGATCACCGGGGCCAGTTGGCCGGCCAGATCCTGGCCGACCTGGGCGCCGACGTCATCCTGATCGAACCGCCGGGCGGCTCACCGTCACGCCGGATCGGCCCGTTCGCCGGAGGGGAGGACCGTGCCGGCGACCCGGACAGCTCGCTGTGGTTCTGGTCCTACAACCGGGGCAAGCGCAGCGTCGTGCTCGACCTCGACAACGCCGAGGACCCGACCGACCGCGACCGCTTCCTCCACCTGGTGCGCGGTGCCGACGTGCTGATCGAGACCGCCACCCCCGGCGCCATGGCCACCCGCGGGCTGGGCCCCGCCGAGCTCGCCGCCCACAACCCGGCCCTGGTGCACACCTCGATCACCCCGTTCGGTCAGGACGGACCCAAGGCGCGCTGGCACGCCACCGACCTCACCGTCGTCGCCGCCGGCATGCAGATGTCCATGATGGGCGACGCCGACCGTCCGCCGCTGCGCGTCCCGCTCGACCAGGCGTTCCTGCACGCCTCGGCCGAAGCGGCGGCCGCCACGCTCATCGCCCTGCGGGAGCGCCGCCGCTCGGGCCTCGGCCAGCACGTCGACGTCAGCGCCCAGCAGGCCATCCTGCAGGCCACCCAGTCCTACGCGCTGAGCAGCCTGCTCAACTCGGCGCAGATCAACCGGATGAGCGGCGGCACCAAGGCGGGGCCGTTCAACGTGCGGCTGCGCTCACGGGCTGCGGATGGGTACGTGTCCAACACCATCCTCTTCGGCGAGGCCATCGGACCGTTCGGCCGCCGCCTGTTCGAATGGATCCACGAAGAAGGTGAGTGCACCGACGAGGAGCTCGCCTTCGAATGGATCGACTTCGTCGACGCGGTCACCACCGGCCGCCGCCCCGCCAGCGACTACGACCACATCCAGGACGTCGCCGAGGCGTTCACCGCCAAGCGCACCAAGGCCGACCTGCTGGCCGAGGCCCTGCGGCGCCGCCTGCTGCTGGTGCCCATCGCCAACGTGCGTGACGTGGTCGACAACGAGCACTACGCCGCCCGCGAGTTCTGGCGGACCGTGCAGCTCCCGGGGCTCGACCGTCCGGCGCGCATCCCCGGGCCGTTCGCCAAGTTCTCGGCGACCCCGCTGGAGGTCGCCACCACCGCCCCCGCGCTCGGGGCCGACACCGCCGCCGTGCTGGCCGAGGCCCGCCCTGCGTCCGTCGCGAACCCCGTGGGCGTGACCGCGCCGCGGGACGCAACCGAGCCGCTCGCCGGCGGCGCCCTCGACGGTGTGAAGATCCTCGACTTCATGTGGGTCATGGCCGGGCCGGGATCCACCCGCGTCTTCGCCGACCAGGGCGCCACCGTCGTGCGGGTCGAGACGTTCAACCGCACCGAGACCGCCCGCACCATCGGCCCGTTCCTCAACGACCTCGGCGGCGCCGAGAACAGCGGCCTCTACCAGAACATGAACGCCGGCAAGCTCGGCATCACGCTCGATCTCAGCAAACCCGAATCCCGGGCGGTCATCGAGGACCTCGTGCGCTGGGCGGACATCGTCACCGACTCGTTCTCCCCCAAGGCGATGCGCGGCTGGGGGCTCGACTACGAGGCGCTGCGCGCCATCAAGCCGGACATCATCGTCGCCTCGACGTGCCTGTTCGGCCAGTACGGGCCGATGTCCAGCCTGGCCGGGTTCGGCACCATGGGCGCGGCGATGTCCGGCTTCTACGAGATGACCGGCTGGCCGGACCGCGACCCGGCCGGCGTGTTCGGCGCCTACACCGATTACATGTCGCCCCGCTACCTCACCTGCGCCCTGCTCGCCGCGCTCGAGCACCGCGAGCGCACCGGGCAGGGCCAGTACATCGACCTGTCCCAGGCCGAGGCGGCCATGGGCTTCCTCGCCCCGGCCGTGCTGGACTACGAGGCCAACGGCGCCATCGCGCCCGCCGTCGGCAACCGCCACCCCACGATGGTGCCCCACGGCGCCTTCCCGGTGGCGGGGGAGGACCGTTGGATCGCCATCGCCGTCGAGGGCGACGAGCAGTGGCGCGCCCTGTGCGACATCGCCGGTCTCACTGGCGAGCTCGCCGCGCTCGACCGTGACGCCCGCCGCTCCCGCGAGGACGAACTGGAAGGGATCGTCGCCGCCTGGACCGCGTCACGGGACGGGTTCGCGCTGCAGGAGCGCCTCCAGGGCGCGGGGATCGCCGCCCACATGGTGCAGGTGTCCGCCGACCTGGTCGGCGATCCGCAGCTGGTGCACCGCCGCCACTTCCGCGAGGTCGCCCACGCCGACCACGGCACGTTCTGGATCGAGGGTCCCCGCTTCCGGTTCTCCCGTTCACCGGACCAGGTGACCGCCGCCGGGCCCTCGCTCGGCCAGCACACCTTCGACGTACTGCTCGGTATCCTCGGCTACGACGACGAGCGGCTGTCCGAGATCGCTGCCGCCGGCGTGTTGGAGTGAGCGCGTCGTCGCCGGCCCATCACGACGCCGGTGGCGGCGTCAGCTCGTGTTCGTGCGGCTGGCGAACTCCGGGGTCTGGCAGAACTGCAGGAGGATGAAGGAGCGGATCGGCCGCGCCTGCAGTTCACCCAACCACCAGCTGAAGCCTGGGCCGTCCGCCGGCCGGCCGTACACGTTGTTGTACAGGGCGACGATGAAGCCCTGATCGTCGAGGCCGTCGTAGTCGGCGGCGAACTCCGGGGTGTTGGCGAAGGCGGCGGCGATGTCGACCAGCGCCATGCCGTCGTTGTGCTCGGTCACCCAGTCGGCCACCGTGGCGGGGTCGGGTTGGGTGCGGTACACCGCCATGTGGAGGCGGGCGACGGCACCTTCGATGCCACCCTTGCCGGCCAGATCCCCGGTGATCTCCCGGCTCGGCGCGGACCCCGCCGTCGTGGTGGTGGTCGGCGCCGTCGTTGTCGTCGTGACCGCGGCGGGCAGCACGATCTTCTGGACCCGGTCGTTGAACGCGTCGGCGACGTAGATGGCGCCGGTGCTGTCCACGGCCACGTCGCGCGGGCTGTCCAGCTGGTTCGGCCCGCTTCCCTGGCCGTTGCCCCCGGCCACCGTGGTGATCACGCCGGCGGGGGTCACCTTCTGGACGCGGTGGTTGTTCCGGTCGGCGATGTAGAGGTTGCCGTCGGCGTCGATGGCGACGCCCTCCGGTGACTGCAGCTGGTCCGGGCCGGATCCGCCGCCACCGCTGCCGGCGACGGTCGTCACCGCGCCGCCCGGGGTCATGCGGAGCACCTGGTTGTTCCATCGATCGGTGATGTACAGGTTGCCCGATGCATCGAACCGCATGCCCGCCGGCCTGACCGTGCCAAGCCCGGGGACGGTGGAGGCCACGCCGGCCGGGGTCACCTTCTGCACCCGAAGGTTGTACCCGTCGGCGACGAACACGTTCCCGGCGGCGTCGACCGCGACGCCGAACGGGGTGTCCAGCTGGTTCATCGCCGAGCCGGTGCCGTTGCCGCCGGCCACGATGCTGTGCACGCCGGCCGGGGTCGCCTTCGTCACCCGGGCGTTGTGGCTCTCGGCAACGTAGACGTTGCCTGCGGCATCGAGCGCCAGCCCGTCAGCGACGTAGAGCTCCCCCAGCGCGCTGCCCGGTCCGATGCCGCCGGCCACCGTGCTCACCGCGCCGCCAGGGGTCACCTTCGCCACCCGGAAGCCGAACGCTTCGGCGATGTAGACGTTGTCCGCGGCGTCGACGGCCAGGCCGGTCGGGAAGCCGAGCCCACCGATCAGCGTGGTGACCACCGGGCCGGGGTCCACGGCGCCGGACGGTGCGCCGACGAAGAGCGCGAGGAGGGCCAGCGTGACAACCACCAGGGATCCGAGGCGTCGGCGCATTGCACTTGCATCGGCCGAGGCAGGGGCGGAGTTGAGCCCGATGGACCAGGTGGTCGCCGGGTTCGGCGGGTGTTGGTGCGCCGTTTGCACCCGTCGGGGGCGGTCGTTGCACTCGGTTGTTGTAGGTGCCGGCGGCGACCATCGAAGCGGATCGTTCCCGGGCATCTCGTTCCCGGGCATCGGCCGCCGGCTTCACCTCGTTGGCGACTACCCGGGGCGCGGCCTGCTCGGCTCGGCGTGAACGCGTCGCGCTGGTCCGGGTGGGTGGGTGGTGCCGTCGGGTTGTCGGAACACGGGTTGTTGGTGTTCGTCGAGCTGCACGGTCCAGTGGTGGGTGTGGATGAAGACGTGGTGGCGGCGGCAGAGCAGCAGGCCGTTGGCGGCGCTGGTGGAGCCGTGGTCTTGCCAGTGGGTGCAGTGGTGGACGTCGCACCAGTGGGCGGGTCGGTCGCAGTGGGGGAAGCGGCAGGTGCGGTCCCGTTGCACGATCGCGTTCCAGATCGCTTCGGGCCACTGGCGCGTCGCCCGGCCGACATCGAGGAGCTCACCGTGCGCGCCGAGCACGACACGGACCCAGGGGCTGTCGCACCAGGCTTCGGGTGGGAACGGTCCGTCGGGCTCGACCTTCGTGCCGTCCGCGTTGGGGCGGATGATGAGGTTGATGCGGTACCGGCCGTTGCGCGACCTTTGCCCCGGCGCGTCCCGCAACGCCTGCGCGGCGAGATCGACCAGGCCCTGCGCTCGCATCGCGCCTACCGACAACCGTTCGACCGATGGGTCGCCGTCGCGTTGGGCCTGCAGCTGCCGGGCGATGGACTGGTCCAACGCCTGGTTCAACACCGCACCGTCGTGCGGGTTCAGCACGCCGTCGAGCCGCCAGCGCCCGTCCAGCAGCTGGGAGAGGTGCACGCTCGCCTGTTCGGGCGGCGTACCGGACGGTTTGTTCGGGTCATGGCGCCGGTCCTCTGCCGCCGCTTTCCATGCCCGGGCGGCGAGCACGAGCTCGGCGACGGGCAATGCAACGAACGCCGCGTCGGTGTCCGCGTCGTACTGCTCGGGATCCGCCCGCCGGCATTCGGTCAGCAACCGCACCTGCTGCTCGGACAACGCGCCACGCTCCGCCGCAGCAGCACTGGCCGGCATGTGTTCCAACTCGACGGCCTGGCGCACCACCGCCCGCGCCGCCACGCCGCTCAGGCCCGTGTGGCAGGCCAGCCAGGCGGAAGGCGACACGAACCCCTCCGCCCGGTGCCCGCCATCCTGCTTCATCCGTACTGCTTCACGGCGCAGCAGTTCCTGGGCGAGGTTCACCACCTTCTGGAGCAACCCAACTCGACATGACGGATCACCGATCGCGTGCAGATGATGCACCGTGGCCTGCAACCTGCATTCCATGCCCGCCGACATGACGCAATGCTAGCGGGGTTCGGTGTTGCGCCGGAGCGGAAACTGGAGAAATTGCGGCGCCCTGCGATTGAGCGGGGTGACGTGCGGTCGGTGATGGCGGGGTCCACCAGCAAGGGGACAGGGGTCCAACCAGGTTTCGGGTTGCGACCCCGGCCCGCACCGCGGAGGTGAGCATGATCGGGGTTGATGGGACCGGGTTCTCGAAGGCCAAGTCGAAGGCATCGACGCGGTCCCTGTCCGCGGTGGTCGA
Source organism: Acidimicrobiales bacterium (assembly GCA_020846295.1). Lineage (GTDB taxonomy): Bacteria > Actinomycetota > Acidimicrobiia > Acidimicrobiales > CAIXPF01 > CAIXPF01. The sequence continues at coordinate 23,621 of JADLEF010000357.1, forward strand.
CATCGCCCGTCCACGGGTCCAACGGACCGACCGAAGCGTTGAACCCGCTCATCGAAACGATCAAGCGAGTCGGTCACGGCTTCCGCAACTTCGACAACTGACCCCGCCAGCACGCGAAGAGCCGGGTAGCCAAAGCGACGAGACGGACGTCTCGCGGTGGCGCGACCGGTCACGCCGACGCCGCCGGCGGGATCGGTGGCCGCACAGGTTCAGGCCTCCGCCGACGGTTGAAGGGCCGGCCGACTGCCTCGGTCGGGCCGAAGGTGGCGCCCGTCATGGGCCGGCGCTGCAGCCCTGCCCACCGTCGCCTGTCGCCGGGTCCCCGGCGAGAACGAAGCGGCAACATGCTGCTCGGTCTGTCGTCCAGTTCCGCCCTCGCTCACCGGGGAGGCGTGGACGGTCAGCCGGCCCGTGCCTCGAGCTCGGCGTCGATGCGCGGCGTCGACCAGCCGGCGTCGACCAGCCGGCGGCGAGGGCGAACACGAGGAACAGGCGGGCCTGGCGCGGTGGGCGCCCGCCGCCCCTCAGCAGGCCGCGGGCCAGCAGGTCGCGCTCCGAACCGGGGAAAGCGGTAGGTCCCGGCGGAACACCTGGCCACCCCCGACCGTGGGGCACAGCACCACCGGAGGACGGGCGGCCGCCTCCTCCAGGATGGGCACCAGCGCCCGCGCGCGTGACCGGCCCCGAGCGCGGCGGCTCAACGCAGCGACGCGCACTCCGCCCAGCGGCGCAGGTGCTCGTCGAACCCGTTGGTCGGCACCGCCGGGCCGAGCACGAACTCGTCCACCCCGAGGCGCGCCGCCTCCTCCACCTTCGCCGCCACCTCGTCGTAGGGCGTCCCGGCGATGGGCAGCCCGACCCGCAGCGAGAACCCCTCGTCATGCGCCCGACCCTCGGCCGCCATCACCTCGCGCAGCTCGGCCAGGTGTGGCTCCAACTCACCCGACGCCCACCAGCCGAACCAGCCGTCACCCAACCGGGCCGCCCGGCGCATCGCACCCTTCGAGTCGCCGCCCACGATCAGCGGCACCGTCCCGTTGACCGGCCTCGGCCGCAGCACCACGTCGTCGAAGGACACGAACTCGCCGTGGTAGCTGGCCCGGTCCTGCGTCCACGCCGCCCGGATCGCCTCGAGGTACTCGTCGGCCCGGCGCCCCCGCCGCTCGAACGGCACGCCCAGGGCCGCGTACTCCTCGCTCGACCACCCGATGCCCAGACCCAGATCGAAGCGCCCGCCGCTCAGGTGATCGAGGGTCATCACCTCCTTGGCCACCAGCAGCGCCGGCCGCTCGGGCAGGATCAGCACACTGGTCGCCACCCGCATGGTGGTGGTGGCCAGTGCCGCTGCGGCACACACGAACAGCGGGTCGTAGGCGCCGGCGTCCGGCCCCCAGTTGGGCTTGCCGTCGGCGGAGTACGGGTACTTCGAGGTGTACGACGGGAAGAACACGACGTGTTCCGGCGCGTACATCGTGGCGAAGCCGAGCTCCTCGGTGCAGACGGAGAAGTCCCGCACGAAGGAGAAGTCTCGTCGGGGCGTGGTGCCGAAGTAGCTGGCCATACCGATGCGCATGGTGCGGTCCTCTGTGGGGGTGTCGGTCTGTGGTCAGTCGGCCAGGCCGACGTAGTGGTCGAGGGTCTCGTGGAAGTGGCGGATGCGCGACTCCTGGTAGCGGGCCAGCGTCACCGCGCCCTTGCGGGAGGCGCGCAACCCCCGCTGGATGCGGCGCAGGTTGTCGGTGTCCTGGTCCACGATGAACCCGGCCCCGCCCAGCTCGGGCGCCTCCTGCCAGCTCTGCTCCACCGTCAGCTGCGTGCAGCTCGCCGCCGGTGGGTGGCTGCCGTCCTCCGCCTTGGCGAACAGCAGCATGAGCTCCATGATCGACGTCTCCGGATCGTCCCCGTTGGGCCGGAACCGGTAGGCGATCGGCACGCCGTGGCCGGCCCACGGCACCAGGTTGGGGAACAGGAAGTACTCGATGGCGTCGAGCACCTCGGCGTCGGAGGCGCCCGACAGGTCCCGTCCGGCGGCGGCGCCGATCTTGCGGCGGGCGCGCTCGGCCAGCAGCGTGCGCGGGTTGTCCCCGGGGCCGACCTCGATCGGCTTGCCCGAGTGGAACGGCAGATCCCGTTGCATGCGTCGCACCGTCTCCTGCGGGGGCACGTCGCGCAACGACGGCGACGGCACCCCCTCGCAAGTGATCATCCGGTTGACGTGCCGTACCCCCGGGTACACGTCGTACTGCGTGTTGAGATCGCCGACATACGCCGCGGTCTGGGCGTGGGCGACGGGGATGTGGTAGCTCTCGATGAACGCTTCCTGGGCCAACTTCCAGTTGCACGGCATCACCTTGGCCACGTGCGCGGCGAGGTAGCGGTCCTCCAACGGGAAGGCGGCGAAGTGCTCGGGCAGGATCTCGACGTAGTCCTCGAACGGCTCGGGATCGTCCGCCAGGTTCACGAACACGAACCCGCCCCAGAACGCCACGTGCGCCTGCGGCAGGCAGAACTCCTCCGGCCGCACGTGGGGGAAGTCCCACTCGGCGGGCACCGCGACGAGCCGACCCTGCAGATCCCACGTGAACCCGTGGAACGGGCAGCGGAACCGGGTGGCGTTGCCCGGCTCGGTGCGCAACAACGTGCCGCGGTGCAGGCACGAGTTCACGTACGCCGCCACGTCGGTCGGGTCCGGGCCGGTGCGCACCACGATGAGGGAGTGGTGGGCGATGTCGTAGACGACGTGGTCGCCCACCTCGGGCAGCTGTTCGATGCGGCAGGCCATCTGCCAGCACCGCTCCCACACGCCGCGCACCTCGCGCTCGTGCCAATCCCGGCTCCAGTACCGCTCGGCGCCGATGTCGGCGTCGCTCATCGGCCTCGGCGGCGCCTCGTGGCGCAGCACCGCCGGCGGCGGCACCGCATCGGCGGCGTAGATGTCCTGCACGGACGGCCCCGGGCAGCGCCCGGCGACGGTGACCGCGACCTCGGTTGCGTCTTCCATGAACCCGGCCCCTTTCGGAGCCACAACCTACCAACCCCCGACTGTGACGTCGGTCTCGCTGCGCTCACGTTTCGGAAGGATTCTTCCCTTCGGTGCATCCACCGGCGCGATGACCGGCGAAACAGGGGCACGTCGAAGCGAACGACCTTCAAGGAGTCGACATGCGTTTCTCCCCCAATTCCCGCCGTTTCCGCGTCAGCGCCGCTGCTGCCGCGCTGGCGTTGACCCTCGCCGCCTGCGGCGGTGACGACAGCGCCGACACCGCTGAGCCCTCCGCCACCACCGCCGCCGGCGCCACCACCGAGGAGACGACGGCGGACTCGATGGCCGACGGCGAAGAGTCGGAGGCCGAGGGCACCATCGTCGATGTCGCCGTCGGCGCGGGCACCTTCGAGACGCTCGTCGCTGCGGTCACCGCCGCCGACCTGGTCGACACGCTGTCCGGCCCCGGCCCCTTCACGGTGTTCGCCCCGACCGACGAGGCGTTCGCCGCCGCGCTCACCTCGCTCGACCTCACCGCGGAGGAACTGCTGGCCGACAAGGATCAGCTGACCAAGATCCTCACCTACCACGTGATCGCCGGTGAGGTCCCCTCCAGCCAGGTCGTGACCATGGACGGCAAGAAGGCCGCCACCGTCAACGGCGCCGAGGTGACGATCTCCGTCGACGGCGACAAGGTGATGGTGAACGACGCGAACGTCACCGCGGTCGATGTCGAGGCCAGCAACGGCGTCATCCACGTGATCGACAAGGTCCTGCTCCCGCCGTCCTGATCTCCTCGGATCCCCTGATCTCCTCGCAACCCTGATCTCCCCCCGGCCATCTGCGCCGTCACCTCGTCGTACCACTCGGTATGGCGGGGTGGCGGCGTAGGGTCGCGTCATGGCACAGCTGGTGATCGAACCGTTGCACGAGCGCTTCGGCGCCCGGGTGCTCGGGGTGGACGTGACCGCCGGGCTCGACGGGGACAAGATCGACGCGTTGCGGGCGGCCATCGACGAGCACTCGGTGCTCTGCCTGCCCGACCAGCCCATGACCGACGAGGCACAGCTCGCCTTCACCCGCCTGCTCGGCGAGCCCGAGGAGAACCACGTGCAGTTCGGCCGCACCGGTGAGCGCGTCTACCTCGGCACCATCGGCAACGTCCTCGACGCTGCAACCGCCCGGGACACCGACGACCCCAACACCCGCTTCCAGCGGGCCAACGAGCTGTGGCACTCGGATTCGTCGTTCCGCGAGATCCCCTCCTACGTGTCGATCCTGCACGCCTACGAGGTGCCCGGCGAGGGCGGCGACACCCTCTTCGCCAGCATGCGCACCGCGTACGAGGACCTCCCGGCGGCCCGGCAGGCTGAGATCGACCCACTGCGGGTGTGGCACGACTACGTGTTCTCCCGCTCGCAGATCGCACCGGTCGACCCCAACCACGCCGCTTCGCTGCCGCCGGTGGTCAACAAGCTGGTGCGCACCAACCCGGGCAACGGCCGCAAGAACTTCTACGTCGGCTCCCACGCCCGTTCGATCGTGGGCTGGTCCGGCATCGACAGCCGCCGCCTCATCGACGAGCTGAACGCCTGTGCCACCGTCGAGGCCAACATCTACCGCCACCGCTGGACGCCGGGCGACACCGTCATCTGGGACAACCGCACGATGCTGCACCGCGGCGGCGGCTACGACGCCACCCGCTGGCGTCGCCACCTGCGCCAGACCAGGGTCCGCGGCGCCGGCCCCACCCTCGCCGAGCTGTAGGCCCGCCACCGGCCCCGATCCCCTAGTGCTGCCGCGCGGAAGTCTCGCGCGTGTTGCCGGTGGTGAGGGGTTGGCCGGTGTAGGTCCAGGCGAAG